>NC_019964.1:2400000-2700000 GCF_000328525.1 Halovivax ruber XH-70
TAGTCGACGATACCGCGATCGCGAAGCCGCGGAAGGTGATTGTGACGGAGCGCGATGCGCGCCGACGTCGGATCGTCGAACGTGCTACCGCCGGCCCGATCGACCAGTCTTTCAGCCAACACCGATATCGGCAGCGGCCCGCTCGCAGCCAGAATCGAACAGAGCTGACGGCGATCGCCGTGGGTGAGCAGTTCCGAACTGTCGACGGCCGGCCAGCGAGGTGAACTCATTGTAGTGCCTCTACTTCACCAACGGGACCGACGCCCCTGTGCAACCGGACTGTACTATCAGTGTTTCAAGTCGGGGTCGGGAGCATCGGGCGCCGCGTACTCCGCGGAGACGACCAGCGTATTTCCGATCAACGCCTGGTTCGCCCGCTGAAGGCGCTTCGAGAGCGACTGTTGCGTAATTCCGAGTTCGTCCGCGACGTCCGTGAGCGCCGCTTCCTTTGGTGTCTCGAAGTAGCCGGCCTCCCATGCTGCGACCAGCGCCTCCTGCTGTTTCGGTGTCAACCCATACTGACCACCGGTTTTCGGCTGCGATAGCTGGGTGAGTTGCTGCAGACTGAACGCGATCCGGTGTCTCTCACAGTAGTCCTGAAAGGCACCGAGCTGGTCGCGGTCGTCGAAGCGAATGCGAAGCTCCCACCGCTGGTCGGTCCCCGTTGCCTCCAGGATCACGGCCTCGATTTCGGTGTACGCGTACAGGACCGACTGGACCTGCGCCGTCCACTCCGCACGGTAGAGTGCCGAGTCGGCGAACTCGTCCAACTTCTTGATTTGCTGGATCGTTTGATCGTCACGCGCTGCCGTCTCGAACGCACTGGGTGAGACGCCCGAAATCCAAAAGTACGGCGTCAGCACCTCGTCCGTGACCACGACGCGTTCGATCTCGATCGCCATTTCCGGCACCGCCGTGAGCGTTTCGTGGAGGGCGAACGCCGATGACGGAACGTGGAATTTGCCGAAGATACTCACAACACACGTAGGTAACCAACCGATAAAAATGGTGAGATCGGACAGAAATCGGGATGTTCCAGGAGAGATCGAGTATACGCCGGCCGACCATTCGTCGGTCGGTTACTCGCTGGCGATTACTCGCCGTTGTTCGACGGGCGAACCTTCTCGGTGCCCTTGCCGCGGTTCTGGAGACCACGGTTCGACTTGCCGGCGTTGGTCAGGCCACGGAACGCACGGTTCGTGTGCTCGTCCGCGCAGATCCAGTTCAGGTCGTCGTCGTTCTCGATCGCCGGGTGCTCCGGATCCACGAGGATCACTTCGAACCACTTCTGGGAGCCGTCCTCACCGACCCAGTAACTGGCCAGCACCCGCAGGTTGGGGTACTTGCGGGAGACGCGCTCCTCGCCGATGCGCTGGATGTTCTTGCGCCGGCCGATGCGGTTGACGCCCTGGCGCTTGGACCGCCGACCGGCGGTGAAGCGCTCCTTCCGGGCGGTCCCCTTGCGGACGGAGACACGCGTGAGGACGATGCCCTGTTTGGCCTTGTAGCCGAGTTCACGGGCCTTGTCGAGTCGCGTCGGTCGCTCGATGCGCTCGATGGCGCCCTGTTTGCGCCACTCCTGTTTGCGTTGCCACTGCAGTTCCCCGAGTTTACCGTCGCCGGGGTTCTTCCATGCCTCCTTGATGTGGGAGTAGAAGCTTCGTGCCATGTGTATCACCGCGGGCGTTCCTGGTTCAGACCGGTCAGCCGGCCCACATTCCAACCCGTGGGTAACCCGTACGGGTGCCCGCTGGTGCCCGCCGCCCAGCGTAGCTACCCATACTACCGAACGTCGTTTCATAAGGGCTTCGAAGCGCTGTCGTCCGCAGTGTGGCGGTTCCAGACGGTATCGAGACGAAAGCTCACCACCACAGTTCGTTCCTGCTTAGTCGAGCACGGCGAACCGCTCGAAACGACCGGCAGGGGTGAGCCCGTTGATCGTCGCGAACGTCACCCCGAGAACGAGCCCGTACACCAGATGCCCGATGGCGAAGATAACCGCGGCGACGAGTTCGCCCGCAGCGCCCGGTAGCGGCAGGAATGGCAGGGGCAACGTCGCCACGTCCGCACGCGTCATGGCAACCGGGAACACGACACCGCCGGCCACTACACCGATAAACGCTCCGTACGCGACCCCGGCGAGGGCCAGGTCGGTAAAGTCACGAACCTGCTGGCAGATCGGCGCTCGCGAGACACAGACGGCGAAAGCGAGCCCGAACGCGACGCTGATGAGCAGATGAATCGTCCACCCCCAGACGACCGATTCCCCCGGGACGGGCGCCAGCCCACCGAGTAGTTCGATCAGGCCGGCCCCGAAGTGCATCACGAGCCCCATCGCGAGCCCGGCGACGATCGCCGCAACGGCGCCGCCTCCCCAGATGCCACCGCGCGTGTACTGTGGAACGGTATCAGTCGACATAGTGAACGGACGGGAGGCGGTGGCAAAAAGTCGACACCCATCGCACGCCACGTTCCCACTATCGACAGGGTGGATGAGCGAACACCGGAGCACCACACCCACCGAGACGACACGAATCACCCCCACGAAACGCCCCTACCCCGCTATACAGCCGTTATACTGTCAAAATCTACGAGTTGAGCGACGACACCGCGACCGAGATTCTGTATAGCGCTATAGAGTGTATTCGCCAAATATAGGCCACCCTATTTAAAGAGTGGCACGAATCGAGGCGGGCGTCAGAAAACGTCGCGAGCGGGCTACTGACTGGTCTGCACGGAGTCGAACGTCCCAGATCGGACGGCGGCCGCGATGGACGGCACGTCCCACTCCGGAAGCTGGTTCGGATACTTTCGATCGAAGTATCCAACGAGGTTGGTCACGTCGCGTTCTAAAAACTCGTCGGCGTTCGGATGATCCGTCGGAACAGCCTGAGGCCAGTCGAAGATCGTCACACCGCCCTCGTCGACGAAGATGTTGTATTCGCTCATGTCCGCGTGGATGTACCCCAGTTCGTACCCGCGCGTGAGTTCGACCAGTAGCATGTCGAGAACGCCGACGACCTGGTCGTCGTCGAGTTTCGCCCGCGAGAGCTCCACACCATCCATCTTTTCCATCACGATCGCGTGGCGATTCTGTTCGATCGGACGCGGCACCGAGACGTCGGGGTAGAGCGCCTCCAGAATCTCGAACTCTCGCTCGGCCGCCTTGCGCGCAGTGTACAGCCAGGAGACGTGCTCGCGATCGGACGTGTAATCGCGCTCTTTGGCCACCTTCCGGAAGTTCGTGTACCCCTCACGGTGGTACTTGAGCGCGAGCGGTTTGTACGAGCGGACCTCGTAGACGTCGCTCTCTTTCCCGACACCGAGAGGTGAGCCGAACTCACCGATGACGTCTCGCTCGACGAGTGCTCGTAACGCGAGCGTGTCGTAGCCCTCGAACTGCAGGGTGTAGCCCTCGTACTGGATCGTCTTCTTCTCGACGAGGCCGCGTTTGAGACACCGTTCGAGTCGGTACTCGACCTCCTCGGGAGTGAGACTGCTGAACTCGGGGAGCTTCTCCCGTTTGACCCACTCCGAAAACCGCATCCCCTGTTCGACGCCGGAGAGGAGATAGAAGTCCTCGGCGTCGAGATCGGGAAGTTCCGGAGCGACGTTTCGAACCATGCCCCCGCCTAGACGGTGCGGCGGTAAAAAGCGCGCGACAGTCGAATCGACCTGCTCACCACGGCCCGCCAGCGGCTGTGGGCCAACCTGTACCGTGATCGAACGAAGTGCCGGCCGAACGGCGCGATCGCATCGGATCGTCCATCCGATGTCCCGGCAGTCATGTTCGCTATCGAACGGTCGGTTCGATCAACCGGGTGCCCGATGCGGTCCACAGCTCGAAGCAGTGGCAACCGCCCGGTTGCGAACCCAAAATACGCAGGCATCAGTTGGTTACCGGCCCACCGGAGTTCGATCGAGTTCCAGAACACGGCCCGAGAGATCCGATATCGGACCGGTGGTTCTCCCAGGAGAGCGATGACCGCGCCAATCAACTCGGAAACGTAGCCCGTTCCGCGATCGCGACAGCAATCCCACAAACAGATACCCGCTATTTCACGCAGTACAGCCACCCTGAACCCACATTTGTCGATTTATAAACTATATAACGCAATATAAAATGGCCCTCGGCCAGTTCAGCTCTCCGAGCGGGGTTCTTCTGCAAAACCGTCGCCAGCAGTCGCGAACGGCTCGTTTCGACGTGAGGTGGATCGCACGAATCGGAAGCGGTTTGCCGATCCCGGTCGATGGGCCCGTATGAGCGAACTCGCCGACCGGGAGTGGCGGCTGATCCGTGACGAGCCCCGGGACGGGGCGACCCAGATGGCGCTCGAAGAAGTCGCCGTCAAGACGGCCCACGAGGACGGCGTTCGGACCGTCAGAACGTACGCGTGGGAGCCGAGCACGCTCTCGCTTGGCTACCGACAGAAGGCAGAAAGCGTCGACTGGGACTACTGCGAGCGCGAGGGGATCGACGTCACCCGTCGCCAGACCGGCGGTGGCGGGATCTACCACGACCGATACGGGGACATCTCCTACACCATCGTCGCGCCTGCCGAGGAGGTTCCAGGGGACCTGATGGAGTGTTACGCGTTGTTCTGCGAGCCGATCCTCGACGCGCTCGATCGGATGGGCATCGACGCCGACTTCGCCGAACGACCGAAGGCGTCGATCCACCAGCCCTCCTGTTACCTCCGAGACGTCAACCCGGCGCACGATATCGTCGTCCACACCGACGACGGCGCCTCGCTGAAGGTCAGCGGCAACGCCCAGTACCGCCGGCGTGACGCCGTCATCCAGCACGGCTCGATCAGCTACGATCGGACGCCGACACACCACCTCGGCGTCTTCGCCGACCACGAGGTGACGGCGGACCGATTCACCGATCGTGTCGGGAGTATCGCGGCCGAGACCGACCTCGACCGCGAGGCGTGTGTCGATCACCTCGCGAGCGCCCTCGGAGCGTGGTGCGATGCCGACGATGGCGAGTGGTCGAGCGACGAACTGTGGGCGGCGCGCGATCTGGCCGACCGGAAGTACGACGCCGACGAGTGGGTCCGAAACCGGGAGACGAAAGCGGTCACCGACGGCGGCGAGTGACCATCGACTGGCCAACCCGCTATCGGCACATCGAACGACTCACCCGATCACGTTTCTGGCTTCGATACCCCTATCAGGGTCCCGTACCGACACGAATCCATGAAGGTAGGCGCACACGTCTCCATCTCCGGATCGCGCGTCTCCTCCGACGAGGAGACCCCACCGTACGACGACATCCGCAACGCCGTCCCGCGCCAGCTGGCGTTCGGCGGCAACTGCGGCCAGATCTTCACCACGTCGCCACAGGTCTGGGCCGAACCCGAGATCGACGACGAGGCAGCCGAGGGCTTTCGGGCGAAATCCGACGCTGAACTCGACGGACCGTGGGTGATTCACTCGGCGTACCTCGTCAACCTCTGTACGCCCAAAGACGACCTTCGCGAGAAGTCACTCTCGTCGCTGCAAGCCGAACTCGACGCGGCCGAAAAACTCGGCGTTCCGTACGTAAACACGCATCTCGGCGCCCACACGGGCGCTGGTGTCGAGGGTGGGCTGGACAACGCCGCGAGTGCGATCGACGAACTCGACGTGCCCGACGGCGTCACGCTCCTCGTCGAATCCGACGCCGGCAGCGGCACCAAGCTCGGCGGCGAGTTCTCCCACCTCGCGGGGATCATCGACCGGACCGACACCGACATCGGCATCTGCATCGACACGGCCCACACGCTCGTCGCCGGCAACGACCTCACGACGCCCGAAGCCGTCGACGAGACGGTCGAGCGCTTCGACGACGAAGTCGGCCTCGAGTACCTGGAGTACATCCACCTGAACGACTCGAAACACGACGTCGGCACGCACAAGGACGAACACGCCCTCATCGGCGAGGGCTACATCGGCGAGGACGGGATCAGCGCCATCGTCAACCACCCCGAACTACGCGATCTACCGTTCGCCCTCGAGACGCCGACCGAAGACGGCCGCGGCTTCTCGTGGAACATCGCGAAGACGAAAGAACTGCGCGAGAACTGATCTGAGACCAGCCCACTTTTGCTCGACCCGTTCGAAACCCACCCGTGCGCGAGTTCTCCGCCGAGTACCTTCGCCGGACGCGCGAAGGGATGTGGGACGATTCGCGGGAGGCACTGCGGGGCCTCTCGCTCGACGACCGCGAACGCGTGCTGGACGTGGGGTGCGGGACGGGTGAACTGAGCCGCGTCCTCGACTCCGAGAGTCCGGACGACTGTGAGGTGATCGGCTGCGACGTCGACGTCGGACTCCTCTCCAGAGCGAGTGGCCACGTCCCCGTCGTCGCTGGCGACGCCACGCGACTCCCGTTTGCGGACGATTCGTTCGATCTCGTGGTCTGTCAGGCGCTGCTGATCAACCTTCCCGATCCGGCCGCCGCCGTCTCCGAGTTCGCCCGCGTCTCGTCGGACCTCGTCGCGGCGATCGAACCCGACAACGGCGCCGTCACGATCGAGTCGAGCGTCGACGACGAATCGGGGCTCGCAACCCGCGCTCGGGAAGCCTATCTCGACGGCGTGCCGACCGACGTCACCCTCGGTGCGGAAGCCAGCGACGCGTTCGCTACCGCGGACCTCGACGTCGTGCGGACGGCCCGATACGACCACGATCGTTCGATCGAACCGCCGTACGACGAGTCCGCGGTGCGATCGGCGAAGCGAAAGGCCTCCGGCGAGGGACTGGCCGACGACCGAGAGACCCTGCTCGCCGGCGCGTTGACACCGGACGAGTACGACGACCTCCGGGCGGCGTGGCGCGAGATGGGGCGAACCGTCGTCCACCAGATGGTCGATCGATCCTATCGGCGGACCGAGACGGTCCCGTTTCACGTGACGGTTGGACGCGTTCGAGCGTGACGGCGTCGCGCCGCCACCTGACGAGTGACCTGTGTCGGTAGTCCGACCGGACCCAGTCTGGATCCGCTTTGGGAACGTTTACAGCGAGGCCGTCAGACGAACTGTGTATGGATTCCAGAGTCGAGGATCACGCACGCATCATCGCTGACCACTCCGTGGATATCCAACCCGGGGACGAAGTACTCATCCAGGCACCGGCCGCCGCCGACGAGCTGGTCGTCGCGCTCCACGAGGAAATCGGGGCACGTGGAGCCTTTCCTCTCGTGATGGGAACCAACAGCAGCGCAACTCGCGCCTTTATGCGAGCGATGGACCCGGACGCGTACGACGACCCACCGCAGGCCATGCTCGCGATGTGGGACGAACTCGACGCGATCATCAACATCGGGGGACACGAGAACACCTACGAGCGTAGCGACATCGATCCGGAGACGAACACCGCGTTTGCGACGCTCATGCAGCCGCTGTCCGAGAAGATGACCGAAAAGCGGTGGGTGACCACCCAGTACCCCGCTCCGGCTGACGCACAGGCCGCCGAAATGAGCACTGAAGCCTACGAAGACTTCGTCTGGGACGCCGTCAACAAGGACTGGGAGGCCGTTCGCGAGTACCAAGCACAGCTCGTCGACATTCTCGAGTCGGGAAGCGAGGTGCGCATCGTCAGCGGGGACAGTACCGACGTGACGATGCGCATCGACGACATGATCGTCCAGAACGACTACGCCGAGAAGAACCTGCCTGGCGGCGAGGTGTACACGGCGCCCATCCCCGACAGCGTCGAAGGCGAGGTCCTGTTCGACAAGCCGCTCATGGCCCAGGGCCGAGAGGTTAGTGACGTCCGACTCCGATTCGAAGGGGGCGAGATCGTCGATCACGACGCTGGCAAGAACGAAGACGCGTTAGCAGCGATCCTCGACACCGACCCCGGCGCGCGGCGGCTGGGCGAACTCGGCATCGGGATGAATCGCGACATCGACCGGTTCACCACGAACATGCTGTTCGACGAGAAGATGGGCGACACCGTCCACATGGCCATCGGGCGCGCCTACGAGGAGACGGTTCCCGACGATCACGAGCGCAACGACTCCGCGATCCACCTCGACATGATCGTCGACATGAGCGAGGACTCACACATCGAGGTCGACGGAGAGCGCATCCAGGAGAACGGAACCTTCGAATTCGAGGAGTGACGACCAGGGCCGCCGGTACCGGCCACGTCTCCCGGCCTAAACCACGTCGCCGCGAACCGTCACGCCGTCCTGATCCTCACGCCAGGCGTGGACCGCCGCCGCGGCCTCGTTCGCTGCCGACTCGTCCATGCCGAGCATCTCGAGTGACGCCGACAGCGTCGGCATCGCGAACGCGCTCTCTCTGAGCTTCTCGAACGCCTCCGACGACCACGTCCCGTCGACCCAGAGGCAGACCCCGCGGGGGTCGAGTAACTGCGTGTAGTCCTCGCGAAGTCGAGCACCGCGCAGGCGCTGGGTGACGTTGTCCTCGAAGGAGGTATTACAGACCTCCAGGTGGATCGGCTCGTCGTCGTCCAGCAAGTGTGCCGCCAGACACCGTTCCGGCGCGACGTGGCCGTGGTCGTTCGCCCGGACGGCGTCTGGGAACTCGTCGGCCCAGTCGGCGTCCACGGCGGTTCCGACGCCACGAACGCCGTGTTTGTCGTAATACGCCTGGTCGCGCGCTTCGTCGTTCTCGAGGAGGATGTCCTTCGTGAGGTAGACGTCGAGTCGATCGATCGGGTCCATCCCGAGCGCGAGGTCGCCGTAGACCCACACCTCGCGGACTGGCACCGGCATCGGCCCACTGTCGACCGTCTCGATCAGCGTCTCGAGGCGATCGACCGCCGCCTCACGTTCGAGACTCATCGGCGGGAGTAGACGACGGAGGCGCAAAACGGTTTCCGGTCGAGGCCGTCCATGCCAGGGAGCGGAATCGGCCCACCCGAGTGTACGCTTTTAGAGGCGGCGCGGTGAAGACGCCCGTATGCGTCACCGAATCTTCAACGAGGACGGGGAGACGGACCTCGTCTTCTGCATGGGGTGGGGAAACCGATTCACGCACGAGAACGTCAGCTGGCTGGTCGGGACGCTCGGCAACGCGGGCTACCGGGTCCACGCGTTCGAGCTCCCGACGGACATCACGGACGTCATGGCAGACTGGGTCGAGCCGGTCGCCGAGTACGTCCGCGACATGGACGGCTACCAGCTCCTCGCACACAGCGCCGGTGGGCTGGTCGGCCAGGCCATCGACGGGGCCGACAACCACGTCTATCTGGCCCCGTTCTGGGGATACGGCTCGCTGTGGCCCGACCGACTCCTCGATACGGTCGCGGCGGTGCCGATCGAAACGCCCGTCCTTCCCGTCACCCGCTTCGATCGCGAGCTCCTCGGACCGAGAGCGACCGACCATCAGCTCGCGACGCAACCGCGGTGGATCTCGCCGGCGTTCGTCGACACGACGTTGCACGCCCAGCGCGAGCTGCTCGAGATCGATCACGACGCCGTCGTCTTCTGCTCGCTTCGAGACCGCATCGTCGACCTCGCGGCGATCGGCGAGCGAGTGCCACCCGAACGCGTCGTGCTCTACGACGGTGGCCACGAACTGTTCTCGTCGGACGCACGCGACCAGTACGTCGATCCACTCCTCTCGGCGCTCGACGGTGGGGCCGACGCCGTCAAATCGAGTTCGATCGTGGAGCAGTCAGCGTAAGTCCTGAGCCGTGACGGGTACCCGCCCCACCAGCTCGCCAATCGGGACAGCGAAACGGACTTCCCCGCCCGCAGTCAACGCGTCGGTAATGGATTGCGATCGATGTGGCGCGGACGCGGTCATGCACGCCGCGTACTCGGGGGCACACCTCTGTGGCGATCACCTCAGCGCGTCGATCGAGAAACGCGTCAGACGACGCGTGCGCCGGGACGAACTGATTCCACGCGAAGCCAGCCCTGAAAACCCGCAAACGTGGGTCATCGGCCTCTCCGGCGGGAAGGACAGCGTCGTCCTCACACAAATCCTCCACGACACGTTCGCCGACGACCCGCGGATCGAGCTGGTCGGTCTGACGATTCACGAAGGGATCGAAGGCTACCGCGACAAGAGCGTCGACGCCTGTGTCGAACTGACAGCCGACCTCGACATCCGACACGAGCTGGTGAGCTACGAGGACGAGTTCGGCGTCCGGATGGACGACGTCGTCGAGGACGATCCCGAAAACATGGCCGCCTGCGCCTACTGCGGTGTCTTCCGGCGTGACCTCCTCTCGCGGTACGCCGAGGAACTCGGCGCCGACCTCCTGTTTACGGGACACAACCTGGACGACGAGGCCCAGACCGCCCTCATGAACTTCCTCGAGGGCGACGTCGGCCAGATCGCGAAGCACTTCGACGCGAGTCTCGGGCCACTTCCAGATCGCGAAGACCAGGACGACTTCGTCGCCCGGGCGAAACCCCTGCGCGACGTCCCCGAGAAGGAAGTCGCCCTCTACGCCCACCTGAACGATCTGCCCGCCCACATCACGGAGTGTCCCCACGCGAGCGAAGCCTACCGCGGCGAGATCCAGGGACTCCTGTACGATCTGGAAGAACGCCATCCCGGGACCCGCCACTCGATCATGGCCGGGTACGAGGAACTGGCCGACGTGGCCGCGACGGAGTACGGCGAAGACGGCGATGTCGAACTCACCGACTGTCCGCAGTGTGGCTCGACGACCTCCGTCACCGGCGACCGCTGTCGCAAGTGTACGCTGCTGGACGCGCTCGCGTAATCACTGTCCGACGGTGTCAGACATCGTCGAGAGGCGAGGACGACTGACGGCCCAATAACGGCGTGGCTGACCGACGGCGTCTCGGCGAGTTTCGGCTCAGAGCCCGATGAAGAGCCGACTGATTCCGAGTACCCCGTAGGCTGCCCCTAGCAGCAGTAGCATGTACACCAGATTCCCCGCGCCGTCGGCGATCACGTAGCCGCGTTCGGGCTGCGCACCGACACCCGCGATGATCGGCACGACCGTTCGCACGCCAGGGATCGCGGTGCAGACGGCGATCCCGTACGCACCGAATCGGTCGATCTGGCGCTCGACGAGGGACACCCATCGTTTGCCAGCCCATCTACGGAGGACGCCCGGAAGCCGTTCGAGTCGTTCCGGTGACCAGTACCTGGCCCCAGGCGGCGGTCTCGTCGGCGTAAACGTCCGGTAGAGTAACCATTGCCCGATCGTTGCCCCCAGTGCAGCTGCACACGTCACGACCGCCAGGGCGACGGTCGAGGGATCCACAAACGTTACGTAGGCCACGTAGAACACAGCAGGCTGGAGCAACTTGCCTAGCACGAGCCCCTCGATCACGAAGAACAGACAGAAACCGAACGCGATCAGCACGGAGAGCAACGGATCCATTGTGTGTCGACGGGCGTCTGGCAAACGATGGTGAAGCCAGGTACTAAAAGGACTGGTTCGACAACACCGTCGCCGCTATGTTCTTTCGCAAGTGAGAAAATCCGTCGTCAAACTGATCGTCGAATTCGATCCGGAGACGTTACCGGATGACGTCGACGCCGTTGTTCCGTTCGACCTGTTCGCGGCCACCGTCGCTGTGGGCGCCGTAGTTGGCCTCGCTTTTGGCTTCGACGTTGTTGCTCGCGTCGAAGTCTGCGTCGTTGACGCCTTCGATGCTCCGACGGGACTTGTCGGCCTGCTTCTGGGTCGTCGGACCGAGGACCTGTGCGGACTGGACGCCGGTCATGATCGCCATGACGCGGACCTTGCCCTTGTAGTTCTCCTGAATCCGGGCACCCCAGATGACGTTTGCGCTGGCCTCGAGGCGCTCGGTGATGTTGTCCGCGATGCCCTCGGCCTCTTTCAGCGTGAGGTCGGGACCGCCGGTGATGTGGACGAGTCCACCGGAGGCGCCGCGGTAGTCGACGTCTAACAGCGGGTGGTTCATCGCGTCCTTGACCACCTCTTCGGTCTTGTTCTTGTCCTGTGTCTCGCCGACGAGCATCACCGCGACGCCACCCTGATTCATGATCGTGGACATGTCCGCGTAGTCCAGGTTGATCAGGCTCGGCTGGGTGATCGTCTCGGAGATCCCCTTGACCGTCTCGGCGATGATCTGGTCCATCACCGAGAACGCCTTGCCGATCGGCAGGTTCGGGACGTAGTCGAGCAGTCGGTTGTTGTCGAGGACGATGATCGAGTCGGCCTGTTCGCGCAGCTTCTCCAGGCCCTCCTCGGCCTTGACCGTGCGGGCACGTTCGACGTTGAACGGCGTCGAGACCATCCCGACGACGATTGCGCCCTGCTCTTTGGCGATCTTCGCGGCGACGGGCGCCGCACCGGTGCCCGTCCCACCGCCCATCCCGGCGGTGACGAAGACGAGGTCGGCGTCACCGAGGACGTCCTTGATGGTACTCTGGGCCATCTCGGTCGCTCGTTCACCCATCGAGGGGTCGCCACCGGCACCGAGGCCGTTCGTCAGCGACTTGCCGACGAGGATCTTCGTGTCGGCCTCGATCATCTTCAGGTGCTGTTTGTCCGTGTTGATCGCGATCGTGTCGGCCCCTTCGACGCCGATGTTGTACAGCCGGTTGATGGTGTTGTTACCGGCACCGCCGGCCCCGATGATGACGATCCGCGGGTCACCGAACTCGTCGTCGTCCATCGAGACGTCCATGTCCCGGGCTTCCGCTTCGGCGTTTTCGAGGGCGTCCTGAACGATGTCCTGCATCGTTACACCTTCGCCCAGGTTCGTTTTCCGGCGCGCTCGGGGCGGCCGTCGTTCTGTTCGTTGATCATTTCGCGGACGGCCGACCGGATCGCCTCGCTCCGGTTCGGAAACTCGCCCGTTTCGACCAGCTGTTCGACCTCGTCGATTTGCTGCTTCGGAATTCGCAGTGTCACACGCTCCATTGTTGTATTCCCCGTTTGGTTTCGAGTAAGACGTGGTGCGCCCCTGTCAGACGCGCTTCGTCTTACACCGCGCGTGGGTTCAGTCGGGCGGTTTCGCCCGTCCCAGCGCTGTGTAAGACGACCGTCTTACGTAGCTGCTACAAACAGTCCCCCAGTATATAAATGTAATGGCGCCGTGTATTTCGTCGTCTTACGACAGTCATTCGAGTGTGACAATCGGCGATCGAGGCGCGCTATGCTGGCAGGCGAGGGACACCCACGATCGGCTGATCGAGCACTATCGAGTTCGACAAGCAGTCCCGATACGATCGACAATGCGGAAGGAGAGACGGCAGGTCAGACCGAGTCGAGAACGTCCGCAGCCGGCGTTCGACGACCGCACGAGGGACAGAACGCCCAGTCGGATCGAACCTCCGAGCCACACTCACAGAACACCCGGCCAGTCAGTTGCTCGCCACAGTTGGGACAGTACACGTGCGCTGCTTCGACTGCCATTCCACACTGCGAACAGTCTCGTTCCTGGTGCGTCCCGGCGTCGTCGGGATCGTCGAAGCTCCCGATGGTGTCCGACGACGTCTCCGACTCGGTGTACAGCCGCTCGGTCGACGCAGCCGTCGATTCCACCTCGCGCTCGGAATCGACCAGAATCCGAAGTGTGACGTCGGTCGAATCGGATCGCCCGAGGCGGTCGGCGACGGCGTCGTCGATACGCGATTCCAGCATCGCATCCAGAGACGACGGGTCGTTGCCACCGGTCTCGGCGACATCCGCGTTCGGGGACGACCCCGACCGCGGCCCCGGTGGCGGTGACCGGCCCAGGTAGGATCGCAACGCCTCGCGCATGACCTCGCTCTTCGAGGTGTCGAACGACTCGAGCTCGTCGACGAGGTCGTCGTCCGCGCGAAACGTTATTTTCCCCATCGCTATGACAGCCATCCACATTCTCGTATATATAACATTCCCCACCTCCGACGCACGCAGACGAATAATAACCCTTATTTGGGGCTCGTCTGCTATCTTCACCTGCCCGCCCTTAGCTCAGACTGGTAGAGCAGTCGACTGTAGATCGACTTGTCCCCCGTTCAAATCGGGGAGGGCGGATGCAGTTTCTCGCCGAAGTGTAGCAGACACCAATTCTCCAGTATACGCCACCCTCATAACCTATACTTCCATCCCCGCGTTCGAGAAATCGGGCCAAAATCCGGATTGGAACGGGGGACCAATTGGGGGTCGCCACCGTCCGGCGAATCGCGTAGTCGAAACGTGAGGTGGTCGGCGTGAGCACGGACTTTTCCGATATCGACCTCAGTGATTTCCGAAAACTGGTCTTCACTGCGCCCACGCCCACGACCGACCGGGAGTTTCGCTGTCCGGTGTGTGGCGCCCGATGTACACGGCTTCTCGACGGGAAATCAGAGGCGGGCCATCGGCGCAGCTGCTCGCGACGGCTGCGACGGACGGGTTCGTATCGCACAAACACCCGGTCGTGACTGACGGGAGTGAGCGACGGTGACCGACGCGTTCGTTCCCGCGTCAGCGCTGTACGATGTCGAGACGCGCTCGACGTTCGTCCACCCGGCGAAACAGGCGAGCGAGATCGAGAGTCCAAAAACAAGCGGTGATGCGATCGAGGCCGACGTGATCCAGGCGGTCGACGCGTTGGGCTACGTGGGCGACGCGACGGTCACCTGGCACGACGCGGAGACGACCGGCCTCCTCAAACCGTCGACGGCGCTGCCGTTCTACGGGATCGTGGTCGTCATGCCGGAGACGCCGATCGAGATCGAGGCCTGCCAGGTCCGGACGAGCAACGGATCGCGATCGACGCGCGGCCGGTTCTACGTCAAGCGTCGCACACGAGTAGCTGCTCAGCGCAGCCGGGATCAAATACGAGGTCGTCGACAATCGCGACGGACGGGCCGACAAAGCGCGACCCACCGAGTACGGAACGATTCTGGGCCGCGTACTCGCCTGCATGGGAACGCCCGTCGGTCGTAAGGGAGAACAGCGGTTAGCACTCCCGGTGTATCTCGACGACACACCGGGGAGCGTACGGGAGACGCTCGTCGCGTGCTATCTGGAGTATCGGGCGAGTGAGCACAACGACCTGCTGAAATTCCGCGAGGAACACGGTGATGCATATCTTCGCGAGCTGGCCGCGCTGATAGAGTCGGTGACCGGCGCTTCCGTTACGGTTTCCGAAAAGAACGTACAAGAACGTGATTCTCTCGCGCGACGCGACAGATGCGATCGGGCACTGACCTTCTATCGCGTCACCGATGTTCGTCGATCCACCGGCACCACTCGTAAAAGTCGTCGGCACCGCATTGCTCGGCGATCGATCGGAGCGTTCCGATTGCGATCTCGTCGTGCTGGGGCACGTCGACGAGGCGTACTTCGTCCGTTTCAGGATGTTCGTACCGGAGACGGACGTGACTCCCGCGGCGTGAGACGGGCTGATATTCGAACGATCGCAGGACTGTAACGACCTCTCGACCGGAAAACGTTGTTCTGACCATCCCTCACTGCATGAACGCGGGGTAGTCTTCGCGACTGACCTCCTCGAGGTCGTCGGGATCGATATTGAGTTCGTCGCGGAGGAACTCGTCGGGGTCGTCGATTGGCTCACCCTCTCCCTCGTGAAGTTTGATCACTTCGGCGAGCTGCGCGAGTGCGTCGGCGCGTGTGTCACCACCGCGGGCCAGGCCGGTTTCGAGATCCTTGGCGGTGACCGTGCCGTCGGACTCGTAGTAGAATTCGACGCCTTCGGCGCCGTTCGGCCGGGTTGTGCTCGACATGGTCGGTGATACGGGCAGGTGGCGGTTAAGCGTTCTTGTCACCCGTCGCCAGTTTCGCGATCGTCGGCAACGTCGTTCGTCCACGGCGACCAGAGGCGCATACAACCGGATTCGAAAGACGCCGACCTAAGCAAGCAGCCTTACTCGCCACCCCGCTCTGCACGCGCTTTCAACCGTTCCGAAAACTCGGACAGATTCATCGCGGCGGCACAATCCGGACAGCAGTACCGGACGGAGTGTCTGTACTCCGCCGCAAGCGGCTCTGGTGGTTCGATGTCCACCCGAAAGAGCCGCGACGGTGCCACGCCCCGATCACATCGGTAGCACCCCCGGGAGCGAGGCGCATCGCCGGTCCCGTCGCGCTCTCGCTCGACGGATTTCATCCGAGCACCTCGCGATTCGAGCGTTCGAACCGACTGAAGGTACTCGGCCCCCCATCCCCGAAAACGAAGACTTGCGACGGGTAGCGATACGACTCTCTAGGCAACGAGCGTGCGAGACCTTTTTGTCTCGATGGTGTCTTTCGGAACATGGCGACTGAAAACCCTCCAGAGGGTTTCGGAAGCCACGTCTCGGGTGTTGGCGCACCCGGGGCATTTCTGCCCCCAGCGGAGCGCGTCGCTTCCGTCTGGATGATTGACGTAATGGATAATATAGTTACTGGTCAGGCCGTGGAATCAACAGTTCGTCGCGGCAGAAGGCGGCGTGCCGACCGGTCATCGGCCGATGCCGCCAATCCGACCGACGGCGCGAACGTATCCAGAGGTGTGACCACAATCCCCAAGGTAAAATGCAGACTTTAGCGTACAGAAAGCTTTTGATAGTCTGGTAGGAAGGCAGACAGAACGACGTGTCTCCGAACCAATGAATCGAGCGAACACCTCCAGACCGTTTCGTCGCCGGCTTTCCGGCGCCCTCGACGCCTTTGGTGGGGCGGTCGCGACCCGATTCGCGATCGATCTCCGGGGGCTCGCCGCCTTTCGGATGGCCCTCGGCGCACTGCTCCTCCTCGATCTGGCACTGCGATCACGACACCTCCGCGCGTTCTACACCGACGACGGCGTGCTTCCACGCCGGGCGCTCTTTTCGGACTACACGGACGTGTACTCCGTACACGCCCTCTCGGGCGAGCCGTGGGCGATCACGCTCCTGTTCCTGGTCGCCGGCGCGTTCGCCCTCGCGCTGCTCGTCGGCTACCGGACGCGACTGGCGACGGTCGCGTCGTGGCTCCTGTTGCTCTCGCTGCACAACCGTAACCCGATGGTCCTGAACGGCGGGGACAGCCTCTTCGCGCTGTTGCTCTTCTGGTCGATCTTCCTGCCGCTGGGTGCCCGGTGGTCGGTCGACGCGATCAGGAAGGGATCGGCGAGGGCCGACGACGACACGTCGATTTCGTCGATCGCGACGATGGCGCTGCTGTTGCAGGTCGTGTTGATGTACGTGACGAACGCGATCCACAAGACGCGAAGTGAACTGTGGATGGACGGCGAGGCGGTTGCGTACATCATGCAGGCCGACCAGTTCAGTGCGTTTTTGGGGAACCACCTCGCCGACTTCACGGGACTCCTGCAGGCGATGACCGTCGTCTGGGTGGGGCTCCTGCTCGCGGCACCACTGCTGCTCGTACTCACCGGATGGCCGAGGGCACTGCTCGCGACGCTGTTCGTCGGGATGCACCTCGGAATGGCCGCGTCCATGCAACTGGGCATCTTCCCCGTCGTGGTGGTCACGGCGTTGCTCCCGTTCTACCAGTCGGTCGTCTGGGACCGGGTGAGCACCGTCGCCACATGGACGGGCGTGGCTCCAACCCTCGAACGCTGGGGTGACCGCTTCCACCGGGCGACGCCGACACTGCCCTCCCTCCCCGGCGACGCTCACCTCAACGCTTCGTCGATCGACACCCACCTCCCAGACAGAGCCGACCTGCAGGCGGGGCTCACCCACGGACGGACACTGTTTTCGACGATCCTGCCGTGGTTCTTCCTCGTCCTCGTCGTCCTCTCGAACGCCCAGGCTGTCGACTACACGGAGGTTCCCGATCCGGCCGAAGAGATTCTCGACACGGCGGAGCTCGACCAATCCTGGCAGATGTTCGCCCCGGACCCGCTGTACACGACCAGCTGGTACGCGGTCCCGGGCGAACTCGAAGACGGGACGGCCGTCGACGTGATGTACGACAGGGCAGTCTCGCTCGACCGGCCGCCGAACGTCGACGAGACGTATCCGAGCGCACGCTGGCGAAAGTACCTCGGGAACGTCTACGGAGCCACCAACGAGAACCACCGGTCGTACCTCGCGAATCACCTGTGCGAGTCGTGGAACCGTTCACACGAGACGGACGTCGAGACCATCACGATCGAGCGGTTATACGAACGGACGAACCCGTTTACCGGCCCGGAGGCGTCCGGTGACATCACGCTCATCGAGTACGACTGCGGTGGCGAGTTTATCCAGTGAGCCGGCGACCCGGCCAGGGTCCGAACCGACAGCTTCGGACCAGACCCTCGAAGACACTCTGCAAAACCTCCGGTAGGCCGGAAGAGTGAGCTGTGGCCAACGCGTTTGTATCGGAGACGACGAGCGAGCGGGGTACCGAGGGCCCAACCGGCACTCTCGCAGTCGATACTTACAGTGGGTGAGCACGACGACCGAAGGGATGAGTGTCCTCGCCGAGTTTACGGTGCCAGCGGACGACTTCGTGCTGGCGGAGACGCTGGCGGCGGCGCCGGAGATGACCATCGAGATCAAGCGAGTCGCAGCCGGAAAGACGCACGTAACGCCGTACTTCTGGGCCTCTGGCGGCAACTTTCGCGTGTTCGACGACGCGCTTCGCGACGACGAGATGGTGCTCGAAGTGTTGACGCTCGAAGAACACGACGACACGGACCAGCTGGCTCAGGACGTCGAAGAGCGCTTCTACCGCGTCGTCTGGGAGGCCGACGTGCCGAACCTCATTCAGGGTGTCGCAGCCGTCAAAGCGACGGTGCTAGACGCCGTGACGAGCGAAACCGGTCGCGAGTGGGAGGTGAAGGTGCTGTTTCCCGACGAGTCGGCGCTCTCGACGTTCAACGAGTACAGTCTCGAACACGATCTCACGTACGAGGCGCGGCGGCTCTACCGACCGGAGAAGCCGGCCGATACGGCCGAGTTCGACGTGACCGATGCACAGCAGGAAGCGCTGGAGGCTGCCTATCACGGCGGGTACTTCGCTATTCCGCGCGATCAGACGCTGACGGAGCTGGCGGACTCGCTCAATATCTCCCGGAACGCACTCTCGGCGCGGCTCCGTCGGGGCCACCGGAACCTCCTCGAACAAACGATCATCCACGACGGATCGGGGGACACATAAAGCGTGTTCGTACGACCACACCACGTTTGTCCGGACAGGGCGATAACCGGAAGGCAGCGACTCGGTGGTACGATGGCAAACGAAACATGGCCCACAGCTATTCGCGAGCGACTGCACAGAGTCGGCGTACAACGATCGAGCACAATAACCGCCCCAGACCGACACCGGAGTGGTCTCCGTGAGTGGTGAGCGGTCCGATACGCCGCCTGCAGATCGGAGTGTGACGACCGGCACGACGACAGCGACAGTGGCGAGTGCAAGCCGACCGACGAGCCTGCGTGTCGTCGACGCAGTCGCCGACGAGCGAGGGGTCGAACCGATGGGTCTCGATCCGCTCTACGAGGCGATCGATCCGGACAGCCTCGATTCCCTGTTCCCGCCAGCGCCCGAGCGACCGGAAGCGACCAGCCGCTCCATCGCGTTCACCTTCGCCGGCTATCAGGTTACCATCGACGGAGCCGGCGCGATCGACGTGACGGAACTCGACGACCGAGAGCGAGTTGCTGACCCGGACATCGACAGCGTCGACGAGACGACCCATTCGACCGACTGACCGCAGTCGAGCGGAGCGCCTGGAAGCCGGATGGATGGGCAGTGAAACGGTCGACAGAATTGTGCACGTGCGGGATTCCGTGATCGTGTTACGCCCTCGATACAGGTCGTACGACGTCGTTTCTCGCAAAGGGGGTCGATCCCGGCGACCGGAATACAGCACTGTCCGGGCGACGTGGGAGGGGACGATGCACTGGCCGTACGAGAACACGATGGCACCCGCATCGCGTGTGATCGAGCGATTACGGGCGACGTACTGGCACTGGCCGCTGACGCTCGACGGACGCGATCGCCACATTCGGCAGTCTGTCATCCAGAAGGGACGTATTCGGCAGAGAGACGTACCGTGGAGGGAGATTGGGAGCTGTGTCGCCAGCGAGAGCAAGGTAGGTGTGGGGAAACAATGGGCCGGTCCGTGCTCGGTCGAAGCTAGCTTCGGAGGTGAGTTCGATCAACCGTACACCTACACAGTCGACGACGGCGGGGCCACACGAGCCGGGCGATCCACCGGCCGTACAGCTGGACGGGGTGACACACGAGTACACGGCTGGCAGCCGGTTGCGATCGACCGGGCGCGAGCCGGTTCGTGCGCTCGCCGACGTCTCGCTGTCGATCGCGTCCGGGGAAGTCGTCGGTATTCGGGGACCGAGCGGGAGCGGGAAGTCGACCGTCCTCCACGCGATCGCGGGGCTGCTCGTCCCGACGGACGGGTCCGTTGCGCTCTTCGGGACCGACCTCACCGACTGTTCCGGTCGAAAGCGACTGCGACTCCGCCGACAACACGTCGGAATCGTCTTCCAGCACTTCCACCTCCTGCCGTCGCTCAGTGCTCGCGCGAACGTCGCCTTGCCGCTCGTGCAACTCGGCCAGTCGAAGGCGACGCGTCGGAGACGGGCGACTGCGTTGCTAGAGCGCGTCGGCCTGGGAGATCGGCTCACGCACCGGCCGGGGGAGTTGAGCGGCGGCGAACGCCAGCGTGTCGCGATCGCCAGATCGCTCTCGACCGATCCCGACGTGATCGTCGCCGACGAACCGACGGGTGAACTCGACACGGCGACCAGCGAATCCGTTCTCGACGTCCTGACGAGCGTCGCCGACGATCGCGCCGTCGTGATGGCGTCGCACGACCCGACGACGCTCGCGTGGACGGATCGGACGATCACCCTCTGTGATGGGTCGATCGTCGACGAGACGGACCAGGACGAGCCACGTCGGGCGCGACCGGCGATCGGCGCAAGCGGTGGAGACGATCCGTGACGGACGACGAGCCCGGACCCAACGACAGAACGCGACCGCGAACCCACGGCGACCCAGACGGGCGCCGACGGAGTCGAACGAGCGGGCTCATCCGAATCGCACTCGCTCGCTTTCGCGGACAACTCACCGGTGTCCAGTCCGGAAAGTCGACAGCGATCGTCGTCGCCGTCGCACTCACGCTCGCGCTGCTGGTCGTCGTCACCGGACTGGCCCTGGCGCTCGTCGACGGCGGCGGCACGTCACAGACCGACGCCGACGTCAGTATCGAACCGGCGGACGGCGGATCGCTCTCGTCCGTAAACGGCATCGAATCACCACGGCTCGCGAACGCGACTGCACATACGGCGGAACTCCGGGCCGCAGACGGCGTTGATCGAGCGACACCGGTCCTCGTCGAACCGGTGGCCGTTCGGTCGGAGACGGCGTCGACAGCCGATCCATCCGCGTACACACGGCTTCTGGCCATCGGCGTCGATCCGGCGGTCGACGCTGGAAGCGTGGCTGGACTCCCACTCGACGCGCTCGGCGACGGCGACGACGGAGCGGATGATGCAGACGGTCGGAGAAGCGAATCCGGGGCGGAGAACGAATCGGCGGCTGGGACCCTCGGCGCGCGGTCGGCCGGGCTCGTCCTCTCCGAGACGGCCGCTAATCGGCTCGACGTGACCGTCGGAGAGGCGGTGGTCGTCACCAGTGGAACCGAAACGTACCAGCTCCCGGTGACTGCAGTCGAGCCGACGACTGGCGACGACGAAGCGCCCGTCGCGCTGGTCGATCGGGACGCCCTCATGACCTTCGCTGGCAGCGCCGACGCCTCGTTAGCCGACCGGATCCTCCTCTGGGGCGACGAGGGCGCCGCCGAACGCGCAGCGGCTGACGCGTACCCGGCAGCCGCCGTGGAGCCGACCGACTCGATCCATCCCGCCGCGCTGTTCGAGAACGACCTCGCGCTCGCGACGAGCCTCGTCGCGACGATCGTCGCCCTGGTCGTCTGTGCGCTGTTTATCGCGACGACCGCCGGGATGGCCGTCGCCGAAGACCGCCCGCAACTCGCGATCCTCTCGGCGATCGGTTTCTCGGGAGCGAGCCGGCTCGCCATCGTGACGACGGCGATTCTCACCACGGTCATCGGCGGCTCGGTGCTCGGAGTGGTCCTCGGGATCGGTGTCGGATACGGCGTGAACGCCCTGGCTGGCGTGCTGTTCGCCACTGGATCGGTGGTGGTCTTTCACCCGCTGGTCGTTCCCTACACCGTGGTCGTCGCGGTCGTCGCCGGCCTGCTCGCACTGCCGTACCCGCTCAGTATCGCGGCCAGAACCGACGTGCTCGCGGCGGTGGACGGATGATCGGGTGGCTCGTCCGGGCGAGTGCGACCGTGGGACTGGCGAAGGCACAGCTGCAGCGTTCACCGGGGCGAACCGCGCTCGCGGTCGGCGCCGTCACGCTGGCCGTGCTCTCGGTGACCCTGTTCGCGAGTCTCGGTGTCGGCGTCGTCTCCGTCGGCCAGGATCGCGTCGAGGACGCCCAGCGCGACGTCTGGATCACGAGCGACGGGGCGGAGGCAGGCGTCGAAAACGGTATCGTCGGCGCTCACGCCATCAGTGCGGAGCTGAACCAGCGCGAGGACGTCACGAGGGCGGCGCCCATCGGGTTGCACACGACGTACGTCGGGACCGAGCGAGACGCCCTCGAGCCGATCACGGCCGTCGGCGTCTACGAAACGCACGGCGGCTTCGACTTCGAGTCGGGCTCCGGCTTCGAGGGCGGCGACGAAATCGCCTCCCCGTCCGCCGACCCGGGAGCGACCGACATCGTCCTCGACCCGACTGTCGCGGACGACATCGGCGTCTCGGTTGGCGACACGGTCTACGTGAGCGTCGACGCGAACGGAGACTCGGCGAGAGCGTTCACCGTCGTCGGCACCGCCGACCTGTACTCGCAGTATCTGGGTTCACCGACCGTCACGATGCGCCTGGCAGAGTTGCAGGCACTCGCAGGAAGCCGAGGTTCCGACCGGGCGACGTTCGTGACCGTCGACGTCACGGACGGAACGGACCGGGCGGCACTCAGGGACGAACTCGCCGCGACGTACCCCCAGTACGACGTGCGAACGAGTGACGACCAGTTCGTGGCGATGGTCAGGGATCGCGCGCTCGTCGTCACGAGCGGCGTCGCCCTGGTCGGCCTGGCCGTCGTCGGCGGGATCGTCCTCACGGCGAACCTCTTCGTCCTCGTCGCCTACCAGCAGCGCCGGGAACTCGCCGCGCTCCGAGCGATCGGGCTGTCACGAACGGTGCTGTCCGGCCTCGTCGGCATGCAGGGGCTCGTCATCGGCGCCGCAGGGGGCGGGCTCGCACTGGTCCTCACCGGGCCGATCGCCGGCCGGTTGAACGAGCTGGTTGCACAGGTCGTCGGATTCGAGTCGCTCTTGCAGACCACGCCTGCCGTCTACGGCCTCGGCGCAGTCGTCGCCGTGACGATCGGCGCCGTCGCGGCCTTCGTCGGCGGCTGGTCGGCCAGTCGCTACGCGACCGTCGAACAGCTAGACGGCTACGCGTAGCGAGGGCGACTCGGTCAGTCCGTGACTCGATCACCCCGACCGTCCGGTATTTACTCCTGGCGCGGCTACCGGGCCAGTATGACCGACCTCCAATATCTGCCGGCGGCGGACGACGTCACCGAGTTCACCGCGACCGTCACCGACGCGACCGACGACTACCTCGTCCTCGACGGCACCTACTTCTATCCCGAGGGCGGCGGTCAGCCGGCCGATCACGGCCGCCTCGAGTGGGATGGAGGTGCAGCGACCGTGACGAACGTCCGGAAGGACCACGGCGACGTCAGACACGAAGTCGAGACGATCGAGGGCGCCGTCCCCGAACCGGGAACCGACGTCACCGGTGAGATCGACGCAGAACGCCGGGACCGATTACGTCGGATGCACACCGCCCAACACGTCGTCTCTCGCGTCGTCCTCGACGAATACGGTGCATCGACGGCCGGCAACCAGATTCACCCCGATCGCTCCCGCATCGACTTCGAACCGGCCGACTTCGACGAGGACGACGTGGAAATGATTCAGGAACGCTCGAACGCGGCGATCGAACGAGACCTCTCGGTCACCAAGGAAAACCGAGCGCGAGCGGACGTCGAGCGCGAGGTCGACGAGGGCCGGTCGCTGCTGGAGTTGATCCCCGATCACGTCGATCCGCTCCGCGTCGTCGCCATCGAGGACTGGGACATGTGTCCCTGCGGCGGCACCCACGTCGACCGACTCGGGGAGATCGGGCGGATCGAACTCACGGATCGTACCCCGAAGGGGGCCGACGTCGAACGGATCGAATTCGAACTCCACGAACCGTAGACTGCACGCGGAGGTAACCGACAGGCGGAATCGATCGACGAACGGAGCTTGTCAGCAGAGCGGCTGCACTGGCGGACCAGAACTGGCGTCCGGAGCCACGGTCCAGCGAGGACAACGCTCGGAGAAGCTCCGTGCGTTACTCCTCGACGGTGATGGTCCCGTCGACGTCGACGTCGATCCGGTAGCCGAGGTAGCGAAACGAGAGCGAGAGCGACGAGTCGTGATCGGACTCCCAGAGGCGATCGAGCGCCTCCGGATCGAGTGCCGAGTATAGTGGCGGGTCGAGCGCTTCGGGTTCGACGTCCTCACGCTCGGCGACGGCGTACACGACGCGATGGCTGAGCCCATCGTCCATCGACGGAGTGGCGTCAGCCTGGTGGGAACTGTCCATATCCCGTGGAAGCTACTATAGCGTAAAAAGAATACCGGGGAAATACGACCATTATTCGACGCGAACACGCCGCCAGCGGTTTCAAGTGCGGACAGAAAATTCACCGAACGTCGCCAAAAGAGGGGTTTTGGTTCGAAATAGCGGAGTTCGGCAGATATGTCACGTATTCGTCTCGTCTGCGGCGTTTCAAAGACACCATCGAGAGAGAGAGAGAGAGAGAGAGAGAGAGAGAGAGAGAGAGAGAGAGACGCGATAGAATCGACAGAAATCCTCACCGGAGAACAACGTCGTCCGTCAGTACGACTTCGCGAAGTACGCGATCTCGTCGGCGGGTTCGTCACAGACGCCGCACGTCGCATCCGCGTCGGGGCGGACGGGTTCGCCCGCGGAGTCGCCGCCCTGCTCGTCGACGGGTTGCATGACGATCTCCGCGGCGATTTCGTCTTTGATAACCGTCTCGCAGGCCTCGTCGCCGCACCACGGCGTCTTCACGTAGCCACCATGTCGGCCGATCGTGCCGAGGATCTCCTCGGGGGAGTGGGCTTCCCGGACGTTCTCGTCGAGATTCGTCGCAGCCGCGTCGTAGAGCTTCTCGAAGATCTCGTCGAGGTGGGCGTCGACCGCGTCGACGATACCGTCGCGATCGGCGACGGTCTGTTCACTGTCGGGACGGTGGACGAGCGTAACCTCCTCGTCGTCGACCTCGTTCGGCCCGATCTCGAGGCGGAGCGGGACGCCGTTGAGTTCGTGTTCGTTGAACTTGAAGCCGGGATTTCGCTCGTCGCGGTCGTCGAGTTCGACGCTGAAGCCGGCGGCCTCCAGGTCTGCGGCGATGCCCTCGGAGTAGTCGAGGACGGCGTCCTTCGTGTCGGCCTGCCAGATGGGGACGATGACGACCTGCGTAGGGGCGATCGTGGGCGGGAGAACCAGCCCCTGATCGTCGGAGTGGGTCATGATCATCGCGCCCAGTGCGCGCCAGGACAGTCCCCACGAGGTGGTGAACGCGGTCTGTTCGTCCTCGTCTTCGTCGGCGAAGGTGATGTCGAACGCCTCGGCGAAACTCTGGCCGAGGTGGTGACTGGTCGCGCTCTGGACGGACTTGCCGTCGGGCATCAGCGCCTCGACGCAGGTTGTCGTCTCCGCACCGGGGAACTTGTCGTGGTCCGGCTTCTTCCCCCTGAGAACGGGGACCGCGAGGACCTCCTCTAGCACGCGCGCGTACTGGTCGAGTCGGGTCCAGACTTCCTCCCAAGCCTCGCCGTCGGTCGCGTGGGCGGTGTGGCCCTCCTGCCAGAGGAACTCCTTGGTGCGGAAGAAGGGCTTGGTCTCCGTGGCCTCCCAGCGGACGACCGAGCACCACTGATTGAGTCGCATCGGCAGGTCTCGGTGGCTGCGAATCCAGTCGGCCATGAACGGTGCGATGATCGACTCGCTGGTCGGGCGCACCGCGAGGCGTTCTTCGAGTTCGTCGTGACCGCCCTGCGTGACCCAGGCGACCTCGGGGTCGAACCCTTCGACGATGTCCTTCTCGCGTTCGAGGAAACTCTCCGGGATGAACATCGGGAAGTAGGCGTTGTCGACGCCGGTCTCCTTGAACCAGCCGTCGAGTGCGTCCTGAATCCCCTCCCAGAGGGCGTACCCCCGGGGCTTGGTGACGATAAAGCCGCCCATCGGCGCGTAGTCGGCCAGATCCGCCTTCTGGACGACTTCCGCGTACCACTCGCCGGGCTTGTGTGACTTGGACTCGGTGATCCCGAGATCCTGCGCGTCCTCGCTCATACACGCAACGTCAGGTAGCGCGGTCTTAAACGATGCGAAGGCCGGTCGGGTGGGAGAAGTGCGCTTCCATTGCGGCGGCAACTACAAGTATCATCTTCGGGGAATAGTAGCGTATGAAGGGATTCGGCGCGTGGGACGGGTCCGATCTCCGAGAAACGGTTGCGACACATCGTGAAGAATTCGACGCCGACTTAAAGAGACGTTTTGGTGAACGGGCTTGACACGACCGTGCTGATCGGCCGTCTTGACGTCGCGATGAGTGAACCAACGTCAGACACCCAGGCGACGAGAGGCTTCATCGACCGTCACCCGGTTCTTCTAGTGCCCTCCGTACGTGTTCGTACGTGAGAGACGCATTGGTTTCCTCGTGGCCAGATTCCGGCCACAGGTCCAGACAGTCGTCCGCTCGTCGCGGTGCGACGTGAAGGTGAAAGTGCGAGACAGACTGCTGGGCTGCCTCACCGCTGGCGTGAAGCAGGTTCACCCCATCGAACTCCGCTGCCCGCAGTCGGCAGGCGATCGTCTTCGTATGAGCCACGACTGCGTCGAGTGCCGGCCTCGGGATGTCGAAAAGACTCTCGTAGTGTGCTTTCGGTACAACGAGCAGGTGTCCCTCAGAAACGGGATCGAGTGGAGCGAACGCCAGGGTTTCCTCCGTCTCGTCGACGATCGTGGCCGGTTCGTCACCCGCGACAATCGCACAGAACGGACAGGACATGCCCGAACGTGTGGATGGGACGGACATAATAACGTTGTCCGCCAAGAGGGGCAGGCATCACGCCCCTGGAATCGCTTCGAGTACACCGATTCGGCGGACGAACCGGCGCCGCGCAGGCGCGAGATCCTGCATACGGTTGAAGCCTGAACGCGACGACCGTTTTCGTCGGTTGTCAGTCGTTTATGAGTCCGGCCCTCGAACGTCCGGACATGCAGGCAATCGAGGTCACGGAGTACGGCGACAGTGACGCACTCGAAGTCACAGAGCGCGAGAAACCTGAACCCGGCCCGGGCGAGGTCCGCATCGCCGTCGAAGCGGCGGGGATCAACTTCGCCGACGTGATGCAACGACGCGGCGTCTATCCAGGTGGACCAGACGCGCCGTACGTCCCGGGGATGGAGGCAGCGGGTACCGTCGACGCCGCTGGTGAGGGCGTCGGACTGGACGAAGGCGACCGCGTCGTCGCGATGCTCGGCGGTGGCGGCTACGCCGAGTACGTCACGGCAAACGCCCAGATGCTGTTCCCGATTCCGGAGGGGATGAGCTTCGAGGAGGCCGCAGGGTTTCCCGTCCAGTTCCTCACCGCACACTGCTGTCTCTTCGGCTGGGGCGGACTCGAAGAAGGTGATGGGGCGGCTACCGCCGCCAATCCGGAGCGCGCCAGCGGGCGCGCGGAACGCGTCCTCATCCAGGCCGCTGCGGGCGGCGTCGGCACTGCCGCCGTCCAGCTCGCCTCGAACGCCGGGGCGGAGGTCTTCGGCACGGCGAGCACCCAGGAAAAACTCGACCTCGCCGCCGACCTGGGCTGTGACCACCCCATCCAGTACACCGACGTCGACTTCCGCGACGTGGTCGACGAGGAGACCGACGGCGAGGGCGTGGACCTCGTCCTAGAAAGCGTCGGCGACGATGTCTTCGACCGGAGCCTCGACGCGATGGCTCACTTCGGCCGGCTGGTCACCTACGGCGTCGCCAGCGGCGTTCCCGCCAGCGCCGAGAATCGCCGCCTCCTCTTCGAGAACAAGAGCGTCCACGGTTTCCACCTCGGCCAGGCGTCCAGTCACGACCCTAGCCGGGTCATGGCTGCCGTCCCCGATCTCACCAGTGGCTTCGAATCCGGCGACCTCGAGGTGATCGTCGGCGAGACGTTCCCGCTCGCCGACGCGGCCGAGGCGCACCAGTTCATCGAGGATCGCGAGAGTCAGGGAAAAGTCGTCCTCGTGCCCGAATAACGTCGGGACGTCGTTCGAGCTCGAACCCCAAACTCACTCGAACGCGATCTCCCACTCGAGGTCGTGGTCGACGAAGTCCGCATCGTCGAGCGGTTCGCCGCCCTCGAAGTCGAAGCGACCCTCGACCGTCCGCCCCTGGAGGACGCCCGGCAACCAGAGGTGGTCGTCGTCCCACATCTGGTCGTAGGGGACCTCGTCGAGGGGGAACCACTCGGGACGGGCTTCCTCGGAGGGTCGTGGCTCGCCGTCGAAGCGATCCGTCCGGAAGACGTGGCAGTGGATCTGCGGGTCGCCGTCGAGCCGAAAGGTGAGTTCGCCCGCCTTCGAGAGGGCCGGCGTGTCCACGTCGATACCGACTTCTTCGCGCACCTCTCGGATCGCACACTCGCGGATCGTCTCGCCGGCTTCGCGCTTGCCGCCCGGTCCATTGTACCACCCCTCGCCGAGCCCGCGACGTTTCTCGATGAGCAACACCTCGTCGTCGCTGACGACGAAACACAGCGTCCCCTCGTACATCATCGACGAAAGTTGGGACGGCCACCCCATAAGCCCTCGTGGAGTGACGTGGGTACGCGGCGTGGTCGGTGTGTGGGCGCCGCTCTCGGCCAGTTCACCAACCACCGGAGGGCGTCGCGAAACCCGCCGTCGAGTAAACGTTTTTACGGCAGGACTGCGACGTGCTGGCATGGAAGATATTTTCGTCGCGCGATTGATGTCGAGCGACGTGTACACGGTCGGACCGGACACGCTGGTCGAAGATGCGGCGACGGCGATGCTCGAACGCGACATCGGCTCCGTCGTCGTAGTGAACGAGTCGAACCGAATCTGCGGCATCCTCACCGGAACTGACTTCGTCAAGATCGTCTCCGAACGGAAACCCAAGGACCAGACGCCGGTCTCGCGGTACATGACCGAGGACGTCGTCACCGGCAGCGCTCAGGACACCATCCACGAGATGGCCGAACTGATGACCGACCACGGCTTCCAGCACGTTCCGATCGTCGACGAGACCGAGGGCGTCATCGGCATGCTCTCGACGACCGACCTGACCGCGTACCTCTCGCGACAGGACCGACCGACCGGGCTCGCCACTGGTGGCGAAGAGTAGAGAGAGAGAGAGAGAGAGAGAGAGAGAGAAACACTTGGCCCACCCCCGTTCGGCAGCGGACCCCGACCGACTCGTCACCGAGCGTCGGCCGCGGTAGCAGCGTGGGGTGGCGGGTCGATGGGAACCGAGTCGGCCGGAACGATCGAGTACGACCCACGACAGTGGCTCGCCGCCGAGTCGGCGTCGACGTACAGCGGGTAGCGGGTACCGTCGCGACCGGTGAGTACGCTCACGAACGGGTGGTCGACGGACGGTTCCGTCGGCCACAGGACGGCGATCGAGGCGGCAGGGTCGTGAATACGAATCGCGTCGCCGGGATCGACTGCTGGGAGTGTGGCCTCGACAGCGGCCTCGGACGCATCGTTGTCGTCTCGCGAGAGAGCGGCAGTGTGCCCGCCAATCGACCGATCGGCGTTCGTTCCGCCGGTCGGCTCGGCGCTGCCAGTTCGCCGGTTGGGCGAGTCCCCCACGGTTTGGTCGCCGAGCTCACCACCACTCGTCACTTCCACGCCCCCGTGTCGTCGTGTCCGGTCCATAGGAAGAGGTCGAACGCGGACACAATAGGCGTCGGGCTCCCGCTTCCGATTTTCCGATAACTGGAAACGGTCGTGAGCGACGGGGTATCGCCAGAAGTGCTGTCCCGGTTTCACCGGTAGTGAAACCCGTGAGAGACAGATCCCACGACCGAGAGATCGAACGACTACTCGGCCACACGATCGGAGGAGGATCTCGATCCGCTCTCCCAGTCGAATGCGTGATACAGCGACTCGAGTCAGAAGCGCCGATTCTACCAAGAGATAGCAGGACCATCGAAAACCGAGAGAACACCGGCGTGGACAGCCGGGGTTCCCCTACCCATGTCCGTCGTGGCGGGCACCAGTCGGCCTGTGACGTCGGAATTACACGGCTCGCATCCCGCCGGATTGGTGTCTTCGTGCACTGTACATAGACGTACTGGCCGAACGAGGACGAACGATCAAGAGTTCGTGGTGTCCGACCGAGGCGCCGTAATTTGCGTGGCGCCGGTGCTCATTCGATAGACGACTTCGAAAACAGGTATCATCACGACACGGACGGTCCGAATCCGCAGCCTGGTGGTCAGCATCGACGGCAGGCCCGTGTTAGGATCGGTAAACGCGTTCGATCCACCACCGTCCTCAGAAGGCTCTCGATCACTGCATCCGCGTAGCTATTTACCGTGCGACCCGTTCCCATACAGGTATGAGTGAATCGACAGATCGTCACGAGTACGACGTGGTCGTGGTCGGCGGCGGGCCGGCAGGGATGACCGCGGCGCTTTACACCACACGACTCGGCCATCGAACGGCGCTCGTCGATCGCGGTGGCGGCCGGGCAGCGATGATGCAGGACGTGCACAACGTGCTCGGCGTTCGCGAGGAGACCAGTGGCGGCGAATACCTCGATGTGGGTCGCGACCAGCTCGCGGACTACGGCTGCGAGATCCACCGCGATCTGATCACGTCGTGTACGCGCGATGACGCCGATGACAGATCGTTTCGGCTGTCCGGCGATGCAGCCGGCTACGTGGGCGAGGCTATCGTCCTCGCGACTGGATTCACCGATGTGCGGCCGGAACCCCCACTGCCGCGAACGGGGCGCGGACTCCACTACTGTCTGCACTGTGATGCGTACATGTTCGTCGACGAGTCGGTCTACGTGATGGGCCACGCCGAAAGCGCAGCTCACGTCGCCGGGATCATGCTGAACTTCACGGACGAGGTCGATCTACTGACCCGGGGCGCAGAACCCGAGTGGAGCGACGAGACGGCCGCGGTTCTCGAGGCCCACCCGATCGACGTGATCGAGTCGGATATCACCGGGGTACAAAACGGCGACGATGGCTGGCTGGAAGCCCTCGAGTTCGAGGATGGCGTCGTTCGAGAATACAGAGGTGGCTTCGCGATGTACGGCGCCGAGTACAACAACGGGCTGGCCCGAGAACTCGGCTGCGAGCTCGATGCGGATGGCACGATTACGGTCGACGACCACGGACGAACCTCGGTCGACGGCGTCTACGCCGTCGGCGACTGTACACCCGGGCACAATCAGGTCCCCGTCGCACTCGGACAGGGTGCGAAGGCCGGGATCGACGTCCACTTCCAGCTGCGAGACTTCCCGCGCGACCTCGAGACGATCGCCGAACTGGGACCGGTTCGATCGGCCGAAGTCCCGGGGATTCCCGACGAACTCCTCGAACAGGCCGTCGACTTTCACACGTACGGCCGGGAGTGAGCGACAGGGTACGGCCCGCTGTCGGCCCGTTCTGAAAACGCATCGTTCCGTCCAGCAGGTCGGCACCGACGCTGGCAGTCTTCGTCGACAGCAGTTCAGGCAGTCGATGGGTGGAGCCCGTCAGTACTCAGCGTCGAACCCGCGCCGAAAGGTGGTGTCCAAGGGAATGCAATGGCTGCTGGCATCGGACCGCACGGCAGAGGTAGGTTTCGGCAACCGATGTGTGCCGAGCAATTGACTGGAGAACTACCAGCAACAGTGGTCTGGAATACGGTCGGCGCGAGAGTAGAGCGACGGTTAATCGACTGGTTCGGGGTCGTGGCTCCGTTCTGTGGGTGGGCGAGCACCCATTCGTGCCTCGTTCGAGTCGACTGTGACAGAGTAATCTGCCGAGACAGTGACTGTGTACCCCGCGTACTCGAATTGAATCTTCCCGTTCGGACGGTTCGTTCCAGCAACCGGTTCGAACACGGCGTCGAGCGCCTCCGGATCGATTACGTCGTAGAGCGGTGGATCGAGCATCGAGGGGTCGATTCCCTCACGCGCAGCGATTTTACTGACAATTCTGACACCAACGGAGTCGGCCATGCTCGTGGTTGGCCCTCGACTGCGATAACGATTGGCGAATATTCCGCGGAGAATTCCACACGCGCAAATAGACTACGCAGGACGGGACGTTCCGCTATACTCACCCACCGCCTCGACACACAGCAATTGGCCTTTATTACACGATGCGTGGTTACAGCGTACATGTCTCGGGGAAATGAGGATGCGCCCAACAAGCACCAACTCTCAGTCGATTTGGTTCTCGAAATCCTGAGTCAGTATCAACGACGAGAGATTCTCCGGTTCTGCCGAGATGCACCCACGAATACGTTCCCGATGCACCAGGTCATCACCCACCTTCGAGACATCGAGGCCGAGCTGAACGACGAAGAGCCGGGAACCGATCACTTACAATCCGTCCTGATGCACGTTCACGGCCCGAAATTGGATACGGTTGGGCTGGTGGAATACGACATCGGTGAGCAGTACATCGAGTACTTTCCCAACGACCAGATCGAAACCGCCCTGGAGCATATCGACCGGATGGAAGACGACTGGTGAGTGGATCTCAGCACTGTCGTCCAATGCGGAAGACTCCGTCGCTGCTGTCGATAGCGGACTGCTCACTCGCTTCCATCGTTCGACGGCGACGGTGTGTATTCGGTACCGTCGTTTCACTCCCTAAGAACAACGTCCTCGTTCTTTATCTCACAGGTGAAAAACGGTTCCCAGTCGTACTCATCGACGACATGTTTTGGGTCCGGGTTGGCCAGATAGAGCGGCAGGACCTCTCACTGATGATCGCCTCCGCTCCTGCTGAGGCGGCGAAAACAGTGATCGCCGCTACCCGTCTTCTTCCTCGGGCTGGATCTGACAGACGTCCTCAGCGAGATTTTGGATGTATGCTCTGAGGATTCTCATGCCCTTGGGAGCGTCTTCGAGGGTCTTGCCTTTCGCCTTCGCGACGATCTTGTCCTGGTCATAAACCACGGAAGTAGGATTAATCTAATACGAAGTGTAGTGAGATAGTAAAAAAGTCAATTACTGATCAATCAATCAGTGGATATGATAATTTCCAATCGGGAACTAATGACCACTTTTTGATCCCAAAATCAACTCCCGTTCAATTCGTTTTAATATACTTCACTTGCCAACTATTGGGATATTCATCAACAATTAGCGTAACCCTCCATCCTGCTGAAATCTACATTGGTCACCCGATGACTGACCCAATACAACCAAACCGAACGAGGCGAAAAAGCGATTAAAGCACTTGGGGTTGGTGTTCTCGGTACCACACTCCCCATAGGATCTGCAGTTGCTCAAAGCAGTCAACAGGGATGGGAATCAATGATCTTCCCATCTGAAGCCCCATTGGACGCAAAGAGGAAGAAAGCCGGTGATGTAGACGGTGTTCAGATCAAGGAACGGAAGGACGGTTCGTGGATAGTGAAAGTGGATCGATCGGAAGCCGAAAAGCCTGATCCCGCTCCTCTCGAGGAGACTCAACGGGCAGTCCGAAACTCGGAGGAAGCTCAGATCAAACAGGAGCTACAGACTCAGACGATTACGCCCGCTAGTACTGACGTGCCAGTAGGGACCCAGTCATATATCTGGCACATGACTCGGGGGGATGAATCATCAAGCTCCTCAGGCCATATTGTAGAATTTGGCGGACAAGATTACGACACAAGTGCGGAAGAAGCAACGGCAGCAACCCTCGGAACTGTCGGTTGGGGTGCAATGACGAGATCGTCATGGATTGGCACCCCGTTCCGTGGAACTGGTTCTGGCACTCAAAGTGCTACAGTAACTGCGTACGGAGACTACAACGGTTTTATGGTAACGGCAGGATCTGGTTCCTTTAGCGCAGATGTGGAATTCGTCCTGCAGAACCTATCAACGAACGCTGAATGGTCCACAACAATCTACCAAAACTCAGGTTCGCTATTAGGGGGCCACGTAACTGGAGAAACAAACTACACTGCCTCTGTTCACCCGGAAATTAGAGCAGGTGATGACTATCTTGCATACACACGATTAGAGACCTCCGTAAATCTAACCGGTGGAGCTGACTGCAGCTCGGATTTCGGCCCTCAAGACGGCGACGATGCGCCCAAGGGTCAAGGTGTGGGGCTCTATTATATTGGGATAGATTTCTGATTTTATCACTCTAAATCCCCATCTCACCAATTAAATATTAAATTAAAAAAATTTGAAATTCTCCTCTTCCCTATCCACAAACGAGCAAAAAGACCTCATCCATCTCAATGAGTCGTCACATCAAATTGGCTGGCGAACCAAGCGACGGTTACCGATAGGTGAGCGGGTTAGGCAGGTTTTCTTCCCACCGCGTGAGCGGTGCTTTGAGCGGTTCCGTCACGCCGGATCCGGCGAGACGGTGAGGTGTGTCCATTGGTAGAGTAACGACGTTGTCAAGCGGGGTATGACCGACAAAGATGTTCATCAGTACTGGCGTGAGAACTGCGAGACGTACCTCAACGACCTTATCGAGACAATATTTGGCAATATCGCTTCAGTCTCGAAGAAATGTTCTACATTGTCAAGGAGATACGATCTGAGCGGACCACCCAGACCGCTCGTGATCTTGATCGGGACTATGAGACAGTTCTCAACTTTGTCCACAAAGTATAGGACGTCAGTGGTGAGGTTGAAGAGATTGACCGCTACGGCGTGTGTGAAGCCGACTAGGTCTACGTAACTGCTCATGAGAAGGGAGTTGAAGACGAAGATTTTCCTCCGCGTGTGGCTGGCGAAGCTCAGCGGAGCCTCGAAACACCATCTCCAGAGGCATCTCAACTTCCTCGGACTGAAACTCAACTCACTGGAAGACTGGTTCGAGAAACCCCTATGTTACAATGTGTCGGTGTGGGCAAAAGGTTTATATATGCTGACAAAATAGTCTTATCCATAATGTCCCTAGGAGAGATTCAGTTGCTCGCGATATTGATAGCTGGTTGCCTAGTCATGCTCTATGGCCTCTATACGGTCTTTAATTTAGGGAGCTTCGTTGCAAACGCTCTCAGGAAGTGAGGCCTATCCTATCTCCGCGGTTTAATCCGGACGAGTGTATGGTTTCCGCGAAGACGTTTCAGTTTGTTGATTATATTTAACGAGGCGGGAAGACGTCACCAATTAGACGTGCTTTTCCGTAACGTTGACGTGAGAGGTTCCTCGCGCTGAAACGCCATAGACACCATGGAGGGGCACTCTCTGCAACACGCGCGATCGACCTCGAAACGAGTGCTCTACTATACCGTAGAAGTGGGACTAAGTTGTCATAATGCAACTGCGATCATTCCTCCCGTCTGAAATTCAACTACCCCTGCGTGATTGGGTCAGCCCTTTCCCGATACTCGCTGTAAGTATCATGTGCCCACGTAACCGCAACATCCGAGTCATTGATTAATACCCCTTTCAATCCTCCTGAAGTGTGTACAGCGATACCCGCCACGTCTCCAATGTCGCCATTAACGAACCATAGGCCGAATGGAAGATTTGCATCGAGGACATACATTGATATATCTTCAGTGGCCACAATCTGATCAAACCGAGCGGGAAAGAATTCCTGAAAGGCTTCAAGCGTGTTTTCTTCCATGATTATTTCGGTATTTAAGCCTTCATCTCTTGTGAGTTCGACGATACCATCGAGATAGAACGGTTTAATTACAGTAACGAATGTACTCAATTCGCTTGAGTTTTTAATATACGAAATGCTCGTTTCGAGGGAAGCCTCAGGAGCGGACGGATTCGTATGGTCAACCTGGCTTCCTCGAAGGAACCGTGAGGTAATGGAACCTTTAGGTAATTCGAGGAGAATATCACTTGATCGGTTTACTTTTTCGATCGTTTCGTGATATTTCTGGTATTCACGTAAGGCAATCATTCCAACGGAAGTCAATTCATATTCATTATCAGGCCGTTCTATACAATCGAGGTCAATGAGATTTCTTATGGCTCGGTTTATTGTGGGCCGGGAGGGCGAGATATTTTCGACGATCTCAGGCTTCGTTTGAGGACGTTTTGCAAGAGTTTCCAGTACCCCGTGCCTTTTTTCGACTACTCTTCGGAGTTCCTTGCTTTCGTCCTGCTCATCCATGGTTGGATATTCTTGTAATTCTATTAAAACCTATTGATATCGCTCACTTTCAAGTGAAATTCGATCTTGAGCCATATGGATTAGGTATCTAGTTCATATCTCATCGGCACGTATACTCTGATATGACCCCCTGGGGTGGTAAAGTAACTGGCGACGAGAAACCGACCCGAAGGCGATCAAACGGATCACGGCTGCGTTGCTGTATCTCGATGGAGACCCACCAGCGGCGATCCAGCAGCTGCTGGACATTGACGGACGACGATTTATGACTGGCTCGACGACGTCGCCGAGCGCGTCAGCTTCGCGCTCGGCGACCGCCCACGCGACGGGAATTCCGCCATACTCACTAACCAACAGTGGAAGGAACTTGCAGGGTGCGGGACGGACGTCCGTGACTCAACATCGCAGAGCGTCGAAGCCGGAACGAACCCCGTCATTGCTGCGCCTCCACTCCGCTGGTTGCCGATGGACACGTTCGATATGAGCCCGTCCGCTCGAGTCGACGGGGACACGAGCGCGCATGACCGACCTCAGAGTGTCCGTCGAGGAGGACGGTACACCGTGCACGGCGCTCCGAACAGCGGAATTCGCGGCTCTTTTCCGGCTCAGGATTGATCGACTCGTTCTCCAGGAGCAGCCGAATCACCGCGTCGGAAAACGTCACGCCGACCACCCCGTTTCACTCGGTAAAATCGCCCGATGGCGTCGGGGCGGAACAAATACCCTCGTCTCACTCCCAAAATTGGCCGTTGATTTCTCACCCGTGGTAGTGCAAATTGTATGGAGAACCGCCGAGGCTGTGGCTACCGGGAGACTTCGAGAAACGTAAGAATTCTGATGGACTCGCTGGGATTTGAACCCAGGGCCTCTTCCTTGCGAAGGAAGCGATCTACCACTGATCTACGAGCCCGCGGAATTTGGTAGCCGGGAGAGCTATTAGTAGCTTGTGTTTCGATGGCGGCGAGGTGCCGCCAGCTCAGACGGAGCGGCGACGGACGTGCGAGGGGACGTCGAGGACGCCGACCCGGCCGGCAACCAGCCCCAGCAAGAACCCCGTAAAGTGAGCGAGCAGGGCGACCCGTGGGGCGGCTGTCGCGAGCGTAATGAGCGCGGCGAGGACGACGAACACACCCAGCGCGACCCACGGAGAGACCTGCACGCGCGAGGCCAGCCCGTCGGAGAGTCGGTTGCCCGCCAGTAGATACCCCATCAGCGCGAAGACGGCACCGCTCGCCCCGAGCACCGGCGTCGCCACGCCGACGATCCCGGTGCCCACGACCTGTGTGATCCCCGCGATAGCGCCCGTCGCCAGGAAGAACGCGTGAAAGCGCAGGTGCGTCGTCGCCCGGGCGACCGGCCAGCCAAAGAGGACGAGTGCGGCGCTGTTCGACAACAGATGACCCAGGTTCTCGTGAGCGTAGACGCTCGTCACGATCGTCCACGGGTTGGCCTCGAGCGGCGGCGCCAGGACGAACAGTCCGGCCATCAACCCGACGCTGAACAGCGCCGCGATCCACTGCAGGACGAAGACCACGGCGAAGATCACCAGCGTCTCGACGAGCGGACTCCCGGAGCGTGCCATACGACAGAATTCGACGGACACTCCCTTAATCGGTCGGACGGTGTCGTCACTCGACGGTCGAGAACGCGAGTCGAACGTGCTGCGAGTACAACGTGCGCGAATCGATCCGAACAGCGGGTGCCGATCAGTCCTCGAGGACGATCTCGATCGAGACGTCGTTCGGCACCTGGATGCGCATGAGCTGTCGGAGCGCACGCTCGTCCGCATCGAGGTCGATCAGGCGCTTGTGGACGCGCATCTCCCAGTGCTCCCACGTCGCCGTCCCTTCACCGTCCGGCGACTTGCGGGTGGGAATTTCGAGCGTCTTCGTCGGGAGCGGGATCGGCCCGCTCAGGTTGACGCCCGTGTTGCTTGCGATTTCGCGGACGTCATCGCAGATGTTGTCCAGGTCCTGCGGGCTCGTCCCGGCGAGACGGACACGTGCTTGCTGCATTTATTTCTCGTCGACGCTCATGACCTTGCCTGCCGCGATGGTCTGACCCATGTCACGGATGGCGAAGGAACCGAGTTCCGGGATCTCGCTGGCCGGCTCGATGCTGAGCGGTTTCTGCGGACGGATGGTGACGACCGCGGAGTCGCCGGACTGGATGAAGTCGGGGTTCTCCTCGGCGACGTCGCCGCTCGAGGGATCCATCTTCTTGTCGATCGACTCGATCGTACACGCGACCTGCGCGGTGTGGGCGTGGAAGACCGGGGTGTAGCCGGCCGTGATGACCGAGGGGTGCTGCATGACGACGATCTGAGCCTGGAAGGTCTCGGCGACCGTCGGCGGATCGTCGGCCGGGCCACAGATGTCGCCGCGGCGGATGTCGTCCTTGCCGATGCCGCGGACGTTGAATCCGACGTTGTCACCGGGTTCGGCCTTCGGGACCTCCTCGTGGTGCATCTCGATCGTCTTCACTTCGCCGCCCACGTCGCTGGGCTGGAAGGAGACGTTGTCGCCGATGTTCATGACACCGGTCTCGATACGTCCGACCGGGACGGTCCCGATGCCGGAGATCGTGTAGACGTCCTGAATCGGGAGTCGGAGCGGCGCGTCCGTCGGCGGCTCGGACTCCGGCAGGTCGTTGAGCGTCTCGAGCAGGGTACGACCGTCGTACCACGGCGTGTTGTCGGAGGTCTCGGCGATGTTGTCGCCCTCGAAGGCCGAGATCGGGATGAACGAGTCGTCGGCGACCTCGAAGTTGACCTGGTCGAGGAGCTGGTTGACCTCGTCGACGACGGAGTTGTAGTCGTCCTCGGAGTAGTCGACGACGTCCATCTTGTTGATGCCGATGATCAGCTTCTCGATGCCCAGGGTGCGCGACAGGAAGACGTGCTCCTGGGTCTGGGGCGCGACACCGTCGTCTGCGGCGACGACGAGGACGGCGTGGTCCGCCTGGGACGCACCCGTGATCATGTTCTTCACGAAGTCGCGGTGGCCAGGGGTGTCGACGATGGTGAAGTAGTACTGGTCCGTGTCGAACTTCTGGTGGGCGATGTCGATGGTGACACCACGCTCTCGCTCTTCGGCGAGGTTGTCCATGACGTAGGCGAACTCGAAGCCACCCTTGCCCTTCTCTTCTGCTTCTTCGCGGTGCTGTTCGATGACGTGCTCTGGGACGCTCCCTGTCTCGTACAGGAGTCGACCCACGAGCGTACTCTTCCCGTGGTCAACGTGGCCGATGATGGCCAGGTTCTGGTGTGGTTTGTCGCTCATTGTTGTAGCTCACGCGCAAAGGCGCTTATACCGGGGATGTTGTCCGGATGTGGTTAAAACCATTTCGAAACCCGCATGAGCGGACCCCGACGCCGTCGTGCGGTTTGCGAGGTGTTCACACGAGGGGAGCCCGATCGCACCGCCGACCGGCCAGGTCGACGGCGAGTTGGCCAGTAAGGTATTCAGGCACCTGCCGTCCAACGTCACCAGCCGATTCGAGCTTACAGCGACGGCAACCGGCCGATGTCCGCGAGCACTGCAGTCGCCGTCTCGGGGCCACCAGCACCGGCGCCGCTGTTGTGTAACGTGCCCGCGTATTCGGTCTCGAACTGGACGATGTTTCGCGTCCCGCTGACCGCCAGCGGGCCGTGTTCGGGGACCAGCCGGGGACCGACGCTGACGCCCTCCCGAGTAGCTTCACCGACGAGACGGATCGTCTGCCCGTCTTCGGCGGCCAGCTCGAGCGCGCTCCGTGGCACGTCATCGATACCGGTCACGTCGGCATCCTCGAGCGAGAACCCGTCGTCCGCGAGGACGTTCGCCAGAATCACGAACTTCAGGGCGGCGTCCGTGCCGTCGACGTCGAACGACGGGTCCGCCTCGGCGACGCCCATACCCTGGGCCTCGGCCAGGACGTGCTCGTAGTCGAGTCCCTCGGTCGCCATCCGACTGAGGACGAAGTTGGCCGTCCCGTTGAGTACACCGCGAACGGCGGTCACGGCGTCCGGTGTCAGGTCCTCGATCGTCGAGCAGACCGGGATCGCCCCGCCGACGGTCGCCTCGAATCGAACGCGACCGGCACTTGCCCCGGCGAGTCGCTGTAACTCGTCATAACGCTCGGCGACGGGGCCCTTGTTCGCCAGGACGACGTGGCAGTCGGCGGCGAGCGCCCGTCGGGCGTGGCCGAATCCGGGCTCGGCGTCGCCGAGGGTCGTCGGCGTCGCCTCGATCAGGACGTCGTAGTCGACCTCGAAGATGGCCTCGGGCGCGGCGTCGCCGACCGGTTCGCCGCGCTCCTTGCGCGCCAGGGCCGACGCGACGTCGATACCGATATCGTCGGTCGTCGCGCCGGACGAATCGGCAGCCGCCTCACCGGACGAGCCAGCTGTCGCCTCACTGGTCGAGTCGGCAGGCGCTCCACCTGTCGAGTCGGCGACCATCGCACCGGTCGAATCGGCGATCCCCACGACCTGGTGGCCGTACTGGCCTGCCAGTTCGGCAACCGAGCGGCCGACGGAACCGGCACCGGCGATCGCGAGACGGTGGCCGGCCATTACGACCGACCCCCGATGAGCGGCTCGACGACGGTGAGGTCCTTCTCGGCGGCGACCTCGCCGACCGCGGCGAGCGCGTCGGCGACCGAGTTGTCCTCGACGGCCAGTTGCAGGCGGGCGCAGGAGGCGCCCTCGGTCCCCTCCGGCGCGGCGAGCGAGACGTCGACGACCGAAGCTCGACCGAATGCCTCGATGCGGGCGAGCGTCTCAGAGAGGTCGGAATCGACCAGGTGTCCGATCAGCACGACGTTGACCGTTCGGTCGTAGCGTCGCTCCCCCGCCTGGATGATCGGGACGCCCGCCGCCTCGAGACGCTCGACCAGTCCGTCGAACTGCGCGGGCGGACACGACAGGTCGATCTCGACCGGAATCGTCCCGCGCGGCGTTCGTTTGTCACGCTCGTGGTGGATCGATCGCAGATTCGCGCCGTGCTCGGTGATCGGCCCGAGCGCGTGTTGCAATCGCCCCGGTTCGTCCTCGAGTTCGAGACGGATCGTGTACGCGGCGTGCTCGTCGTCGGCTGTCGACCGTACTGTCGTCGCACTCCCGCCGTTCTCGTCACTCATCGACGTCACCACGGTTGCGAGCACCGCCACGGGGCTCCATACGGTCACGGACGAGGGTCGGTCCTAAAAGCGTGTAGTCCGACTCAAAATTGGCCGGCGATAGCCGATGGGCCGGGTGCGTGCGAAATCACACGAAGCGGCACTCACAGACGGGCGAGGGCCACAGACGAGTGGCAAGCACAGGTGTCGCGGTGGCGACTACAGGTGATCCTTCCCTGGGTTCGACGAGCCCCAGTCGCCGCGGCCACCTTCGGTTCGATCGATCCCCATGATCGACTCGGCTTGCTCTGGACCGCCGAGTTGCTCGCGCGCATCGGGGACCCTGATGGTGACGTCCTCGATCTCGTCCCACGTGAGGAGTTCGGCCTGGATGTTCCCCGTCGTCACGTCGCTGACCGAGCAGCCGCGACAGCCGCCACCGAGCTCGATCACGACTTCGCCGGTCTCGGCGTCGGCCGTCCTGACGGCGCTCGTCCCGCCGTGCATCTGGATGATCGGCATCTGCGTCGCGAGCCAGCGCTCGACGCGATCGCGAAGCGAGTCCGACGTCTCCGACTCGGACGCTGTCATACTCGACTGTAGGCAGTCCGAAAGGGAATACGTTGGGGTTTCCGTGGGAGCTTGCTGGACACCATCGAGGACCGTGGCGAAACCGGAAAGCGACGCTATTCCCGGACAACAATCGCCGACGCGTCGCCCGACCCGTCGGTGATCGCGCTGGCGAGTGCCCCGCGGAGCACGACCGACTCGCCGAGTGTGGCCGGGGTGACGGCTGGAACGTTCGAGATGACCGCCGTCTGGAGACGCTCCCGGATCGGGTCGATCACGAGTTCCGGGTTGTTCGTCGCGACGGCCCCGCCGATCGAGACGACCATCGGAGCGACCGCGTGGACCAGCGTCGCGATGCCGATCGTGTTCCAGTCGGCGACCCGGTCGATCACCCGCGCTGCGAGCGGGTCGGAATCGGCGGCCGCGAACACGGTCGCCGCATCGAACTCGTCCGATTCGAGTGGAAGGGCGGTCTCGAGGTCGGACCGACGTGCGAGTTCTCGCGCGTACGTTGGGATTCCGCGGCCGGAACAGTAGGCTTCCCAGTGGCCCGCCCGGCCGCAACCGCAGGTGAGCGCCCCATCGGGATCGACGACGATGTGGCCGATCTCGCCGGCGTTTCCGTCCCATCCGGAGAGGACCGAGCCGTCACAGCAGATGCCGGCCCCGATCCCCGACGAGATCGTCACGTAGCACATGTCGTCGGGGTTTCGCGCGGCGTAGAAGCGTTCGCCGATGACACCCGCCGTCGCGTCGTTGTGCAGGGCGACGTCGTCGACGGCGACGAGCCGTTCGACCGGACCGGTGAGCGGGATACGATCGATCGAATCGGGCAGGTTCGCCGGGTCGACCACGGCCCCCTCGGCGAGGTCGAACGGCCCGATCGAGCCGATCGCGGCGTCTTCGATGGCGGTTGGCTCGATCCCGGCGTCGGCACACGCGTCCCGAAGGGTGTCCAGCACGGCTTCCGTGACGTCGATTCCGGTGGGTCCCTGCGGCGTCCGCCGACGGCTGGTCGCGATCGGCTCGCCGGCGTGGTCGCCCACGATCGCACGGACGTTGGTCGCGCCGAGATCGACGCCCGCGAAGTAGGTCATCCAGTGACTCGAACGCCGGCTACGTACTTAACGCCACAGACCGCAACGGAAGCGACCGGACGACCCGGGCACGCCGATTCGGTCCGGGGGACGGACACGGTGACAGCGAGCGCTGCCGGTGACGATCCAGTGACCGACGGTATGCGCCAAAACCTATAGGTTTCCGCCAGTCGTCGTCTCGAGCCATGACGCCGGAGCGCCGAAGGACCGACCCCCGTGGCCGGGCCGAGTCGACCGTCGCGGACGAATCGGAACCGATCGGCGCCCGGGCCGGAATCGCTCGCGAGTCGGTTCGCACCGACGGTGGCGACGCCCAGTCGGACGGCTTCGCGTCTCATCCCGACCCACTCGTCCACGTCGACGCCGACGGTCGAGTTATCGCGATGAACGAGCGGGCACAGATCCTCTTCGGTGACGAACTGTCCGTGGGTTCACCAGCCACGGCGTCGCTCGCTGGGGCGGCCGCGGGCGACGTGATCGAACGGGAAGTGGCAGGGGCCACTCGACAGTTCGAAGTGTACATCGTCGCGGGTCCAGCCCATCGTGTCGACGAGCAGCGAGTGCTTCACGTTCGACCAGTCGACGGATCGACCAGTCACGAGATGGAAGCGACCGAGGCACCAGAATCGGTCCCGAGCACCAGTACCTTCGAACAGTACGAGACCATCATGCAGGTGCTCCCGGATCCAGTCTACGCGACCGACGAGACCGGCACGCTCACGTTCGTCAATCGGGCCTTCACGGAGCAATTCGGCATCGACCGGACGGCTGTCACCGAGTCGGAGATTCACTTCGCCGAGATCACCACCGACGACGGTGCCGCGTCCATCGTCGAGACCCTTCGAACCCTCCTCGACGACGGTGACCCCACTGCCCGGAAGACGATCGAGAGCGTCGTCGTGACGGCCGACGGCCGGCATCTCACGGTCGAGAACTCGCTCGCACTCAGACCGACACACGACGGGTTCGCCGGCGCAGTCGGCGTGTTGCGCGACGTCACCGAACGCCAGCGCCGCGAGGAGATCGTTTCCGTCATGGACCGCGCGCTCAGGCACAACCTCCGCACGAACGTCAACATCATCTCCGGTTACGCCGAGACGCTCGAACCCGTCGTCGACGACGAGCATCGTGAGGCACTCCGGACGATCAAACGATCCGCCACGTGGCTCTCAAAACTCGGTGAGACGATACGGACGCTCGAACGCTCGATCGAAACGGCTCCCGACGGGACCCACCGTGTCGACGTCGAGCGACTCGTCACCGACTGTGTCGACTGGGCCCGCGAGCGACACTCGTCGGCCTCGATCGACGTCACCATCTCGAGTTACGGCGAACTCGACGTGGGCGATCCGATCGAGATCGCCCTTCGAAACGTCATCGAAAACGCCATCGTCCACAACGACGCCGCAGCACCGACCGTGAACGTCTGGGTTGGTGACGCCCCGCAAGAGGGCTGGGTGGAACTCACCGTCGCGGACGACGGCCCGGGAATCCCCGAGACGGAACAGGCGGTCGTCCTCGGGACGGCGATGCCGACGCAACTCGCTCACGGGAGCGGGCTCGGCCTCTGGTTGACCTCCTGGATCGTCCAGGTGTTCGACGGTGAGATGGATATTCAGGCAAACGACCCGACCGGCAGCGTCGTCACCCTCACGCTTCGGCGCGCACGGAATGCGTCCGACTGATACGTCCGAATAACACGTCTGAGTGAGTCGAACGCGATCAAATCGAGCGAGGGCACCACTCTGACTAGACGACGCGGGTCCAGTCGAGCGGCTGACGCGGGTCCAATCGAGCTACTCCTTCGGTGTGACCTGGACTGGCGAACCGGTCACTCGAGTCGACGGTGGAGCTGGTCGACACGCTCACTGTACATCGCGAGTCCATACTCCTGGATCACCCCGTTCGCGACGCTGAGCGAATTCGCCGCCTCGCCGGGCCGGTCGGTGTCGAGTTCGAGTGCACACCGCGCCAACAGCGTCTCACAGCGGTCGACGACTGCACCGAGTGCCTCCTGCGCCTCACACGCCTCGTCGAGTGCTCGCTGGGCCGCCTCGAACGCACCACACCGCCGGCAGGCACGGCCGTACCGGGTGCTGGCCCGTGCTGCGAGGACGCGTTCGTCCGCCTCGTCAACGACGGTCCGGGCCAGCGACGCGAGTTCGTCTGCGGAGTCACGTTCGGGATCGGCGAGCCGGTCAGCGATCGCTTCGAGACGATACGTCATCGCCGCAACGTCGGCTCCGCCGTCGGCCGAGAGCGACGCGGCGGCCTCGTGGTGGGCCAGCGCGTCGGTCACCTCGCCTGTCGATCTGGCGACCAGCCCGAGTGCGTTGCGTGCTGCGGCGACCCGGTCGTCGTTGCCGAGGTCGCGAGCCAGCGAGAGTGCACGTTCGGCGTCCGCGCGTGCGTTCTCGAACTCGCCGGCACAGCGGTTGATAGCCGCCCGAGCCGTGTACGCGAGAACGAGCCCGTCCGACGCACCAAGCCGGTCGAACGCGTCGATGGCCGCCTGACACCGACGGAACGCGAGTCCGAGGCGACCCCGCTCTGTCAGGACTTGCGACAGGTTCGTCCGGGCTTTCGCCGCCCGTTCGTCGCGCCCACTATCCATCGCCGCGTCGATCGCGGCCTCGTACGAATCCGTCGCCAGCGCGAGGTCGCCGCGCGCGTACTGGAGTTCCGCCTGGTTCAGGAGCGAGTCGGGGAGCGTCTCCAGGTAGCCGTACTCCCGTTGAATCGCGAGGGCCCGATCGTTTGCCGCGAGCGCGTCGTCGAGTCGACCGCTCCGGCGGTACACGAGCGCGAGGTTCGTCAGTGACTTTGCCCGGAGGTTCGGATCGTCGAGTCGGTCGAACGCCGCCGCGGCCGCCGCGAGTTTCGCTTCGGCGCACTCGATCTCCCCGGTCATGCCCGCGAGCGTCCCGCGATCGTGGTCGGCAAGCGCCAGGAGCGAGTCGTCCGCTGCATCTGCGGCGACGGCAGCCTGCTGTTCGAACGCATCCCGTGCGTCGGCCAGTTCGCCGCGCTGAATCAAGCCCCAGCCCAGCACGCGATGTAACCGACACCGATCGGCGGCCGGGACGTCGTCGGTGACTGCGCCGAGTCCGGCCGTCGCCGTTTCGATGCCCCGGTCGACGTCACCGCGTTTGACCAGAATCTCCGCCAGCCGGTGGTGCGCCCGAGCCGAATTCGTCGCGTCGGTCGCGCCGTCGCGGGCGGCGACGAAGTGCTCGGCAGCCAGTTCGTACTCACCCCTGACGAATCTGGTCTCACCCAGCGCCAGTTGCAGGTCGGCGACGCGTCGTGTCTCGTCGATCTGGGTCGCGAGATCGAGTGCGCGCTCGTACAGTTCGATCGCGTTCGACCCGGCGTAGCGACGATGCGCCCGCTGCGCCGCTCGTTCGAAGTACTCGATCGCACGTGAGGAGGCGTCGGCTTCCGCACAGTGGTGGGCGATCGTCGCCGGCGGGGCGTCGGTGTCGACGAGCGCGTCAGCTGCCCGTCCGTGGAGTTCTCGACGCCGGTCCGGAGCAGTCGAATCGACGACCGTCTCTCTGACGACCTCGCTCGGGAAGGTGAGCGTCTCGCCGTCGTCGGTCCGATCGAGAAACCGTGCGTCGACGAGCAGCCGAACGTACGCGGAGACGTCCGATTCGGGGAGCGACACGATCGACCGAAGGACGTCCGGCTCGATCCTGTGTCCGAGGATGGCTGCAGCCTCGATGACCGCCCACCCGGCGTCGTCGAGCGGTTCCAGCCGGCGCTCGATCGCCCGTTCGGGAGCTGCCGGAAGCTCGAGCGAGGTGGCTGGTCCAGCCGAATCGGCCGCTGCAGTCGGGTCCGTCGTGGCACCGGATTCGGCCAGCCCGGCGAGGGTTTCGGCGACGAACAGCGGGTTCCCACCCGCCGTCTCGTGTATCCGATCGACGAGCTGAGTCGAGACGTCCGGTCCGCGGGCGAGTCTAACGAGCCGAGCCGTCTCCGCGCGCTCGAACGGTTCGACGACCTGGTCGTCGATCCGGACGTCCGTCGACAGGCGGGCTCGCATCGCCGCCAGCGGTGCGGCGTCGCCGACTGCCCGCGGCCGGTAGACACCGACGAGCATGAGTGGATAGACCCACGCGGCACTCGCCGTTGCGATTCGTTCGAAGAGTGCGAGCGTCGACGCACCGGCGTTGTGGAGGTCGTCCACGACGAGGAGGGTCGGTCGATCGATCACCCGATCACAGACTGCGTCGGCCACGTGTCCCAGCAGCCCCGATCGACGGGCGGCAATCGACGCACCGTCGTCGAGCGTCGCTGCTGGCGGATCGATCAACGCGTCGGGAACCGGTTCGTCGAACGCACGGTCGATCGCTCGTCTGAGCGGGCCGTAGGGTTCGTCTGCGTCTCGCGAACAACGGGCGCGACCGACGGCGACGTCCCGCTCGCGAGCCTGTTCGATCACGCGGGCGCACAGTGTCGATTTGCCCACGCCCCGGTCGCCGGTGACGAACAGCGTTCGACCACCGCGACGATGAATCGACGACAGGGCCGAGTACAGGAACTCAAGTTCCGCTTCGCGACCCACGAACCGCGTCTCGTCCGGTTCTCCGCCATCGTTCGGTTCCACCGGTCGTGGCGGGCTATACACGTCGTTCTCTTGCCAGTCGATTCCCGCAGCTGGCTGGTACTCCTCCCGGTCCGTATCGGGCGGCGAGTCCAGCGTCCGCCGGACGTCACGGGCTCGTGCTCGCCCACTATCGGTGAGTTCGTAGACGGTTCGCTCGTACCCGGCCGCCGTCCGCTGGACCGTCTCCGTGAGGAAGCCGTCCGTGACGAGCCCCGTCAGCGCCTCGAAAACACCGAGGCGGCTGCTGATGTCCGCCGGGTCGATGCCGATGCCGGTGGCGATATCGACCGGGGCAGCAGGCGACTCGGTCTCGGCCCGGGAGCCATCGTGCTCACTGGCGGGGTCCGCTGCCAGATAGAGGCAGACGAGATCGGCCAGCGAGTGATCCATACGACCGCATATCACACCCCTCGATAATGAAGGTGACCGCCACGGGCTGGCTAGAGCGACCCGGCTCACGCTCCCGTCCACTACACCTAACCGACCCGACGGCGAAGCGATCGTATGGACGGACCCGAACTCGACGGACGGACGGTGCTGGTGACCGGAAGCGGGCGGGGGCTGGGGCGAGCGATCGCCCTCGCCGCGGCCGAGCGCGGCGCTCGCGTCGCCGTCCACTACCACACGAGCGCCGACGCTGCGGCGGCCGTCGCCGAAACGGCCGACGAACGCGGCGCACCGGCGACGGCCACCGTCCAGGCGGACGTCACCGACCCCGACAGCGTCGACGGCCTCTTCGCGACGATCGAATCCGAACTGGGACCGGTCGAGTGTCTGGTCAACAACGTCGGTGACTTCGCCCCGGACCACTGGGCCGACATCGACGTCGACACCTGGCAACGCGTCTTCGATACGAACCTCACCGCGACCTGGCTGTGTGCAAAACGAGCGCTCCCCGCGATGCGCGATCGGGCGTTCGGCCGGATCGTCAACGTCGGGTACGCCTCCGCCGAAAAAGGACTCGTCAACCCGAAGAATTTCCCGTACTTCGCGGCGAAAGCGGGCGTCCTCATGTTCACCCGAATGCTCGCCGCCGACACCCAGGACGACGGCATCACCGTCAACGCCGTCTCACCCTACGTCGTCGAGAACTCCGCGGAGTTCCCCGACGAACTGCCCCGCGGCCGGCCCGCCAGTTTCGACGACGTCACGCGGCCGATCCTGTTCTTCCTCGACCCCGCAAACGAGTACGTCAGTGGCGAAAATATCGAGGTCGACGGTGGCTGGCTCCCCGAGAACGTCTGACCGCGAGTGAACGGAGTGAACGAGCGGCTTTTTGGTCCAGATTTTTGCCCGAGCGGTCGCGAGGGAACCGAGCGACCCGAGCGGGAAAAAGGTGGGTGTAGAACCTCGAGGTGGACGGTGGTTGGCTCCCCGAGAACGTCTGACCGCGAGTGAACGGAGTGACCGAGCGGCGTTTTTGTCCAGATTTTTACCCCCGAGCGAGTCAGTAACGCGCTCAGAGAAGCGTCTCGCGAAACGCTCGGAGCAGGCGTTCCTCGCGGTCGGCTACGGCGTGGATCGCCTCGCTCGCCTCGGTCAACAGCGCCTCGAATTCGGGCTCGTCGGCGCTGTCGAGTTCGCTCGCGGTCTTCAGCGTGGCGCCGATGTCGGTCCAGTCGTCGGCGACGGCTGCCGTCCGCTCGGACAGGGCCGGGTCGAGTTCGTCGAGTTTGGGAACCATCCGGTCCAGGAACCTGGCGTAGAGGCAGCGGAAGGTGCCGCCGCCCGTCCCGCGGCGTTCGACGTTCTGGTAGGCGAAGCGGGCCGTCCACTGGGGATCCGGGAGCGAGGACCACGTCGGGACGTCGTCTGCCAGTGCACGAATTCCCGCGACGCCGTGGGTCGCTGGACCGAGCGGACGATCGACCGCCTCCGGTTCGAGAGCGTAGGTGGCCGTCTGTGTGATCGCCGCTCGCGCGGCCGTCGGCAAGTCGACCGTCGGTTCCGGGTCGGTGACGACGAGATGGCGGTAGCCCAGTTCGAAGACGGCCTCGGAAGCCATCGCCGCGCGCAGGTCCGCGAGCGGGATCCGCTGGAGGTCGTCGAACTCGCTGTCCGAGAGGACGACCTCGTCGCCGTCGACCGCGACGACGAGCAGCGTGTGCGGGGCGAAGTGCGTGTCCGTGCCGAAGTACGGGAGGTGGTAGATGTCGGTGTAGACCAGCACCGGGTCGCCCGCGGCCGTCTGCGTGCGGAGTCGGTCGACGATCGCGTTCCAGCGGTCGGCGTCCACGGTGGAATCCGTGGCGACGCCGGGTTCGAAGAGGTCGAAGCCAATCCCGAGGTGGGAGAAGAAGGCGTCCTCGATCCAGAGTGGCCGGCCGAAGAAGCCGCGGTGAGGGCTCTCCGACAGCTCGAAGAATGTGAAGCCGAGACCCGACGCGAGGCCGAAGCTGGTCGGTTCGTCGCTGTCCCAGCCGTAGTGGGTCGCGAGATTGCGGAGCGAGGTCGACCCGCAGTGGTCGCCGGTGCCGTGGGCGTAGCCGTCGACGCGAGACATACGCCGACGTCGGAGGCCGATTCCGATAACGGTTCTGAAGCCCGATGACGGGATCGCACAAGTCAGCCCCTGACTCCCTGCGAGCCGCCCGTACCCGCCCGAATTAGGCACAGTTCAGCGCGACTCGGCCGGGTCGAGATAGCTGTGGTCGGTCAGGAGGTCGTGACCGACCCCGGGTTCGCCGTAGGCCTCGCAGTAGCCGGGTTCGTACTCCATCAACTGGAAGAGGACGCCGCCCGTCGAACGCGGGGAGACGAACGCCTCGCGGTACTTCTCGTGGTCGGCCCGGTCGACGACGCGCAGGTCGTGTTCGCGAAGGTGGGCGACGATGTCGTCGATGGCCGCGACCTCGAACGTGACGTGGTGGAAGCCGGTTCCGTTCCGATCGAGAAAGTCGGTGAGAAACGTGTCCGGGGCGGTCGGCTCGATCAGTTCGATCCGACTCAGGTCGCCCAGTTCGTACTGGATCCAGCGGAAGCCGTCTGCGGGTTCGTCGGCGATCAGCTCCCCGCCGAGAAGTTCGAGCACGGGCGCCAGCGTGTCGCGATCCTCGACGGCGATGCCGACGTGATCGACGCGAATACGAAGATCGCGATCGGGGTTGGCGGCTGTGCTATCGGGGTCGCCGTCTCCGTCTTCTGATGACGACGGCTCTGTCATGGCCACTGCAACGGACGGCATCGACAAGAAGATACCCCCGAAGCGGACATTCAAGGTGGTTCGGATCCAGTCACGGCTATGGACGAGGAGGTCTCTCCCGACCGCGAGGCGCTGATCAGCGACGACCCCTATTGTTCGTTGCTGGGCATCGAACTGGTGTCGATCGGCTCCGGCTCGGCGACCACCCAACTGTCGATCACCGAGGACCACCTGAACTTCCACGGGGTGCCCCACGGCGGCGCCATCAACTCGCTCGCCGACGCGGCCTTCGCCGCCGCCTCGAACGCCGACGGCGACGACGCGTTCGCCCTGGAGACGAACGTCTCCTTCCTCGAAGCCGTCGAGGTGGGGACGACGCTAACCGCGACCGCCCGGCGAACCCACGAGACCCGACAGACCGGCGAGTACGAGGTAGTCGTGACGCCCGATACCGAGGACGGCAGAGCAGACGACGAACAGGAGAGCGCTGGCGACCCCGCCACCGACGGCCGGATCGCGACGTTCCGTGGACGAGTGTACCGACCCTGACAGCCTCACAGCTACGCTATCGACGGGTACTGGACGGATTCGAAGAAGTCGATTCGAGACGGTGAGCGCGCCGACTGCGACTACCGGTGGTCGAAGACGCGCTGGACCTTACCAGTCTCCTGGCGCTCGATCTCGCCGTAGGGGACGACCGAGAGGTCGTCGACCGTGACGTCGAGTACCTCGTGCAGACGACGGTCGATCAGGTCGTGGATCTCGTCGGCGCTCTTCGTCGAGTCGACGTGGCGCTCGACGGTGATCTCCATCGTATCGAGCGTCCCCTCCCGGTAGAGGTCGATGCGGTAGTAGGGAGCCACGTCGTCGATCTCGATCATGAGTTCTTCGATACTACTTGCGTAGACGTTGACGCCGCGGACGATGAGCAGGTCGTCGACGCGGCCGCTGACGTTGTCCATCCGGACCGTGGTTCGGCCGCACGCACACTCGTCGTAGCTGAGGCTGGTGACGTCGCCGGTTCGGTAGCGGATGACGGGCAGCGCTTCCTTGGTGAGCGAGGTGAGCACGAGTTCGCCACGTTCCCCTTCGGGAAGCGGTTCGCCCGTGTCCGGATCGACGATCTCCGGGTAGAAGTGATCTTCCTGGATGTGCATCCCGTCCTGGGCCTCGGCACACTCGACGGAGACGCCGGGGCCGATGAGTTCCGAGAGGCCGTAGATGTCGATGGCGGTGACGTCGAGGGCGGCCTCGATCTCTTCGCGCATCGGGTCGGTGAACGGCTCGGCGCCGATGACGACGGTCGAGAGCGGCAGGTCCGTCGGATCGATTCCCCGGTCTTCGGCGGCTTCGGCAAGGTAGAGGCAGTACGACGGCGTGCTGCCGAGGGCGTCGACGTCGAGGTCCTGAAGGAGATCCAATTGCCCGGCCGTGTCGCCGCCGCCGGCCGGAATCACCGTCGCGCCGAGTTCTTCGATGCCGTCGTGAAAGCCCATCCCGCCGGTGAACAGGCCGTAGCCGTAGGCGTTCTGGAACGTCTGTCCCGGCTCGACGCCCGCGGCGGTCAGCGAGCGAGCCATCACGTCGCGCCAGACCTGAAGGTCGTTCTCGGTGTAGCCGACGATCTTGCGCTTTCCGGTCGTCCCCGACGAGGCGTGGATGCGCTGCACGTCCGCGTCGTCCACCGCGAACAGGCCGTCCGGGTACTGGTCTCTAAAATGTTCTTTCCGCGTGAACGGTAGCGCCGTGATGTCCTCGATCGACTCGATGTCGTCGGGCGAGATGCCGGCGTCGTCGAGCCGTTCGCGATAGAAATCGACGTGCTCGTAGGCGTGTCGAACCGTCTCTCGCAGTCGCTCGCTCTGTACGTCGGTCAGTTCGTCTCGTGGCGTGGCTTCGATATCCTGATACATTGGTCCTCAGTTACGCAGTCTGTCTCGTTCGCTCGCCGGCCGGGCCCCGAATCGGCGTCGAGCGTCGGTCGAATAGTTGCTCGTCGATTCTGTATATTGGTACCGATACGCGAAGGGGCTGCCGCCACCGGGCGACGACAGCCGACCGCTGGGGGTCTGCCATCGCCGACCGGATTGCTGACGCGCTCCCCAGGTCGGTAGCTGGGCGCGAGCGATCACAGCGACACCCCCAGATACCGGTCGAGAACGGCCTCGTCGGCCTCGAGTTCGCTGGAGCCGCCCTCCCAGACGATCTCGCCCCGATCGAGCACGTAGTTGCGGTCGGCCAGCTCGAGGGCGACGTGGACGTTTTGCTCGACGAGCAGGACGGTGATCCCGCGCTCGTTCAGATCGCGCACGGCGTCCATCACGTCCTGGACGATGTAGGGGGCGAGTCCCTCCGTCGGCTCGTCGAGCAGGATGCAGTCGGCCCCGCTGACCAGCGCGCGCCCGATCGTCAGCATCTGCTGTTCGCCGCCCGAGAGGGAGGCTCCGTCGTTGTCGGTTCGATCGGCGAGATTTTCGAACGTATCGAGCACCGCGTCGATCGAGAGGCCGTCGGCGTCGGTCGCACCGCCGTAGGCGGCGAGTTCGAGGTTCTCACGAACGGTGAGTTCCGGGAAGATCCGCCGCTCCTCGGGAACGAGCGCGATACCGCGTTTCGCCGTGTCGACCGCGTCGAGCCCGGTGATCGCCTCGCCGCGGTACTCGATCGACCCGGCGGTCGGTTCGACGATGCCCACGATCGATCGGAGCGTCGTCGTCTTCCCGGCGCCGTTACGGCCGACCAGCGAGACGACCTCACCCTCCCCGACGTCGAGCGAGACGTCCGTGAGGATCTGCGTCTCGCCGTAGCCGGCGTCGACGTTGGCGAGCGAGAGCATCGGATCGGGGCTCATTCGACCATCCCCCCGAGGTAGGCGTCCTGAACGGCCTGGTCCGCCGCGATGGCGTCCGGCGGGCCCGACGCGATGACTTCGCCCTGATTCAACACCGTGATGCGATCGGAGAGGTCCATGACGAGTTCGATGTCGTGTTCGATGAGCAACAGCGTCTGGTCCGCGAGCACGTCCTCGATCAGGTCGATCGTCGCCTCTGTCTCCTCGATGCTCATCCCCGCGGTCGGTTCGTCGAACAGCACGACCTGCGGGTCCGTCGCGAGCACCATCCCGATCTCGAGGCGGCGTTTGCCGCCGTAGTCGAGCGCGGCCGCTTCCTCGTCGCCCACGGACGCGAGGTCGATGCGATCGAGCACGTCGTCGGTACGGGCGTTGATCGTCTCGTGGCGGTCGGTCGGTTTGAACAGCGATTCGAAGAAGCCGTAGTCGTCGCGATGGACCGACTGGGCCGCCAGCCGAACGTTCTCGCGAACGGTGAGTTCCTCGAAGATGTTCAGGATCTGGAACGACCGGCCGAGTCCGCGGTGGACCCGCTCCTGGGGCGCGAGGTCGGTGATCTCCGTCCCGTCGAAGCGGATCGAGCCCTCGGTGACCGGCAGCGCACCCGAGAGTAGGTTGAACAGGGTGGTCTTGCCCGCCCCGTTCGGCCCGATGATGCTCCGGAACTCGCCCTGTTCGATCGAGAGATCGACGTCGTCGACGGCGGTGAACGCACCGAAGCGTTTGGTCAGGCCATCGGTTTCCAGCATTCGGTCGACGACAGACTCGTCTTCGGCAGGTGTCTCAGTTCGCGACATCAGTCACCATCCCCCGTCTGGATCTCTGCAGTCGGTTCCGGCTCGGTTTCGCGGCCTCGATCGGGGGCGAGCGCGGCGAGTTTCTCCGGGATGGAGACGAGTCCCCGCGGGAGAAAGATCACGAACAGGATGAAGACGGTACCGAGTAGTAGTCGCCACCGGTCGGTGTGATCCATGAGGAGTTCCTCCAGTCCGAAGAACGTGAACGCGCCGAGGATCGGCCCGTAGAGCGTTCCCATCCCGCCGAGCAGCACCATGACGACGACTTCGCCGGATTTCAGCCACTCGGTCGCTTCCGGGAAGACGGCGCCGGAGTTGAGCACGTACAGTGACCCCGCGAGCGTCGCGAAGATACCGCTGACGACGAAGGCGCGCCGTTTGTACACCGTCGGATTGTACCCGAGGAAGCGGACACGTTCTTCGTTCTCCCTGATCGCCTTGAGGACGCTTCCGAACGGTGACTGGAGCATCCGACGGGTGACGAGGTAGGCGACGACGAGCGACCCAAGGGCGATGTAGTAGAACAACTCCGTTCCAGTCAGGGAGAGTGGGCCGACGAACAGTGCGATCTCGTCGAGTTGGATGCCGACTCCACCGATCCCGTAATACGCTGAGAAGCCGAACAGGCCTTCGGACCCGCCGGTAAGTTCCCAGCCGAGCCAGCCATCGACGCTGGTCACGACGTTCGTGTATAGTTCAGCGAACGCCAGCGTGATCATCGCGAAGTAGACGCCGTGGACGCGGACCGAGAGAAACCCGACGGCCCAGGCGACCGCCGCACCGACGACGAGCGCGACGCCGACGGCGACGAGCGCTGACTCGGTGCTGTGTACCAGCACGACCGCCGAGACGTACGCCCCAAGTCCCCAGAACAGCGCGTGGCCAAGGGACACGAGGCCGGTGTAGCCCATCACGAAGTCGAGCGCGAGGGCGAACAGTCCCCAGAGCAGGATCCGCACCAGCAGCGTCACGTAGTACGTCGAGAAGACCGATCCGGCTAGCAACGGCACTATCGCCAACAACACGAGGACTCCGACACCCAGTTTGAGGCGAGCGCCATCCGAAAGGAGTCCGCCTCCGGTTCCGGTCAGGAGTTCGCCGCCACCTTCCTCGAACTCGGTGCCGAACAGGCCTCGCGGGCGGACCATCAACACGCCGATCATCAGGAGGAAGATCACCATTCCCTCCAGTTCCGGGGCGTACGGGCGCAGAATCGACTCCTGCAGAACACCGACGGAGAGGCCACCGACGACGGCGCCGCGAAAGCTCCCGAGGCCACCGATGACGACGATGACGAACGCCGGAATGATGATCTGGGTTCCCATCTCGGGCGTGACACCCGATCGACTCCCCAGGATGACGCCGGCAACTGCGGCCAGCGCCGCGCCGAGACCGAAGATGAGCGAGTAGTAGCGGTCGATACCGATCCCGAGGTTCTTGACCATCTGGCGGTCCTGGGCTCCCGCCCTGATGATCAGCCCGAAGCGCGTGTAGGTGAGTATAGCCCAGACGGCGGCTGCGATCGCACTCCCGATGACGATGATGAAGAAGTTGTAGACGCTGAAGGCCCGGCCGAACAACGGAACGGTCCCGCTGATCACATCCGGGGTCGGCAGCGTCTGTGGACTGGTTCCCCAGACCAGATAGATCAGGTCGTTGATGACGATCACGAACCCGAACGTCAACAAAATGTGATACAACGGATTCCGCCCGTACAGCGGCTGGACGGCGTATCGCTCCATCGCGACGCCGATCACGCCGACGATCAGCGGCGCGACGAGGAGGGCCGCGACGAACCCCAAGCCGCCGCCCAACACGCCACTGGTGACGCCCAGCACGGAGATCGCGAAGAACGCCCCCAGCGCGAATAGCTCGCCGTGGGCGAAGTTGATGACGTGCATCACGCCGAAGATGACCGAGAGACCGGCGGCGAGGAGCACGTAGATGAACCCGCGGGTCAGGCCATCCAGCAGTTGCTGTAAATGCTCGGGACCGAGGAATCCGACGACTGCACCGTCGACGAACGACTGTGTAATAGCTCCTCCCATCGTGACGATCGTTACAGCGTACAGCCGGTGTCCTCACATGCCGGTGCGGCCTCCTCGCCATCGAGTTCAGTCAGCAGGTCCACGTCGGCGACCTCGCCGCCGCCAGACGGGGCAACGTTCTCGGCCATCCAGACCGGGTTCGTCGCCTGCTGGTCGCACTCGCGGAGCGTCACGTCGCCGAAGATGGACTCGTAGGTCATCCCGGACAGCGTCTCTCTGACGACGCTGGGATCGCGGGAACCCGCCTCCTGAATCCCCTGCGCGACCATCATGATCGAGCCGTAGCCGACGCGGGAGAAGTTGTCCGGTTGGGCGTCGTACTCGGCCTCGTAGTCCGAGACGAACTGCTGGTTCGTCCCGGTTTCGAGACCGGGAACGTACCGTGTCCCGCTGTAGATGCCCTGGGCGGCCTCGGTCGCGCCCCCGCGGACGACGGCGAACGAACCCGTCGTCGTCACGATCGGGATCTCCTCGTGGAGACCACGCTCGTAGGCCTGCAGGAGGAAGCGGATGAGGTGACCGCCGGTCGCGCCGACCACGAGCGCGTCAGCGTCGGCCGCGTTGTCGGACAGTTGCGTGATGAACGCCTCGAAGTCGGTCGCACTCTCCGCGGGTTCGACGGTCAGAACCTCCTCGTAATCGTCGGTCTGTTCCTGCATCCGCGAGCCGAACTCCTCACCGACGGACTCGCCGTAAGCGTAGTCCGCGAGCGAGTACATGATGCTGCTCCCGAGGTTCTCAGCGGTCCACTGGGCCATCACTTCGGCGATCTGGGCAGTGGATGTCTCGAAGCGGAACACGTACTCGTTGCACTCCTGCCCGGTGATCGAGGTGTCCGCCGCACCGGGCGTGTAGATGACTTCGTTCTGTTCTGCGATGCCGTTGATCGCGAGGGCGACCGAACTCGAGATCGCCCCAGTGAGGAACTGCGCCCCGTCGCGCTCGATCGCCTGATTCGCGGCCTGAATACCGTCCTCCGCGTTGAGCTGGGTGTCGTACTCCTCGTACTCGATCTCGAAGTCGAACTCGTCACTCGCGTTGATCTGTTCGATTGCCAGGCGCTCGCCCTGATTTCGCTCCTCGGCCAGGTCGGCGAAGTCGCCGGTGAACGGTTCGAGAACGCCGAACTGGACCGTGTCGAAATTTTCGTCGTCACCATCGTCGACCTCGTCTGGATCGCCAACGCACCCGGCCAGGGCCGAAACGCCGGCGACGCCCGCCGCTTTCAGCACGGATCGCCGTCGATGATTTGTGATATCACGTGGCATAGGACACGGAGATACGGAGAATACCAACTCCAATAGTCTGTTCCCACTATATAACAGGGTTTTAAATATTGTATCCGGAATTTTCGATGCCCAATACAATCACCAGGAATTACAGCCGTCAGAGACAGCGATTCCGGATTTGAAGTGTGAATCACGACTTTGCAAAGATCCTTGACAGTCCCCGTCGAACGTGCCGGTGAGATGTCCGCAGACTCTTCGACGACCTACGAGCAACTCGCCGAGTTGAGTGCCGACGAGCCGACGCTCATCGAGGGGCTCCCAGGTCACGGACTCGTCGCCTCGATCGCGGTCGATCTGCTCAACGACCAGCTCGATCTCACGCACTGCGGGAACATCACGTCCGACGCGTTCCCGCCAGTCACCACGTTCGACGAGGGATTCGTCCAGGACCTCGTCCGGGTGTACGGCTGTGGTCATCCGGCCGTCATGACACTGCAGAGCGACCTGACGATACCCGAGACAGCCTACGAACCACTCAGTCGATGCGTGATCGAGGACGTCGCGAGCGAGATTGGTCGAGCGATCTTCATCGCGGCCGCTCCGGCGAACTCCGAAGAGCAACTGGGCGAGGTGACGGCGATCGCGACGACCGAGGCGATTCGCGACGAACTCGAGGCGGCCGACATCGAGATGGCCGACGAACGCGGCGTCGTCGGTGGCGTCACGGGTGCACTCGTCAGACAGTGCTACCAGGCCGGCGTGCCCGCCGCGTTGCTCGTCGTTCGCGCCCACCCACAGCTGCCCGATCCCCGCGCCGCGAAGTCCGTCGTCGAAAACGCGCTCGAACCGCTCGTCGACTTCGACGTCGACACCACGCCACTCGACGAACAGGCCGAAGAGATTCAACAGCGCATGCAACAGGTCGCGGATCAGTTCCAGCAAGCCCAGCAGGCAAACGGGCAAGAGGCGACCAACGAGCGACAGTTCCGGTCGAAGGGCTCCGGCATGTACCAGTAGCGGCGACAAGCGACATCCTCGACGGGCCGGATCGTCGGCAACTCGACGTGCAGAACCGATGCCAACCAAGAGGAGACGGTGTCACGACCACTGGCCGCGAACCCTGTCCGGCCTCACTCCGAATCCGACGGTTCGGGCGGGACATCCGTTCCGGCTGATTCGTCCGTTCCGACAGACTCGCCCATTCCGGCTGAATCGTCCATCCCGATGTCCTGGCCCTCCTTGATCGCCTTGGCCTGCTCTTCCATCGCTTCGACGTCCATTTCGGCCTCCGCGTCGATCTCGCCGATCATCTCGGCGATGTCGTCGAGGCCGATCAGTTCGCGGGTCTCTTCGTCGAACTCCAGACTGTCGAGCGTGCCGTCGTCCGTGGCGACGTCGCTGCCGGTCAGGTGCTTGCCGTAGCGACCGACGAGCGAGGACAGTTCCTGCGGGAGGACGAACGTCGTGGACTCGCCCTGGCCGATCTCCGAGAGCGTCTCCATCCCCTTGTCGATGACCGCCCGTTCACCCATCGATTCAGCGGATTTGGCCCGAAGGACGGTCGAGATCGCGTCACCCTGCGCCTCCAGGATCTGGCTCTGCTTTTCACCCTGCGCGCGGATGATGTCGCTCTGTTTGTCACCCTCCGCTCGTTCGACCGCGCTCCGGCGTTCACCCTGGGCCTCGAGAATCATGGCGCGGCGGGTGCGCTCCGCGGAGGTCTGTTTCTCCATCGCTCCCTTGACGTCCTTCGAGGGCGTGACCTCGCGGACCTCGACGCTCTCGACGCGGATCCCCCACTCGTCGGTGGGCTCGTCCAACTCCTCGCGAATGCGATTGTTGATCATCTCTCGGCGAGAGAGCGTGTCGTCGAGTTCCATGTCGCCCAGCACGGCTCGGAGCGTCGTCTGGGCGAGGTTCGACACTGCCGGCATGTAGTCGTCGACCTCGAGGAACGCCCGCTTGGCATCCATGACCCGGATGTAGACGACCGCGTCGGCGGTGACCGGCGAGTTGTCCCGCGTGATCGCCTCCTGGTGTGGGACGTCGATGGTCTGGGTCCGCATGTCGAAGCGGTAGGTCCGCGAGACGAACGGCGGAATGATGTTGAGCCCCGGTTCGAGCAGCCCGCGGTACTCGCCGAAGACGGTCAGCGCCTCGCGATCGTAGGCGTCGACGAATCGGACGGACTGCCAGAGCGTAACGACGACTACGAGGAGCGCGAGCGCACCGATGCCCAAAAGCATCGTCGGGCCGTTCGCGAGCAGTGGTCTGACCGGCACGAACCCGGGTAGTATCATACGGCCACTACGGGTGCCAATCGGAAAGTGTTTCGCCTCGACACCGACCGCGACGGGCACCGCGGCGTCGAAACCCGTCAGGTTCGGGGTCGTCGAAGCGACACAGACGCGACCGCGACGAGGACACCGAGGGCCACCAGGATGCCGAAGCCAGGGATCGCGTCGTCTCCTGATTCGTCTGACTCGCCGTTCCCCGGCGCTTCGTCATCGGTCGGGTCGGTGTCGGTCCCGTCGGTTGTGGGCGATCGGTCGGTAGCTGGCGAGCGATCGGCTGCGTCGTCGGGGTCGGTGACGGTCACCGTCGTCGTCACGGCGTCGTCACCGACGTCGACGCGGACGTCGTACTCGCCGACTGTGAGTTCGGCTTTCGGAATCTCGAACTGCAGTGTCACCCGGTCGGTTCCCTCCAGTTCGAGCACGCGCTCGTCGATCGGCTGTCCGTCGAGATCCAGCGCGACCGTCGTCGTTCCCGACTCCTCGCCGGTGTTTTGAACGGTCGCCGTCACCGTAACTACGTCGCCCGTCTCGACCTCGGTAGGTGCGTCGATCTCCGTGATCTCGAACTGGGCCGGGTCCGGCGATGGGGCGGGCGGAAGCGACGGTATCCCACCGGAGTCATCGGAGAGCGACCCGACATTGATCGTTCTCGCGTCGTGGTTCGTTTGACTCTCGACGTACAGTTTCATCCCGAGTCGGTCGCCCTCGTCCATCCCCATCGCGAGATTCTCGGTCGTCACGAATCCGGGTTCGAGATCGACGTCGCTCTCGTCGACGGGTTCGTCGTCGACGAAGAGGGTGACCGATTGACTATCGGCCGTCTGGCCCCGGTTCTCGACCGCGACATCCACGGCGAGATCGTCGCCGGACGCGTCGGGTTCGCGGACGTTCGTAATGGTGACGTCGAACGTGGGGCGATCGGCGTCGTACACCGGCCCAATCTCGTCGCTGAGACCGTTGCTCGACGCATCAGCGTCGGGGACGTCGCCCTCGGCGACGATGGTGACGGGTGTTCCCAGCTCGATTTCGTCGAGCTCGACCGGGACGACCGCGAACGTGGGGCTCTCCTCGGTGGCGTGCGCGATCGACGCGGGTGCTTCGCCGACCACCGCCCCAGCGTCGTCGACGATCCGCACGGTTGCCTCGGCCGCCAGGTCCCCGCGGTTGGCGACGGAAACGTTCGCAGTGAGGCTGTCGCCGTCCGCAGCGTACTCGACGGCGCCGACCGCGAGATCCGGCCGAAGGAACCACGCCGAGCGCTCGGACTGCTCGATCGTGGCGGCTCCGAGGGATCCGTGGGGATCGAGACGCACCGAATCTGCAACCGTCCGGTTCAGCGCCGCCGTGTCGACCGTCACCGACGCCGTCGCGTTCTCCAGTGGCTCGATCCGCTCGACGGTCGTCTCGGCGATCGTTTCGGTTCCAGTATCGAAGGAGACCGGGACGTCGACCGCCGCTGCGCCGCCGTCGTTTTGCACCACGGCCGAGATCGTCACCGTCGCAGCGTCGATACGTTCGCCAACGATCGACTCGATCGAGAGCGAGGGCGTGGCGGCGACGACGCTCACCTCCTCGACCCCGTCGTGGACCGTCTCCCCGTGGTCAACGTGCAAGTCGAATGTCCCACTCGCATCGACGGACAACACGACCTCGCCGGAGACGGTCTCGCCCGCTTCGAGGGAGTCGTGATCGACCTCGGCGACGACCCCCGTCGCGTTCGAGATTGCGACTGTCACGCCCTCGGTGGTCGCGACGTCGCCGACGTTTCGAAGGTCGTAGGCGACCGTCGACGCCTCGCCGGCGGGGGCCTCGGTCGCAGTCGCTGTGAGGTCGAACGCCGGGCGGAACTCGTGCTCGGCCACGAAGACGTCGTTCACGGCGTCCATGTCGAGCTTCTGGACGGCATAGGCGGCGTAGAAGCCCTCGCCATCGGCGGCCGGCGTCACGTCGGCGAGCCACGCCGTGTGATTGGCCTCGCCCACGGCGACGTGTTCGCGGTCGTGGATCCAGCCGTCGCCCCGGTCCAGCCGGTAGACGAGGTCGTGGGCACTCTCGCCGTCGGTCATCGCGCGGTAGGAGAGGACGGTGTCGTCGCCCGCCGTCGCGAGTGAGAGTTCCGAGACGTCGTGGACGTCCGAGCGCAGGTCGAGGTCTCCGGTGGTGCCGGAAGCCTCGCTCTCGTGGAGGGTCGGGTCGAGAGCGCCGTCGACCCAGACCGTCCGCCCGGCGTCGGTGGCGATCGAGGTGGCGTTGCCCGCGTCGTGGCGGTGCAGTTCCTCGCGGCCGCCGTCGGCGGCTACTCGCTCGGTGACGACCGCTCCGGTCCGGCTCTCGCCGGCGAACGGATCCGCGGTCGGACCCTCGTCGACGGTGGCGTAGGCCAGCGTGACCGCGTCACCGTCGCCCCCGGGCGCGACGCCCAGCGCTGGCAGCGTCGCGTCCTCGATCGACTCCACGTCACCGGCCTCGCCGCTCGCGTCGACGGTCACGTACCGTACGTCGACGCCGGAGACGTTCTCATCCACCAGGCCGACGGCCTCCCAGGCGAGCAGCCACCGGTCCTCGATCCCGACGACCGACGGCGCGGTCTGCATCCCGTCGGTGTCGGTGAGGATCGCTGGCTCGCTCCAGCCGTCACCGTCGTCGATCGCGAACGCGATCTCGTGGCGGGGGAACAGGTCACCTGGGCTCTGGATCTCCCCCTCGTCGACGGACTCGTTCCACGTCGACCAGACGGCGAGGACGCCCTCGTCGGTTGCCGCGAGCGACGGCCGCTCGTCGCTCGTCAGGTCGTCGGTGAGCGACGCGACGTCGGACCATTGCTCCTCGCTCCCGTCGTAGCGCTGGTAGTGCAGGTCGCGGCCGTCGGAGACGTTCTTGTCGCCGTCCTGGGCGCTCCAGACGGTCACGAGGTCGTTGCCGTCGACGGCGATCGTCGGCTGGGTGTCTGCCAGATCCCGATCCGTCAGCCGCTCGACGCCGTCGGCGGTGCCGATCGCTCCAGCACCCGCGGCGGTCGAGACGGTATCGTCCTCGTCGGCGAACGGTCGCTCGCCGTACTTCGAGGCGAACGCCCACTCGGGATCCTCGACCGCCTCCGCGCCCATCGCGAGCGTGAGGCCGTCGTCGAGGCCGCCGCCCCACGTGGCCGGACCGAACGTGGGGCCGTCGCTCCACTCGAGGGGACCACAGAAGACGCCGAGTTCGGCCGAGAGCGTTCCTTCTCCACGGAAGTTCGTCCCGTCGACCTGTTCGCCGAAGTCTCCCTTCCCGTCTATCGAGCCCGAGCCGCCCGTGTGTACGCCACAGCCAAGGATGTCGAGTATCGCGTCGATCGAGAGCGTGAACCCGGCGCCCATCGAGCCCTCTTCGACGTCGGGCTCGCCCGCTTCGTCGAACAGCTCGTCGCCGAAGTCAGCCTCGAGCAGGTGCCTGGAGTCGAGCGTGCTCCCGACGCCGACTTCACCGACCCAGGGTACCGAGAACCCGACGCCCGGACCGGGGACGTTGTACATCTCCCCGTCTACACTCAGGGAGGACGACTCGACTGCCAGATCCGAGTCGAACGTGACCTCGGACACCACGTCAGCCTTCGAGCCCGTGTCGATGAACGGACTGAGGGACGCACCGGCTTCGCCGTCGAAGGTGGCAGTTCCTGCGACGGCGTCCGCGTCGTAGGTGAACGTCGCGATAGGTTCGCTGAACAATATAAACGTGGTATCGGAGGTCGGGAGCCCCTCGACGGTCGTCGTCTCGTCGAGCACCGTTTTCGGTGCCACCATCGTCGTGATCGTACCCTCCGCCCGATCGATCTCGGCGTCCTCGAGCGGGTCCTCGAGCCACTCGGGCGTCTCGAGTACCGACACCAGCTCGGTCATCTCCCACTCACCGCCGTCGGCGGTGACCGCGGTCACCGTCAGCACCTCGTCACCGTCGAGGTCGCCGAGGTCGAACGTCGCCGACGCCTCCTGTGCGAGTCCGTCGGATTGGGGGAGTTTCGTCTGCGTCTCGTCGCCGAGTTCGAAGACGAACTCCTCGACGTCCACCGCCTCAGCGCCGACGGTGTCCATGCTGAGCAGCCTGGCCGTGAACGTCTCTTCCCACTCGACGCCGGAGAGCGGGACGCCGCCGTACTCCCGATCGATCGAGGTCGAGGCCATCGGCTGTGGATCCCACTCGAGCGTCGGTGGCCGGACAGGGACGTCGAACTGTTCTTCGGTGCCGTCGACGTCGGTCACGGTCACCGACCGCGTTCCCCAGGGCCACTCGTACTCGTGGAAGACGAACGATCCCTGAGCCGTAGTTCCGTCGCCGAACTCCCACGTCGGGTTCGCCGCGTCCGACGCGTAGAAGGTGACGGTCTCGTGCGGTTCGGGTTTGGTGGGCCAGAACACGATGCCGAGGTCGTCCGCTTCGACTGCGACGGGTACGGTCTCCGCATCGTCGGCGGTAACGGCCGTGAAGTAGTACTGGCCGACGTCATCGGGACCGGTCTCCCACTCGAGGGTGACCGGCTCGCTCTCGCCGGCGTCGAGGTCGACCGTCTCGCTGGCGAGCATCTCGTCGTCGGCGTCGCGGAGTTCGACCGTCTCGGTTCCGGATTCGTCACCGACGTTCTCGACCGTCGTCTCCACCTCGACGGTCTCGTTCGCGGTCACCGGGGAGTTCGTCGAGTCCAGCGTGAGTTCGAACGTCGCCTGAGTGAACGCCTCGACCGTCACGTCGACGTCGTCCGCGTCTGCACTCGCTTCGACCCGGAGGACGTGGGTGCCGACGTCGTCGCCGTCGGTCTCCCACTCGAAGGCGACCGTCTGGAGGCCGTCGTCGTCGAACGCGACCGTCTCGCTGGCGAGCAGTTCGTCGTTGGGGCCCCTGAGTTCGACCGTCTCGTTGGCCGGCCCATCGCCCACGTACTCGACGCTGACCGCGACGTCGACCGTCTCGCCTTCGACCACCAGCTCGTTCGTCGACTGGATCTCCACGAAGAACAGGACCGGATCGAGCTCGACGCCTTCGGTCGTTTCCTCGCCGGCTTCGACCTCGACGGAATCGACACCGCGGGTTTCGTACTCGTCGGCGCTGACGACGACGACGTAGCTGCCCGAATCCAGGCCGTGGACTTCGTAGCTGCCGACCGCGTCGGTCTCGGCCTGGGCGACCGTCGCGTCGGTCTCGGTGTCGATGACGGCGATCGTCGCACCCGCGACCGGATCGCCGGTGTCGGCGTCGGTGACGGTCCCCGAGAGCGACGGGACGGGTGACGGCACGCCGCCGTGGCTCCGGAGCGTCGGGTAGCTCTCGGTAGTTTCCCAGCGCTCCTCGAAATCCAGTGCGGACATCGCCTCGTCGGCGTCCTCACCGCGCATCTCGTCGGTCTCGAGTCCCACCAGGCCGCTCGTCGTCGCCTCGTTCGCACCGATGGCCGCCGCCTGGGTCGTCGCCTCGACGTCCCAGTAGGCGTCCGTCGCCGTCCCGGCCTGGGCGTTGCCGATCAGTCCGCCCGTCGTCTCCGCGTCCCCGCCGTCGACGAGGCCGGCCGCGTAGGAGGTCTCGAGGGTCGGTGCGGGACGGTCCGGATCGCTCTCCTCGAGCAGTCCGGTCAGCCCGCCGACGTACTCGTCGCCGACCACGCCCGCGACCGCGTACGAGTCCGCGAGCGAGCCGCCGTACTGGGCGCCGGCCATGCCGCCGACCCACCGATCGCCGGTCACGTCGCCGGCGACGCTCGACGTCTCGAGCGTCGAATCGACGAGTTGACCGACGCTGCCGCCGACTCGATCGCCGCCAGAGACGTCGACGTCCGCGTGCGTGTCGGAGACCGAGGCGTTCGCGGCCACGCGGCCGGCCGCACCACCGGCCCACCAGCCGGTCCAGCTATCGACCGACCCCTCGACGGTGGAATCGGCCAGCTCGGACGTCCCCAGATAGCCCACGATGCCGCCGACGTCGTATCCGTCGCCGGCGACGGTGACATCGACGTCCGCGTCGACGCCCTCGATCGACGAGTTGTCGTACGCGCCGGCGACGACGCCGCCTACGGTGCTCGAGTAGCCCTGGGCCGTGACAGAGCTCGTCAGTGTCGCGTTTCGAAGCGTCGAGCGGTCGTCCAGCACGCCGACCGCCCCGCCGACCGTCGAGCCGTCGCCGCTGACCGAGACGCTGTCAGCCTCGACGTCCGCGACCGTCCCGCCGGTCACGGTCGCGACGAGTCCGAGATCGGCGGTGCCGTCGACGGCCACGTCACTGATCGCTAGATCCGTCACGTTCCCGCCGTCGACGGAGCCGACCAGCCCGACTCGATAGTCGCCCGAGACTGTCGCACCGTCGACCGTCAGGCCCGTCACGTTCCCGCCGTCGACAGAGCCAATCAGCCCGACGTCGTCGCCACCCGCGACGCTCGCGTCGGAGATCGTGAGGTTCCTCACCTCGCCGTCCTCGAGGGAGCCGAAGAGACCGACATCGTCCTTCTCGGGCCTGTCGATCGTCAGGTTCGAAATTTCGTGTCCGGCGCCGTCGAACGCGCCCCTGAACGTGACGTCGGAGGCGCCGATTGGCTCGAATCCCGCGCCGCCGTTCCAGTGCTCCGTCTCCACAGCGACGATGTCGTCGCCGAGAACGTAGTGATCCCACCGGCTGTAGCCGCCGCTTACGCGTATCTCGGACGCTACCGTCTGGAGCACGTCGACCGTCGTGATAGCGTGGGGTGAGTCGGCCGAGCCGTCCCCCCAGGGCAGCATATCGACGTCGAGCGTGGTCGTGACGTCGCCCTCGACGACGACGCCGTGCTCGTGGATCGGCGCGTGATCGCCCTCGTACTCGTCGGTGGCGAACTCGACCCGGTGGGTGCCGGCCCGAAGTTCGAGCGCGTACGTACCGTCGGCGCCGGTCGTCGTCTCCCCGATGACGTCCCCGTCGTCGATCGCCGTCACCTCGACGTCCGCGATCGGTTCGCCGTCGCTCTCGTTCCTGACGACGCCGGCCAGGTCGCCGCGCTCGCTCACCAGTATCGGCTTCGTCACCGACGCGGTCGACTCGGCGTCGTCGACGACCTCGAGGGTCACCTTGTACTCGCCCGGCGCGTCGTACGCGTGGGTGAGTACGGGGTCGCTCGTCGTCTCGTCGACGCTCCCGTCACCCGTCAAGTCCCACTGGTAGGTCGCAACCTCGCCGTCGACCGCTGTCGAGAGTGAGGCGTCGAACGTCGTCTCCTCGTTTGTCTCGGGTTCTACCGGCTCGTTGGTGAACGAGGGGAGCAGGTCGCGGTCGTGGTGTCCGAGGGTGCCCGCCAGTACGCGGGAGTCGAGGCTGGTGCCGACGCCCGCGCCGATCGCGTAGAGTCTGCCGTCGCGGCTGCCGACGTAGACGGTCCCGTCGACGACCGTCGGCGAACTCCGGATCTGGTGTCCCGTCTCGAACGACCAGCGCTCCGAGCCGTCCTCGACGTCGAGCGCGTAGAGGTTGTTGTCGTAGCTCCCGACGAACACCGCGTCGCCGGCGACCGTCGGCGAGGACCGGAACTCGCCCGTGTTCAGCCGGCCGACCGTGTAGTTCCACACCTCGGTCCCGTCGTTCGTTCGAACCGCGTGGACGGTTCTGTCCATGGTCCCGACGTAGACGACGTCGCCGGCGACGGTCGGCGACCCGGGAATCCCGCCATCGGTTCCGAACGACCACCGTTCGGCACCGGTGTCCGTGTCAAACGCGTATAGCGCGTGCTCGTGGCTTCCGCTAACCCTGTCGAAGCTCCCTACGTACACCGTCCCGTCGACGACCGTCGCAGACGACTGAACCTGTCCATCGACGGTTCTGCTCCACGCCACGGATCCATCATCCGCGTCGAGGGCGATGACGTTCGCCTCCCCGTAATCGGAAAGGTCGCCGACGAAGACCAGCCCGCCCGCGACCGCCGGCGAGGACCGGACCGAGGCCTCCCCGAAGAACTTCCACTCCACCTCGCCGGTCTCGGCGTCCAGCGCGTAGACGGTCGCGTCGTGCTCCCTGGAGGCGTTCTCGTAGCTCCCGACGTAAACGGTGCCGTCGACTACCGTCGGCGACGACCGAACGCTCGCCCAAGTGGATGCGTTCCACACCTCAGTGCCGTCCTCGGCGTCGATGGCGTAGACCGAATTATCCTGACTTCCCACGTACACCGTTCCGTCGGCGACCGCCGGCGACGAATCCACGGCGTCGCCGGTTTCGAACTGCCACTCGAGGGAGCCATTGTCGACGTCGACCGCGTACACGTTGCCATCGTGGCTCCCCACGTAAACCGTCCCGTCGACGATCGTCGGCGAAGAGCGAACGTCATCGCCGGTGGGATACGTCCAGCGGGCCGTCGGCGGATCTACGTCGGCTGCCGCGGGCTGGGCGGCCGACTCGAGCGACGTGGCGTCGAAAATCTCGAGTCCTCCGTCGCCGTCGTCTCCGTCAGCCACCGCCCCGCCCGTCGTCCCCCAACCGACGAGAGCCAGCGATGCGACGAGCAGGACAACCGTCAGTACGGCGACGGCGATCGCGGGGACGCGAGTCCACGCGCCCGCTTCCGGTCGATATCTCCGCCACCCCTCTGTAGACTCCGTCCCCATCTCAGACGACCTCCGGGAACGCGCCGATCTGCGAGAAGAGCCCGAACGTATCCCAGACGTCGACGGTCTCCACCAGCCGACCGTCGTCCACGCGGAATACGGACGCGCCCTCCAGTTCGAACGAGCGACCGGTCGGCGCGATCCCCATGATCTCGCCGTCGTGGGTGCCGGTCGAGGTGTAGGTGAGGATCACCGCGTTCCCGTCGACGTACGTTTCGCGGACGCTCTTGGTCAGGGTGGGCGATCCGGTCCGAACCGTCCCGACCCACTCTTTCAGCGCGCTCGCCCCGGCGATCGGCTCGTCGAACAAGGGGTCGTAGTGGACGTGTCGGTCCGCGACGAGTTCGTCGATCAGTTCGATATCCCCGGTGCTCCACACCTCGCGGAGCATCAGGTGGGCCGGGTTTGCCGTCGATTTCGGTCCGGTTGCGGCTGTCATCGGAAATTGAGAGAACTTCGAACGTGACGATCATAAGAATAATCTGTATGACAATACTGTGAGTTCGGCTACTATACCGCGATACTGTGATTTTCCATACAGATTGACGGAGAGTGGCCCGTTGCAACCCGGTCGAAGACACCCGCCACTGGCAGGGATCGGAGGAGCCAATAGGCCCTTCAGGAGGATTCTGACAGCTGTAGCTCGCGCGGGGTCCTCACGATTCGAACGCAGTACCACAGGCGAGGTATAAACCTACGATCTCAGGGACACTCGTCGGGAAGCGAGATCGGGTCGGTCGCGCCCCAGGAGTGAAAGTCCGCCTGCGTGGTGGGCCCCTCGATTCGAACCGGATAGCCAGTGTCGACGCTGACGTATATCGTGTCCGGCCCGTCCTCGAACACGTACACCTCCTCGCCACCGATGGAGGCCGTACCGACCGCCGGAAGCGACGCCGTGCTCGCATCCGGTTCCTGCTCGGCGTCGACGTACTGTCCCTGGTCCGCATCGCGACTGTCGGGATCACAGTGGCCCATCACGTTGATGTAGTGCTGGCCGTCGATGCCGTACATTTCGACGACCTGGCCGTCCTCTTCCTCGATTTCGACCCGGTAATCGCCCTCGTAGACGACCTGTGTGCCGCTAGCCGCCATCTCGCCAGTGATGACGAGATCGACGGCGAAGGACGACTCGTATTCGACGACGTCGCCGTAGGTTACGTCATCCGGGGCGGGGCCGGTGTCCTCGACCTCGGCATCGGAGTCGGCGCCCGTGTTCGAACCGAGTGCACCGGAGCCGTCGTCCGGTGCATCCTCGTCGGATAAACAGCCGGCCACAGTAGCCGTCGCCGTCGTTCCAAGCAGTGCGAGCGCACGTCGTCGGGAGATCCCGTCGGACATCGAAGACCACTCGGGTTGCCACGACGATAAGTATAATCTGTATGATATTACTGTCGGGCCGACGACTGTATCGTCGTACTATCCGTCCACTGATAATTTCGTGATGGCATCGACGACTTCGAGCGATTCGTCGAGCGTCAGTTGTAACCGATCGTCGTCACATGGAACGGTCAGTCGGATACGAACCGGGTCGGTATCGACGACGTCTTCGGAGACGGTCTGGGCCAGGTGGAACGTCTCCCACGAGGCGAAGTGGTGGACGGCACCGTGGTCGTGCAGGAACGAGATCAGCGTCGGATGGGCGAAGATAGCGATCGTGAGCGGTCCGCGCGCCACCGATTTACACCGGTTGCACACCGTCGAGACCTCGATCCGGTGGCGTCGATGGCAGTCCGGACAGCCGCCCCGTCCGCCGGGTTCGTGCGGCTCGCAGATATCGAGCGAGCCCTCGACCACGCTCGAGCAGTCGGGACAGACGCCGTGGATGAACGATCGTATCCGGTTGAAGTTGTACGCGAGCGTCGCGTGAAACGCTTCGTCCGGCGTCCTGTGTGACAGCCCCGCCGGCGGGAATGCGAACGTGAACAGGACGCCCTCGTCGCCCGCCGCGTTTTGCCAGATGCCCAGACATTGGCTGCACGAGACCTTCACGTGGTGGTTCTCGTAGGAGACGACGACCGGAGCGTCACACCGAGGGCACGTAGCGTCGATCTCCGCGGTGTCGATACTCGGCCGTTCGCTGACCGTGCCCGCGATGACCGCCCGAGCGATCTCGAAGCCGGCCTCGGTGAGTTCGTACCCGGAATCCGTCCGGCGGACGAAGTGGTCGGTGAGCTGTTCGATGTGGTAGTTGAAGTTCCCGGTGTCGCCGTAGCCGACCCGGTCGTACAGCTCCGAGAACGTGACCGCGGTGTCCCCGTCGTACAGGTCCGCGAATTTGACCACGTTGGCCGGGTCGTCCGGCTCGTACAGTTCCCACAGCGCCCGAACGATCTCGAATCGCGTTTCGTTGGCCAGGACGGCGAAGGCGTCGTCCGGTGCCAGCGTCGCCGCATCGGCCGCGTCCCCACGAGACATGCGCCTCATTCGAAAGTAACGCGTGAAGTACTTTTCCACCGTGGCGCCGGGAGAGCGTTCCCGGAGGGGCGGAGATCGCCGTGGACGGCGCTAACTGGCTCCTCCTGATCCGACCCGGAACGGCCCGCCTCGCCGACCCGTCCGCTCCACGGGCGTGAACGACCCGCCACCGCGCACGATCCACAGGGATCGAACGGGAACGATATTGACCCGTCCGGACGTAGGGACACGCACACCGATGTACGACGCGATCCTGGCGGCCACCGACGGGAGCGATGGGGCGGCGGCCGCCCTCGAGCACGCAATCGCGCTGGGCGAGACGACGGGTGCGACGGTCCACGTGGTCACCGTCGTCGAGAGCACGGACAACCCGATGAAGTTCGGGACCGCCGAGGTGGACGAGCTCAACCGCGCGGCGGAGGAGATCGTCGACGAAATCGTCGACGCTTACGATGGCGAGGGCGTCGACATCACGGGCGACGTTCGCCGGGGCCGGCCGTCGGAAGCGCTCCGTGCGTACGCCGAGGAAGCCGACGTCGACCTGATCGTCGTCGGCGAACGCGGCGCGGGCGGCGTCGCTGGCGCCCTGCTCGGCAGCACGGCCGACCGGCTCTCCCGGACGGCCACCGTTCCGGTGACGGTCGTTCCGGTCGAGGCGGAGTGACTCGCTGACCGGGAAGCGGTCGGTACGTCGCAGGTTGGTTGCCAGCACCTGCGAGATGGAATCCTATTTCCCGACCCACGGACACACGGGTCTGAACCCGACACCGGGCGACGACGAGCTGTGCGGCAGGCCGACCGGCTCGTCCACTTTCACTCCGGTACCGTTCCGAACCGACAGTCCTTACCTCCTCGGGGCGCTGTCGACTGCTAGATGACCGCCGAGCACATCGAGGTCCGCGGTGCCGAAGAGCACAACCTGAAAGACCTCGACGTCTCGATCCCCCGGGAGTCGCTGACCGTCGTCACCGGTCTCTCGGGTTCGGGCAAGTCCTCCCTCGCCTTCGAGACGATCTACGCCGAAGGCCAGCGACGCTACATCGAGAGCCTCTCCGCGTACGCCCGGAACTTCCTGGGCCAGATGGACAAACCCCAGGTCGAGACCGTCGAGGGCCTCTCGCCCGCGATTTCGATCGACCAGAAGAACGCCGCGAACAACCCCCGCTCGACCGTGGGGACCGTCACGGAGCTGCACGACTACCTTCGCCTCCTCTACGCCCGCGTGGGGACGCCCCACTGCCCGGACTGTGGTCGCGAGGTCGGCGAGCAGTCGGCCCAGAACATGGTCGAGCGCATCTTCGAGCTGCCCGAGGGCACCCGCCTGAAGCTCGCCGCACCCGTCGTCCGTGACCAGAAGGGCGCGTTCGAGGACCTCTTCGACGAACTCGTCTCGGATGGGTACGCCCGCGTCGAGGTCGACGGCGAGGAACACGACCTCACGCTCGACCGCCCCGACCTGGACGAAAACTACGACCACACGATCGACGTGATCGTGGATCGGGTGAAGGTCGGTCCCGAAGACCGGCCGCGCATCGTCGACAGCGTCGAGACGGCCTTAGACGAGGCCGACGGCGTCCTCAAGTTGATTCTGCCCGACCCCCCCGAGGCCGCCGCCGACGATCTCGGCGAGGAGGCCCGGCGGACGGGCGATCTGGGGGCGGTGACCGACGACGAGGCTGGCGACGACGCCGACGCGACCGACGCCCAGGACCGGCTCGTCGTCGAGTTCTCGCAGGAACTGGCCTGTACCCACTGCGGGATCGACATCCCGGAGATCGAGACCCGAAGCTTCTCCTTCAACTCGCCCCACGGCGCCTGCCCGGAGTGTGAGGGTCTCGGCGAGACCAAGGAGATCGACGAGGACCTCGTCATCCAGGATTCATCGAAGACGCTCAAGAACGTCTTCGAGCCCTGGAGCTACTCGCGATCGTACTACCAGACGCGACTCGACGCCGTCGCCGAGCACTTCGACGTCTCGCTGTCGACGCCGTTCGAGGACCTGGCTCCGGACGTGCAGGACGCCTTCCTCTACGGGACGAGCGAGCAGGTGCTCTTCGAGCGCTCGACGCGAAGCGGCAGCCGCCGCAAGCGCCAGCGGTTCGAGGGCGTCATTCCCAACTTAGAACGGCGTTACGTCGAGACGGACTCGGACTCGACCCGCGAGCACATCGAGGACTTCATGTCCGCGACCGCCTGCCCAGCCTGTGACGGCACCCGCCTGAAGCCGGCCTCGCGGGCCGTGCTGGTCGACGACACCTCGATCACCGCGATCAACGCGATGAGTATCGGCGACGCGCTCGCCCACTTCGAGTCGATGGAGGCCGACCTCACCGAGCGCGAGCGGACCATCGCCGAGGAGATCTTGAAGGAGATCCGCGCGCGGCTCGGCTTCATGGTCGAAGTCGGCCTCGAGTACCTCACACTCGACCGGGAGGCCTCGACGCTCTCGGGTGGTGAGAGCCAGCGCATCCGCCTGGCGACCCAGATCGGCGCCGGCCTCGTCGGCGTGCTCTACGTCCTCGACGAGCCGTCGATCGGGCTCCACCAGCGCGACAACGACCGACTGCTGAACACCCTGGCAGAGCTTCGCGACCTCGGCAACACCCTCATCGTCGTCGAACACGACGAGGAGACGATGCGCCGGGCGGACACCATCGTCGACATGGGCCCTGGGCCCGGCAAGCGCGGCGGCGAGGTCGTCGTCAACGGCCCGATCGAGGAGGTCAAAGCCTGCGAGGACTCGATCACCGGCGACTACCTCTCCGGGCGCAGACAGATCCCCGTTCCCCAGGAGCGCCGCGAAGCTGACGGCCACCTCACGATCGAAGGCGCCCGCCAGCACAACCTGCACGACCTGGACGTCGAGTTACCCTTCGGCTGTTTCACCGCGATCACCGGCGTCTCCGGTTCGGGCAAGTCGACGCTGATGCACGACATCCTCTACAAGGGCCTGGCACGGGAGATGAACAACAATTTGAGCGTCGTCCCCGGCGAACACGACGCGATCGACGGCATCGACGAGATCGAGACGGTCCGCCTGATCGATCAGTCGCCGATCGGTCGGACCCCGCGATCCAATCCGGCGACCTACACGAACGTCTTCGATCACGTCCGCGAGCTGTTCGCCCAGACCTCGCTCTCGAAACAGCGCGGCTACGAAGTCGGGCGCTTCTCGTTCAACGTCAAAGGCGGGCGCTGCGAGGAGTGTGGCGGCCAGGGGACGGTCAAGATCGAGATGAACTTCCTCTCGGACGTCTACGTCCCCTGCGAAGAGTGTGGCGGCGAGCGCTACAACGACGCGACGCTCGACGTGACCTACAAGGGCAAGACCATCTCGGACGTCCTCGACATGAGTGTCGAGGAGGCCTACGACTTCTTCGAATCCTCGGGACAGATCCGTCGGCGCCTTCAACTCCTCAAAGACGTCGGCCTCGACTACATGCGCCTCGGCCAGCCCTCGACGACGCTCTCGGGCGGCGAGGCCCAGCGGATCAAACTCGCCGAGGAACTCGGCAAGAAAGACAGCGGCAACACGCTCTACCTGCTCGACGAGCCCACGACAGGGCTGCACTCCGAAGACGAGCGCAAGCTCATCGACGTCCTCCACCGCCTGACCGACAACGACAACACCGTCGTCGTCATCGAACACGAACTCGATCTCGTGAAGAACGCCGACCACATCGTCGACCTCGGCCCCGAGGGCGGCGAGAACGGCGGGGAACTCGTCGCGACTGGCACGCCGGAAGAAGTCGCGCGTACGGAAGGGTCCTACACCGGCCAGTACCTGCGCGACCTCCTCCCCGACGTCGACTTAGACGGTCCGCGCGGCCAGCGCGTCGAGCCGGTCACGGCGCCCGCGACGGACGACGACTGAGCGACCCCGCACGCATTTTGGATAGGATTTCCGCTGGAAACGGGCGTAATACCCTCCGGATGGATCTGTAGAACCTCTCCAGACACGTCGGATCGAGTGGCGCCGCCCTGTCCGCTACGCCATCGGGTCGGTACTTTATGGAAAGAGAGCGTAGGTAACTTGGAGATTCGACGTGGTTTCGTTCCTGATACCTTACGGAACCGGTGAGGGCCAGACAGAGAAAGTGGCTACCCACATCGGCGATGCGATCGCGAAGCGTGGACACGATGTCACCGCAGTGGACGTCAACGAGATGGCTCCGGACGTTGTCGTCGATGACTTCGAGGCGGTGCTCGTCGGGGCGTCCGTCCACGCCGGCAACCACCAGACAGCGGTTGCCAACTTCGTCCGAACGAACCAAGACGGACTGGCGGTGAAACCGACCGCGTTCTTTCAGGTGTCACTCTCGTCGGCGAGCGAAGACGGACGGGCGCAGGCTGCTGAATACGTCGAGAAGTTCGTCGAGGACACCGGGTGGCATCCAGATCGAATCGGCCTCTTCGGCGGCGCGTTGCGCTACTCGAAGTACGGATTCCTCAAGCGATTGTTCATGAAACAGATCGCCAAACGGACCATGTCCGACCTGCCTGACGCGGACACCGCTGGAGACGTCGAATTCACGGACTGGCACGAGGTCGAGGCGTTCGCCGCCGATGTCGCCTCGTTCGTCGAAGGTCGGCTCGGACAGACGCCTCCCTCGAAGGAGGGAAACGGGTCCACCTGACAGTAGGTCGACGGTCCCGCGTGGCGGGCGTGCTAGTTGTGGAGACTGCCCAGCGGCAATTTTAGGTCCGTTCGACGAGGAACTTTTCGAGCGGCCAGCGGGGCGTGTGCCCCGCTTCTTCCGCGGCGTAGCCGAGCCGAAACAGGTGCTGGGGCAACGCGTCGTCGGCGTCGAGGAGCGTAGCGAGTTCCGCCCGCATCGCCGGTCGTTCGAGAATTTGGCTCATCGGGTGGACCGCGACCCCCTCGGCCGACGCGGCCAGGGCCAATCGCTGAAAGCTCCGGCCGGTCTCGACTCGCACCGTCGGCGCGTCCGAATCCGTAGTCAGCACGGCGACGATCGGAGCGCTTCGGACGAGTTTCGAGTTCTTCTGGGCCTCGCGACTCCCCACGTTCAGGTGGCTGACGACCGCCTGGCCGATTCGCGCCTTCAGCCAGGAATCGCCGAGGGCACCGGTTCCAATCCAGTACCCCAACTCCCTCCGGTACGCCGAGTCCGCCAGCTGTCGCTGGTCGGCTTCGGCCTGTAACGCCGCGATCGACTCGTTCAGCTCGGGATCGGCTACTAGGCGCACGGAAACGTCGTCCTCGATCACGCACGCCCGCAACTGCTCCAAGAGCGCGTCGGAGACGGCAGTGGCCTCGAATGGGAGATGGTTCGTCGTTCGTTCCGTAATCGCGCCGAACAACCCGAATGAACGGTCCGATGGCGGTTTGGCATCCGGACGCAACGTCACGACCGATATTGGAGTGGCGTCATCGTGATATTCGATCTCGTAACCGAGATCGAAGTGTGCCGCGGCGATGCACAGGTTCTCGATCGCACACCCGAGGCTTACGTACAACTCCCGCTTGTCCGGATCGGCTGCATCCAACCAGCGGTCCTCGGCGGCGTGGATCTCGATCGAACCGCCGTCGACCGTGAACGCCCAGGGCTGGGAGTTGTGACTCGAAGGTGCCAAAATCGCGTACCGGAGGAGGAACCGAGCCCGTTTCTCGATCGACCCGTCAGCTGGGAATTCCGCGGCGTCGATTCGCCACACGTCCTTCGTCAGGTCGTGGGTATCCATAACACGACATTCGACCAGGTATCGTTTCAGTGTACTGCCGGACGGGATGTCGAACGAGTTCGATACGGAGCCGTCGCCAGAACTGCACCGCGATTCGGATCGTGCACTGGACGTGATCACCGCGGCTCCCGTCAGACCGACTCCTTCTACGGTCGGTGACTCGCCGCGCAGCAATCAGGGTGCGGTGACATGTCTCGGTACCACAGTTCGTCACCCCCACTCGGGCAGCTCGGAGAATCCGAAGGAGGGACGTGTCTCTCAACGAGATAACGGGTACACCACCGTCTTATACCGGACGTTCACGTACTGGTATCGCATCGAACCATGGACTCCCGCTCGCGCCGATCTGTTCTCGGCGGACTCGCCGCTCTCGGAGCAGCAAGCGTTTTTGCTCCTCCAATCACCAGTGAAGAAAACGCGGCTCTACCCTGTGCGCAAACAGATGACGGACATCTGGCCAATCCGGACGCGTTCGAGTCCTTTCTCGACGGTCTGGTAACCGCCCAGTTGGAGGCCCACGAGATACCGGGTGCCACGGTCGCCGTCGTTGACGGCGACGAAACGTTTGCGAAGGGATACGGGTTCGGCGACCTCGAATCGAGAACGCCAGTTCGGGGCAACGAAACGCTCTTTCGCATCGGTTCGCTGTCGAAACTGTTCACCTGGACTGCCGTGATGCAAGGCGTCGAACGGGGACGGCTCGAACCCGACGTCGACGTTACCCGGTACCTCGACGAGGTCGAAATTCCCGCGACGTACGAGCAACCGATCACACTTGACCACCTCGGGACGCACACGGCCGGATTCGAAGATCGGGCCCACGGGACGTTCGTGGTGGACAAGACCGATCTCCAACCACTGGAGCAGTCCCTCGTCGAATCGCAACCTGCTCGCGTCCGGCCGCCGGGTCAATTCACCGCCTACTCGAACTACGGTGCCGCGCTGGCGGGCCACATAGCCGCAACGACTGCCGGGACGTCGTTTCAGCGGTACGTCGACGAGAAGATATTCGAACCGCTCTCGATGTCCCGGAGCACGTTTACCCAGCCGGTCCCGGACGATCTTCGTATCGATCTTGCAACGGGGTACACAGCCACGGACGGCGGGTACCAGGATGGTGACTTCGAGTTCGTCGGCATGCCGCCAACGGGTGCGATGAGTACGACCGCGACCGATATGGCACGGTTCGTCCGGGCCCACCTTCAGGACGGAACCGTCGATACCGGACAGCTCCTCGACTCGGAAACGATCACAGAGATGCACCGACGGCGATTCGCGAACGACGACCGAGTGAACGGGATGGCATTCGGCTTTTACGAGATGAGTCGCCACGGGGTGCGCGTGATCGGTCACGCCGGTGACACGCCGACGTTTCACAGTCTCCTCTTTCTCCTCCCAGATCACGACGTTGGGGCGTTCGTTGCGTACAACAGCCCGGGAGGAGTCGACGCTAGAGAGGAGTTCATCGACGAGTTGGTCGACCGATACTTCTCCATAGACGAACCACCAGTTGCGGTTCCAGATAGCCGGCCGACGCGCGAATCGGACCTGGTGGGGACGTATAGATCGCTCAGGAGGCCCTATACGACCTCCGAGAAGTTCATCGGGTTCGGCGAGACCGTCTCCGTCTCGATCGACGAGCGAGGACGGCTAGTTACGACGAACGCCGGGGAAACGAAGCGGTGGGTCGAAGAAGAGCCGCTCTTCTTCCGGGAAATCCGCGGCCCCGACCAGCTCGCATTCCGCGAGACAGACGGAGCCGTCACGCATCTCTTTCTGGGGAGCCGACCCCCCTCAGCCTACGAGCGGCTCTCGATCCTGGAGCGACCGCGGGTTCACGGTGCGATCATCGCCAGCTCGGTACTCACGTTCGTGGCCTCCCTGGTCGGCTGGTCCGGCGCAGCCCTCCGTCGCCGGTATCGTGGCGCTGGACGATCACGGGACGATTCGCTGCTACGGTTCGCACGGTGGACTGGCGGCCTCGCAGCCGCCTGTTTCCTCCTCTTTCTCGTCGGTTTCGTGGCAGGACTGGCGGTGCGACCGACCGAGTTCCTGTACGGAGATCGGCTCCTGTTCCGGCTCCTCACGATCCCCTCACTCCTCGGTGCAGCAGCGAGCATCGTGACGGCCGTCCTGGCCGGCATTGCAATTCGGACGCGAGCGTGGGGCCCCTTGTTGCGAATCTCTTATATGGTGGTCGCTCTCGCCGCAATCGCGTTCACGGCATTGCTCTGGTACTGGAACCTCCTCTGGTATCAGATGTGATCGGTGAGTAGCAATCGGTTTGGACTGTGCAAAGCGACACGGTCCTGGTTCTTCGCGGAATCGAATACGTCGTAGCCAGAATCCGTCCCAGCAGTCACGATGTCACGCCGTCGCCAGCTGTCCGAGCCCGTCGGCCGCCTGCGACTCGTCGTCGCCGTACGTGATCGTCACCTCGGTCCCGCCGGACGAGGGTTGGGCGAACGCGATGTCGCCGCCGGTGTTGGAGACGATCCAGTTGACGAGCCAGAGGCCAAGACCGGACCCGTGTTCGAGCGGCGTCTCCTCCCCGTCGATGATCGCGCGTCGATCGGCCTCGGGGATGCCTGGGCCGTCGTCGACGACCGTGAACTCGAGTCGGCTCGTTCCACCCGTCTCGACGGTCTCGACTGCCACCTCGACGGTCGGGTCCGGGCACGGTGCGTGTTCGACCGCGTTGTCGACCAGTTCGTTCAGCGCCTCGACGATCCGGGCGTCGACCGCCTGCAGCCCGGACTCCTCGACGTGAGAGTGAATCGAGGCGGACGGATACGTCGCCGTCGCCCGATCGACGACGGTGCGAACGGCCTCGGACGGATCGATCTGCTGGACCTCGGTGGGCCCTTCGAGCGTCTGTTCGAGGCCGCGAGCCTTGTCCGCGGTCGCGAGCAGATCGGTGATCTCGTTTCGGATGGGTTCGACGTGGCCCTGGGCCAGCTCCGGCGCCTTCTCGGCGAGGAGATTGGCGTGGCCCTGAATCACCGTGAACGTGTTTCGCAGGTTGTGTCGCAGGACGCGATTCAGGACCTGGATGCGCTGTTCGCGCTGGCGCTGTGTCGAGACGTCGCGGACGACGATGACGTGGCCGTCCTCGACCGCGGAGGAGGTAACCTCTTTGGGAAACGTCGTGCCGTCGGCTCGCCGACCGGTCAACCGACCGCGCCAGTAGCGCTGTTCGGTCAGTTTCGGGATCACCTCGCGTTCGATCGTCGCGAGCGACTCGCTGGTGTAGAGACGATACCACGACTCACCCTCGAGGAGAGCTGGGCCAGGAAAGTCGTAGAGTTCGGCGTAGGCGTCGTTGACGTAGACGTGTTCACCGTCCTCGATGATCGCCATCCCGTCCATCGAGCTGTCCATCGCGCGCGAGAGCCGAGTCGTCTCCCGGTTCTTCGCCGACAGCGATGCGTGGATGTGACCGACCATCGCGCCGAGGGCGCCTCCGATGGTGAACCCGAGGAGTCCGATCTGGAGATAGTCGACTGACCGGCCGAGACGCAACTCGACCAGCACGACCGCCCAGCCGGCAAATAGCGCACCGAAGACGGCGAAGAGGAGCGTCCCGGCAGCGACGAGTTCCGTGCGCCGCGGTGACGGTGACTCGTCGAACGTCCGGAACCCATCCCACAGCAGCGCGATCCCGACCAGCACGAGCAAAAACACGTCCAGGAGCACGAGCGACAGCGAACCCTCGTGGAAGGCCGCGTACGCGGCGGCGACAGCCAGAAAGCCTCCACCGACGAGTGTCACCGAATGGTGACGGAGGGCACGGACGACTGGCTCCGGGGCGAAGCGCATTCGGGGGTCTATCCGAGAATATCACCACTATGGTATAATTGATGTGGCCAAATAGCGACGGCACCTACCGATCGATACCGGCCCAAGAACCATCTGTATCGGCGACAAACGGGCAATATGGACGTCGTTCATCTCGCACTGGCAGACACACTGCTCACGGTAACCGGGACGGGAGCCGATGCGTCGCGTCGAACCCGTTCGCTGGACGCCGGGCGACTGGAGTGTGTCGCCAGTCCACCGACCGACCCCACCACCGTGTTCGTCGGAACGTTCGATGGCGGTGCAGTTCGACTCACGGACGAGGGCGTGGAGTCGCTCGACGTCGGCGGTGAGCTCGATGGTGGCGACGATCCAGTCACGGCCCTGGCGATCTCGCCGCACGACCCGGATACCGTGTACGCTGGAACGGAGCCGAGTCGGCTCTACCGCTCTCGCGACGGCGGCGAAACGTGGACACACCTCGCTGGAATCGCCGACCTCCCCTCGGAGCCGGAGTGGTTCTTCCCACCGCGGCCGGACACCCATCACGTTCGCTGGATCGAGGTCGATCAGTTCGATCCGGATCGCCTCTACGTGGGCATCGAAGCGGGCGCGTTCCTGCTGAGTACGGACGGCGGCGAGAGCTGGCAGGAGCGACCACCGGGCGCACGACGTGACAATCACAGTCTGGAGACACACCCCGACCGAGAAGGACTCGTCTACGCCGCTGCAGGTGACGGGTTCGCCCGATCGACGGACGGCGGCGAAACCTGGGACCACCCGCAGGTCGGGCTCGACCACCGGTACTGCTGGTCGGTCGTCGCCGACCCCAGCGACCCCGAGTCGGTGCTCGTCTCGGCCGCCTCGGGTGCCTCGCAGGCCCACCGCCAGGGTACGGCCGACTCGTACGTCTACCGACTGCAAAGCGAGGACGCCTGGGAACGCCTCGAGGGGACTGGCCTCCCGACGGGCGACGGCGTCGTCAGGGCCGTCTTCGCGACGACGGACGAAGCGGGCGTCGTCTACGGGGCGAACAACACCGGCCTCTACCGGTCGAGCGACTTCGGCGACAGCTGGCGACCCGTCCCGATCGAGTGGGACGACGCGTTCGAGACGCAGACGCCCCGTGGGATCGTCGTGCGGAGCGATTAGGCGCCAACACCGGTATCTCCGTCCTCCGCAGCCGACACCCATTCGAACACGACGACCAAGGTGACCGCTTGCAGCGGGGCGATAAACAGCCCCGTAAGAAGTGTCCCGACGATCGGAACGCTCGCGAGCACCCAGGTACCAAGCCCGAAGAGGAGGATCAATCCGAAGAACGACCAGCCGTGTCCGAACGAGCGCTGATTACTCTCCCTGATCGCGACCGGGAGAGAACGGCCCGCGACGAGCAAAACGGGCGTCAGAAAGAGTCTGACGCCGACGACGGCCGCCACGATCAGTACCGGCACACCGATGAGCAGCGGCATCTCCTGAAACACGCCGAGACCACCGACGAATCGACCGAGCAGGTCGACGGCGACGACGAACCCGAGATAGGACGCGAAACGATCACGAACGGGCGGCGTGTCAATTCTCGCGTCGGCGAGTCCCTGGTTGATGACGATCACGCCCGCAAGGACGATCGACCCGATCACAAGGAATTCCAGCCCGGCAGCCCAGAGCAGATACGGGACGTCGAGATCGATCAGCGCCTGCAGCGGCCGGACCGTCTGGGACTGAGGCGTAGGGTAGAGAGCGTAGTCGACGTTGATCGTTCCAGGCGTCACCGATTCCCACGTGATCGCGGGGATCGGATCCCGACGTCGAAGCACGTCGACTCCAGTCAGCACCAAGGCGAATGCAGCGAACGGGAGGAAGAGAATCGGCTCGCGAACCAGTCGACCGGCGGCGCGTCCGAGAGAGCCGACCGCCAGTCCCGACCGGTCCCTGTGCGTTCCGATATCACCGGACTCGTCGTCGCCAGGGTCGGTCGAATACCCGGACATCACGCTTCCTCCAGGGCGACGATTCGTTCGTGTCCAGCGGCGTACAGGACGCCGTCGCCAACGATCGGCTGAGAGAGCCCGTAGGGACTCTCCCACGTCCACAACCTGTCACCCGTCGCCGCATCGAAGGCGGTCACCTCGTTCGTCCAATTGTACGCCACGTAGACGACCCCGTCGGCGACGATCGGGTCGACCTGGCGGGTGTACTCGACGGACCAGACCTCGTCCCCGCTCGCGAGGTCGATCGCGTGCAGGAATCCGTCGCCGTCGGTCAAAAAGACGGTGTCGTTCGCGACCGCGGCGCTCCCGTCGGTCGCGTTGCCATCGTATTCGTAGGTCCACCGCGTCTGGCCGTCCGTCGGATCGACCAGTACGACCGCGTTCCAATCGGGGACGACGACCCCCTCGCTGGTCGCCGTCGGCGGGAGAATCTCGTCGGCGTCGAGTTCCACCTCCCACAGGGAATCACCGGAGTCGACGTCGACCGCGTGGAGAAAGTTCGGCCAGCTCGCGAGATACGCGACGCCGTCCCGGACGGCCGGGCGGTGGAGCGGGTCACCGAACGTGTCACCGACGGTGTGTTCCCACTCGATGCGCCCGCTATCGCCGTGGAGGGCGACGAATCGACGCGTCTCGGGGACGGCCGCGATAACCGTGTTATCGACGGCTACCGGTGCCGTCGCTATCGGGGAACCGAGCAATCGACCGGCCGGGTCCCGACCTGGCGCGTGCCAGCGTTCGGCGCCGATCGACCAGCCGGCCACTTCGTAGCCACCGCCGGCGTTCAGTCCGAAGATCCCGTCTCGGCCCGTTACCGCCAGCGTATCGGTCTGATAGACGTTGCTGCCGACCCACGACGGAGCGGAGGTATACGATCCCTTCCTGTCGAAGCGTCGCTCACCGGTCGCTGCGTCGAACGCTGCGTGCGTCCGACGACCGACGGCAAAGAGCGTCCCGTCGACGAGGATCGGCGGGGCGGGACCGGCGAACGAGTCGTCGGTTTCTCGCTCCCAGCGGACCGCGACGTCGTCGGTCGGTCCCGAGCCGGCGGGGTTGTGTCCGGTGCCGGCGGCGTCGTGTCGTGGCATGGGCCAGTCCGTCGGCGCCGGTTCGAGTCCGTCCGAGCGAACGGCTCGAACGCCGACAACAGCGGCAGCGAGCCCACCGGCCCCGGCGACGAATCGGCGTCTGGAGGGCATTTTCTGAGCGTTGAACCGCCCCAGTATAAACTCTTGTTATCTCCCAGTCACGTTCGGGCTGGCCCCCTCGCCCCCGGATCGAGCGGTGAGAACGGCCAGGCACCCAGTCGAGCGGACGACGGGCGGGGGTGGCTTCGAAATCCTTTTAGCGCCGACCGGGGGATAGTAGAGTAACTGAGTGATATCATGGACGTCGACATCATCGAAGAAGACGAGAACCCCATGTTGCATCGGACGGACGTTACGTTCGAACTGACCCACGACGACGCCACGCCGTCTCGGCTCCAGGTCCGCGACAGTCTCGCCGCCAAGCTGAACAAGGACGCCAACGAGGTCGTCGTGCGCAACCTCGATACCAAGTTCGGCATGCGAAAGACCGTCGGCGCCGCGAAGGTCTACGAGACCGCAGACGCCGCGACCGAGGTCGAGCAGGACCACATGCTCGAACGCAACAAGATCGGCGTCGACGCCGACGAGGCGGCCGACGACACCGAAGCCGAAGCGGAGGAAGCCTGAGATGAGCCGACACGAACTCTACGCCGACGACGGCACGGTCGAGCGCGAAGAGTGTCCTCGCTGTGGCGACTCCTTCCTCGCCGACCACGGTGACCGCCAGCACTGCGGCAAGTGCGGCTACACCGAGTGGGAATAGCGATGGGCCGGGCGGAGCGAGGCGTATCGACGATCGCGAACGGCCCATTGTGCCGTGAGCGGACGACGAGAACACCGCGCACGCGCTCGTGAGCGCACGATCGCCGTGACTACTTCACCGCGAATTCTCGGGATCGAGGGGACGGCCTGGGCGGCCAGCGCCGCCGTCTACGATTCCGAAACCGATTCGACGTTCATCGAGAGCGACGCCTACGAGCCCGATAGCGGCGGGATTCACCCCCGAGAGGCCGCCGAACACATGCACACGGCCATCCCGCAGGTCGTCGAGGCGGCGCTTTCACACGCCCGCGAGTTGCAGGCCGAAGCCGACGAGTCGACGGGTGACGACCCGGCCGGAATCGCCGCTGACCCGCCGATCGACGCCGTCGCGTTCTCCCGGGGCCCCGGCCTCGGGCCGTGTCTGCGCATCGTCGCGACGGCCGCACGAGCGCTCGCCGGAACGCTGGACGTGCCCCTCGTCGGGGTCAACCACATGGTCGCCCACCTGGAGATCGGGCGCCACACCGCCGATTTCGAGGATCCGGTCTGTCTGAACGCCAGCGGGGCCAATGCCCACCTGCTCGCCTATCGGAACGGGCGCTATCGCGTCCTCGGCGAGACGATGGACACCGGCGTCGGCAACGCGATCGACAAGTTCACCCGCCACGTCGGCTGGTCACACCCCGGCGGGCCGAAGGTCGAGGCCGCGGCGGCGGACGGCGAGTACGTCGATCTGCCCTACGTCGTGAAGGGAATGGACTTCTCGTTCTCGGGGATCATGTCGGCCGCGAAGGCCGCCGTCGACGATGGCACACCCGTCGAAGACGTCTGTGCTGGCCTCCAGGAGACCATCTTCGCCATGTTGACCGAAGTGGCAGAGCGCGCGCTGTCGCTGACTGGCCGCGACGAACTCGTCCTCGGCGGCGGGGTCGGACAGAACGAGCGCCTCCGAGCGATGCTCCGGAAGATGTGCGAAGCGCGCGGCGCGACGTTCCACGCCCCTGAACCGCGATTCCTCCGAGACAACGCGGGCATGATCGCCGTCCTGGGCGCCAAAATGTACGCCGCTGGCGAGACGATCGCGGTCGAGGAATCGGCGGTCGATCCCGACTTCCGTCCGGACCAGGTCGACGTGGTCTGGCGTGGCAACGAGACGGTCGAAGCGAACAGATTCGGGGCGGACGAGGACGATCGGACGACCGTCGACGGTGCCGAAGCCGTCGTCACCGTCGATCGTGAGGCGGACCGGGTCACGAAACGGCGGGTTCCGAAGCCGTACCGACATCCGACACTGGACGAACGACTCCGGCGCGAGCGGACGGCGATCGAGGCGCGACTCACGAGTCTCGCCCGGCAGGTAGGCGTGCCGACGCCGGTGATCCACGACGTCGATCCCTACGAATCGACGATCACGTTCGCACACGTCGGTGACCGGGATTTGCGCGACGCACTCACCACCGAACGCGTGCGGGCCGTCGGACGATCCCTGGCGACCATCCACGACGCCGGGTTCGTCCACGGAGATCCGACCGTCCGGAACGTTCGCGTCGCGACCGGTTCGGACGCAGGCCGGACCGAGCCGGAGGCGGCCGCGGACCGACCATACCTCATCGACTTCGGTCTGGGCTATCACACCGACCACATCGAGGATTACGCGATGGATCTGCACGTCTTCGACCAGAGCCTCGTCGGGACCGCGCCGGACCCGAAACCCCTCCGGGAGGCGGCGATCGACGCCTATCGCGAGGTCGGCGACACGCGGGTCCTCGATCGACTCGCCGACGTGGAAGGGCGCGGCCGGTACGTCGGCGAGTGAGTGCGCAGGGATGGCGGCCCCGATCGGACGCTGTCAGCCTCCACGGACGGATCAGTTCAAGCGACGGGGAGTGATGGCCCTATCAGGCTGACCCGTAGGTCTGTCGCATCGGTTTCACAGCACGCGGACGCTCACGCAATATTCTTGGGCCTTCGCGTCGTATCCGTCGGTATGGCAGACAAACCAACGTCCGGAGAGATCCTGGGAGTGCCGTACAACTTCGAGCGGCCGAGCATCGGTCGAATGCTCTCGTCGTACTGGCAGCCCGGCAAGAGCATGCTGGTCGAGAAACCGTTCGGCGTCGGCTACACGCTCAACCTCGCGAACTGGCGCTCGTGGGTCATCGTCGGTGTCGCTGCCCTCCTGCTGTGGAAGGAGAGTACGGATGGAAGCGACGAAACCGAGGAGAGCGAACCGGTCGAAGTGCTCGTCGACGACGAGTAATCGTTCACAAATTGCTCCCCGGCCGACGCAGCGCTCGATCGATCGACGCGACTATTTCCGTTCGGCGTTGGCTCTCGACCATGAGCCTGCGATTCGTCACCGGCAACGAGGGAAAGGTCCGCGAGGCGCGGGCGTACTTCGACGGGATCACCGACGTCGAACAGGTCGCCTACGACTACGCGGAGGTTCAGGCCGACGACCTCGAGACGATCGCGAGCCGGGGTGCCGTCGAGGCCTACCGCGAACTCGACGGGACGGAGCCGCTCTTCGTCGAGGACTCCGGACTCGCGATCGAGGCCCTCGGCGGGTTTCCGGGGCCCTACTCCGCGTACGTCGAGGACACGCTCGGCATCGAGCGGGTCTGGAACCTCGCCGCCGACGAGGAAAATCGACGCGCCCGGTTCGAGTCCGTGATCGCCCACGTCGACGGCGATCCAGCCGACCCCGACGTCGAGACGTTCACCGGCACCGTCGCGGGCACCATCGTCGCCCCGCGCGGCGAGGGCGGCTTCGGCTACGATCCGATCTTCGCGTACAACGGGGCGACGATGGCCGAGATGGGTGCGACGGAGAAAAACGCCATCTCACATCGCGGTCGTGCGTTCGCCACGTTTGCCGAGTGGCTCGCCGAGGACGAGTGAGTCGGTATCGCGGACGACGACTGAGTCGGTACCCGCTTACGCCCGCGGGTCGCGATCGGGTCCGGGATACGTGCCGCCTTCGACGTGTTCGTAGAGACTCTCGGGATCGAAGAGCGTCGCAAAGGCGTCCGGCGGTCGGATGCTCACGTCGACGCGGGGCTTGATCGTGAGTCCGGCGGTCGCCGAGGTGAGCCGTTCGTCGTCGGAGAGGAGATGGGCAGCCTCGCCGGCGTACGCCGACGCCAGCGCCGGGTGGTCCTCGGCCGGGTGCTCGACGCTGACGCGCTCGGCGGCGAGTCGGTCGCGGTGATCGGCCGCGAGTTCGGCGTCGGCGATGATCGTGACGAGCGCCTCCGTCGCATCAAGCAGGTGGTCGCTCGCGACGAGTTCGACCCAGGAGTGGCGCCGGACGCAGTCGAGCGCCTCGCGTGCATCGGCGCCGACGAGCAGGTCGGCCGCGAGGACGTCCGCATCCGCGACGACGCGTGCTGGATTCGGTCGATCAGCCATCGGTTTCCTCCGTACCGTCGGCCGCCGATGCGGACGCATCGGATCGCTGTCGGTCGAGCGTCTCCCGGATCGTCTCGCGATCGGCGGCTACCGTCGCAGCTCGTTCGAACAGGTCGGCCCAGGTCGTCATCGGGCGGACTTCGGTCCGCGACGAAAAAAGCGTGTGCGTCCGGATTGTGGGGTGCCAGTCGGGCCCAGATGGTCGCGCCGCCAGGATTGGTAGTGGTCGCGCCGCGAGGGTTGGTGGTGGCCAGCAGCTCACTCGTTCGAAGCGAGGTAGTTTCCGGAACACCAGGCCCAGATCCCGTAGTCAGGAACGTGCAATCCCCACCAGCGGATGCCGTCGGCGTCGGTGGGTCCGTTGACGACCGTCGCGGTGGTCCCCTGTGGAAGCGTCTCGACGACGTCGTACCCGAGGCCGGGGCCGTCGCGTGCGTTGAGCGAGGAGGCCGTGGTGACGACCGACTCGTCCATGAAGAACGCGACTTCGGCGAGGTAGTTCCCGGAACACCAGACCCAGGCGTCCTGTTTCGAGAAGTGCAGGCCCCACCAGGTGATGCCGTCGGCCGTCTCTGGTCCGTTCATGATCCGGCCGACAGAGCCCTCCGGAAGGGTCTCGACGACGTCGTAGTCGAGCCCCGGTCCGGATCGTCCGTTGAGATCCGTCGTCGTCATCGCACCATCTTCCATCTCGAACGCGCCATCACCGCCGCCTCCGCCACCACCGCCGTCGCCGTTGCGGACGTAGTCCATGAAGGTGTCGGGGTCCCAGTCCGGCCCAGGACAGGACTTCGACGGCAGGTCGTTGCAGTAAGCGTCCTGCGGTGCGTGGCGGTGACCGATGATGCCGCCGGCCTGATTACAGCGGGCGCTGCCGTACTCGTAGTACTCGAGCGGGATGTCGTACTGATCTGCCAGTTCGCGGACGACGGCCGCCGACGCCTGGTAACACTCCTCCGTGAAGTACCCGCCGTAGTCCGAGTGCCACTCGTGTTCGATCCCGATCGAGGAGGAGTTCGTCCCGCTCGCGTGCCACGCCATATCCTCGTGGTGGACCATCTGTGTGACGTGCCCTGGATCGTAGGCGGTGTGCTCGTAGTTGCTGATCACGTAGTGTGCCGAGACGTTCGCGCTCGGGTCACGGAACCAGTCGATGGCACTCGTGTACGAGCCGACCGTGCAGTGGACGACGATCCAGTCGATCTCCGCCGTGCCTCGATTCGCCGCCGAGTAGTTGCTCGAATCCGCAGCGAGGAACCGGTCCGCTGTGTTCGTCTGTCGGTGCGACGCTCCCGCGGTCATCGAGCCGGCGCCGAACGCGCCGCCGATGCCCGCCGAGAGCCCACTCGTCTTGAGGAAGGTTCGTCGATCCATCGCATCAACAGTGATTTCCAACGGAAGTAATAAATTACTAGCTCCGTTCACCACAACGAGTGGCGCGTCGACGAGCGAATGCGTTCGCCGACGATCACAGTGCGTCGACACGCTCCAGTTGTTCTTCGATAGCTGCCCGCCCGTCCGCATCGAGCGGGCGGAGCGGGGAACGCGGCGTCCCCGCAGGCCGACCACGGAGTTCGAGCGCGGCCTTCACGCCCGCCACGCCGAACTCACTCACGGCGCATTCGTTGAGTCCGGCGATCGTCGCCTGGATCGATCGGGCAGTGTCGCCGTCCCCGCGAGCGTGGGCGGCTGCCAGATTCGCCACCAGTTCCGGAACGAGATTCGCGACCCCCAGAATACCGCCGTCGGCGCCCACGTCGAGCGCCGAGGCGTAGACGCCGCCGCTGCCCACGAGCACCGCGAAGTCCGCATCGGCGGTCAGCCCAACGGTGCGCTGGAGCCGGTCGACGTTCCCCGAGGAGTCCTTGATCCCGGCGATCGTCTCGTGGCTGGCCAGTCTGGCGACCGTCTCGGGAGCGAGCACGCAATCGGTGAATTTGGGCACGCTGTAGAGGTAGATCGGGATCGGACTCTCGTCGGCGAGGTCGCGATAGTAGGTCTCGAGTGCCGCCTGGCCCTGGCCGTAGTACGACGGCGTGACGACCAGCGCGGCGTCGGCCCCCGCGTCGGCCGCCGCCTCCGTCGTCGCGAGGGTGGATTCGAACCCCTCGCGACCAGTCCCGGCGAGGACGGGCCCGTCGGCCGCGTCGGCGACGGTCTCGACGACCGTCTGGCGCTCGCCGGACGTGAGTAACGGCGCTTCGCCGGTGGAGCCACACGGGACGAGAAAGTCGACGCCGTCTGCTTCCAGCCAGGTGACGAGCGACGCGAGCCGGTCGTGATCGACGCTGCCGTCGGCGGCGAACGGCGTGACGATGGGAACGCCAGTACCCTGCATAGCGGCTACTGAACGGCGACCGAGAAAAGTGTCGGGCTCGGGGCGATCTTCGGACGATGCAGCCCGATCGTGAGTTCCCGTCCGTGCGCGTTTGGGCCGATCACCATGCCCAACTGCGTTGGCGCAACGGACACGACTCGGTCGGGGAAATAGTCCCGACTCGTTCATCGGACGGTTCCGACCCGTGCGGCGGAATCGGCTCCGACTCGGTCTGTGGAATCGCTACTCTCCAAGCAAATCGACAGGAGGTTCCGACGCGATTCCGTCTCCCTGCTGGACGAAGGGAGCGATCTCGTTCCACGCGGGGCCTTCACTGATCGTCCCGTCCTCCCGGTCCCAGCAGATGTAGTCCATCGCCTCGAGTTTCGGCAGATGCGCGTGGTGAAGCATTACCCTCACGGAAGCGGCCCGTCCCTCACCACAGTCCGAATCGCCGGCGACACTGCGCGTTGCGTCCGCGACGGAGAGTGGGGCATCCTCCTGTATCGCGGTCAGCACTCGCCGTCGGTGGCCGTTTTGCAGCGCCTCCATAACCTGATCGACAGAAGTCCCGTTGCCCATAGTGTCGAGTGTATAGCCACACAATTACGGACGGTGCATGGCACACGAGGCCGTTAACCCATCCCACCACTCGGTGGATACAGACTGGAGAGCCACAAAGAACAGACGTCAACTAACCCGCTGGAACGCTTCAGACTCCTCGGCTTCCATCGCGATGAGTGAATTCGTCACGAGCGTCTCGATTCCCCGACGCAGTCGTTCGGTAACGGCCTGATCGGAGATACCCAGCGCGTCGCCCATATCCTGTGTGGACACCTGCCGTGGAATCGAATAGTAGCCCTCTTCGACCGCCCGGATTAGCGTCTCTCGCTGGGCGGTCGTCAGCCCATACCACATGCCGGTTCCCGGGCGAACGGGGTTGTAGATTCGACCGACTTCGAGGGAGATACTCGCGTCCGCGCAGTACTCCTGGAAGTCGCTGAGGCGTTCGTGAGTCTGGAAGCGAATTTCGAACTCCCAGGTGCTCGTAGTGCCGGTCGCACTGAGTAGCTGCCCACCGATCTCGGCGATTCCAAGAAAGAAGTCGTCCGTGGTGACGTCCCAGTCGAGTGAATACAGCCGTTCGTTCTTGTGCCGGCTCACTTCGACGATTCGATCCACGGCCGAGTGGTCACGGACGTTCTTTTCGAAAGACTCGCGGGCCTCGTCACTGACCGAGAAGAACGGTACTGCCTTCTCCCCGAGCGGCACCATGGTTTCGAGTTCGACGGTTGCACCGGGGTCCAGCCTGAGAATGCGTCCCAGTTCGAACGCGTCGGCGGGTATCCGGAGGTGAGCGATGACGGCCATTCCCTTCCCTGTGTCTGGGTCCGATCCGTGTAAAAAGGACCTGCATGGTATACCAACCTGCAAGCAAGTGCATGGTCCACCATGGTTAGGGTAGCCCTTTGCGGGCGGCGCGCCTTGCACGAACTGGACCGAACGCCCTGCGCGGATATCGGTCTCGTCAAAGGCGACGAGATCGTGACTAGCGCCACTCTTCGAGTCGTGGTCAGACGGCCCACTCCATGACACGAAATCCACTCACGGACGTCTCGATTACGAGCCCCGGAGAGTTCGAGACCGTTCTCGCCGCAGCCGTCGAAACGGCAATCGGAGCGAACGTAGACGTCCGCAGCGCGTGGGAGTTCGAAACCCGCGGTTCGACCCACAACTGGGAGGTTCAGATCGTCGAACTGGCGAAGGAGTTCGACGACGAGTAACTCGAGTCGCGTCCAGGGCACCTACCACCCTTCCGTCCACGAACAGCGCGACTGCGCCGTCAGGGCAGATTCGATTCTGGCACTACGGACGGCCCGACCGAGAAAACTGGCTCAGAAACGGCGTTCGGACGGGAGGAATCGGCCCTCAGTAGCCGAACTGGTCGCGGACGAGGACGACCGTGGTGCGGCCCTCCTCTAGTTCCTGACGGAAGATGAGCTGTTTGGCGATGGCCGAGTCGACGCCGTAGGCCTCGTTGGCCCGCTCGTTCTCCAGCGGGTAGGCGACGGATTCGAGCCGGTCGAGCGCGTCAGAGAGCGTCGGCACGATCTTGTTCACGCCGCTGACGATGACGACGTTTCCGGCGGCGAAGGGGTACGCGCCGATACGGCTCCCCGATCGGTCGGCCGCGACGAGTTCGCCGGTCTGGGCGATGGCGTTGACGCTACCGAGGAAGTAGTCGGCCGTCTGCGACTCGCGCCGGGCCGCCTGGCGCTCCTCGTCGTCGTCGATGCTCCAGACCTGGTCCGGAAGGCTCTCCCACTCGTGGTCACCCTCGCTCAGGTACTCGACGAACCCGATCTCTTCGAGCGTCGTCGAGTGGCCGTTCATCACGGACGCCCCGGCGGGAATCTGTGACTGGACCGCCGTGAGCGCCTCGTCGGCCGAGTCGACGACCACGACGTCGAAGCCGTGGTCCTCGAGATTCGAGACGGCCTCGTCGATGGCGTCCGCGGCGGGGAGTTCGTCGAGCGACTCGTCGATATCGGTCTGGGAGACGTAATCAGATTTCTGCTGTGACATGGTGCGTGAGTCGACGCTCACAGATAGTGTGAGATCACCCAAAAGTGCTCGCTGACACCGGTGTCGGGAGGTGATACCAGTGTTACTCCGTGAGACCGACGCGGAACCGACGAGGATTTCGAGAGAACACCCAAGTTGATAGTCGGTGTGTCTAATTTCTCTGCTGGAGGAACAATACGTCTCTATGGAAACGACATTCACCCACCAACCGTCGTTCACCCACCTCGTCGTCGAACTCGCAGCTGGCGAAACGATCCTCGCGGAACCCGGCGCGATGGTCGGGCACTCCCCGAACGTCGAGATTTCGACGGCCAGCAGCCGTGATGGGTTGCTCAGCTCCGCGAAGTCGATGCTTGGCGGGGAGTCACTGGTCGTCAACGAGTTCACTGCGGAAGGTGGTCCCGGCGAGGTGCGTCTGGCACCGCCAACACCGGGCGACGTCAAGGAACACGAATTGCAGGACGAGACGCTGTACACTACTGACGGCGCGTTTCTGGCGTCGTCGCCAGGTATCGACATCGACTCGGAATTCGGCGGGCTCAAGTCGATGCTCGGCGGGGCGAGCCTCACGCCGCTAGCTCTCAAGGGAACCGGCACCGCCTTCATCGACGCCTATGGCGGGCTCGAACGTCTCGATCTGGACCCTGGCGAGTCCTACACGCTGGACAACGAGCACCTGATCGCCTGGGACGACAGCGTCGAGTTCGATACTCGGCGCGTCGGCGGGCTGAAATCGACGCTGCTGAGCGGGGAAGGACTCGTCTTCGACTTCACCGGTCCGGGGAGCGTCTGGTACCAGACCCGAGACATCGATAGTTTCGTCGGCATACTCGCACCCAGAATCCAGACCAGCGACAGTTGATCAGTCGACCGATCGACGACACCTCGCTGGGGCTGTGGGAAGTGAAACGACCGGAGTGCGGAGAAACGGATAAACGGGATCACATCGTTGGGTCGGTATGGTCGAGACCGCTGCGACGACGCGTCGCCGACTGGCCGATCGACTGCGCGAGGAACCCGGCACGCCCGCGGAGCTCGGTCGCGAGTTCTCCCTCTCACCGTCGACCGTTCTCACACATCTCGAACATCTCGCACACAGCCTCCAACACGACGACGAGGAGTTGCTCGTCGCACCACCCGAGTGTCGCGAGTGCGGCTTCGACGACTTCGACGACCTCCTCAATCGCCCGTCTCGCTGCCCCTCGTGCAAACACGAGGGGATCCGGGAACCGACTGTCACCATCCGGTGACAGATCAACGGAGTGACGCTGGATTCGTATCCGATACGCCTTTCAGTGTCCGCGGAGTCCACACTGACGAACCCCCGACACCGGCGGCTTTCGATGGATTCGACGCCGAGTGACGACCCTGTCGGGGCCCCGACGATCCATGACGACCCCTGCACCCGACACAACCGATCTGACGCTCTCCGTCCTCGACGCCCTCCCAGCGGACGCACCGGCAGCCCCGCTGACGAGCGCGCTCGACATCCTCACGAACGAACGCCGGCGACACGTCCTCCGGGTCGTCGGCGAGCAGGGCGAGACGATGACGCTCCCCGACGTCGCCGACGAGGTCGCCGTCCGGGAGTGTGGCCGCCCACTCCCCGAGATCCAACCCGAGACCGTTACCGAGACCTACATCTCGATCTACCACGACCATCTCCCGCGACTCGTCGACGCCAACCTCCTCGCGTACGATCAGGAACGCGATCTCGTTCACCCCAGGTTCGCTACCGACGCGGTCGATTCCCCCACGAACTAACGCACTCCTCCCGGACGAACGCACGCCAACCGCAGTCGCTCACTCAGTAATAGCGTGCGTCGACGCGCTCGTCGAACGCCCGTTGTAGTCGCGCGGTCAGCGGCCAGCGACTCGGTTCCTCGACTGTGTCTGACCAGCCAGCGGGCCAGGACCCAGCCACATCGTCGAGCGCCGATCGCTCGTCACCGGCCCCTCGATTCTGACCGACTGCTTCCCCGTCGAACCGGCAGACCGGTCTGAGTTCCCACGTCGAGTTCGTCAGGAACACCTCGTCGGCCGTCGCGACGTCTTGCAGTTCGACCGAACGAGTGGCCGCCGGGATCTCCAGCTCGGCGGCCAGTTCGAGGACGACGCGGCGGGTGATCCCCGGCAAGACGGGACCGTCGGTCGACGGCGTCACGAGTTCGCCGTCGTCGACGAGGAAGACGTTGCTCGTCGCGCCCTCGGTCACGTGCCCCCGACCATCGAGCATGAGCGCCTCGTCGGCGTCGGTGCCGCGCAGTTCTAGTCGGGCGAGGATCCCGTTCGCGTAGTTGTGCGTCTTCGCCGCCGACGGGAGGGCGGCGTCGGGTATCCGTCGGGTCTCGACCGTCCGGACGACCGCCGGCTCCGCCCAGACCGGCTGTCCGTCGACGCCGCCACGCGGGAGTGGCTTCACCCAGATGACGACGGTCGGGTCGACCGGCCGCTGGGGCGTCACCGTGCCGGGCTGGACGCCCCGCGTGATCGAGAGCCGGACGTACGCATCGGCCAGTTCGTTCGCGGCGAGCGTCTCGTCGATGCGCGCTCGCAGGTCCTCGCGATCGAATCCGTGCGCTATCCCGAGCGTCTCGCAGGTTCGGGCTAACCGATCGGCGTGGGCGTCCCACTCGAAGATCGAGCCGCCATACGCCCGCACCGTCTCGAAGGCCGCGTCGCCGTAGCGAAAGCCGCGATCGTCGACGCTGACCGTCGCCTCCTCGGCGGGCACGAGCTCGCCGTCGACGTGGTACAGCAACGACTCCGCGTTGTCGGGGGCAGTCACGAGTCTCCCCTCCGGCGCTTGCGTGCGGCAAGCTCACAGAAGTTCTCGACGAGTCGCCTGCCGATGGCGAGCGAGATGCCGGTCGTCCGATCAGTCTCGGTGGCGGTGTCGCCGGGTTCGCCCGTCGACGATTCGTCGCGGCGAACGCTCGACGATCCCTCGACCGTGCGGGTCAAGAGACTCTCGGGATGGAACTGGACGCCGACGTGCGGGCGCTGTCGGTGGCGAACGGCCATCACGACCTCGCGGTCGTCGACTGTCTGGGCGGTCTCGACGAGCGAGTCCGGAATCTCGGTTCGCGGGACGGCGAGCGAGTGGTAGCGGCCGACCTGCACCCGTTCGGGGAGCCCCGAGAAGATGCCCTCGCCGTCGTGCGTGACGACGGACGGTTTGCCGTGGACGACGTCGGGTGCCTGGCGGACGTCGGCCCCGTGGGCCGCACACAGTGCCTGGTGGCCCAGGCAGACGCCCAGAATCGGGTATCCGGTCTCCGCGAACAGCGGGATCGAAATTCCCGCGTCGGCGGGCGTTCCGGGTCCGGGCGAGATCACGATCCCGTCCGGGTCGAGCCGACGCACGTCGTCGACGTCTATGTCGTCGTTCCGGCGAACGAGTACCGACCCCGCCACGCTCCCGACGTACTGGACCAGGTTGTAGACGAACGAGTCGTAGTTGTCGATCACGAGGATGGTCGGCCCCTCGCTCGACCCACCGCCATCGCCGTCGATCACGCCCGATCACCCCCATCGGATGTTGCATCGTCGATGTCGGCACCGGTCGCACCCGTCTCGACGGCGAGCGCGGCACGGTCCCCCAGGGCGTCGTCGAGCGCCGTCACGAGCGCGCGTGCTTTGTCGAGCGTCTCGTCGTACTCGTGTTCGGGGACCGAGTCGTGGACGATACCGGCACCGACGCGGAGGTGGTAGGTTTCGGCCTGGCGGACGAGCGTCCGGATGACGATATTGACTGTCGCCCGGCCGTCGAAGCCGAAGATGCCCATACTCCCGGTGTAGGGGCCGCGGCGTGTGGCCTCGAACTCGTCGATGAGTGCCATCGTCCGGGGTTTCGGCGCACCGGTGATCGTCCCACCGGGGAACGTCGCGGCGATGGCGTCGGCGAGCGTCGCGTCCTCGCGGAGGCGGCCGCGAACGTCGGAGACGAGGTGCATCACCTCGGCGTAGCGGTCGATCCGGCGGTACTCGGCGACCTCGACCGAGCCGTATTCACAGACCTTGCCGAGATCGTTGCGCTCGAGATCGACCAGCATAGCGTGCTCGGCGCGTTCCTTCTCGTCGTCGCCGAGTTCGGCAGCCAGCGCCTCGTCTTCGGCTTCGGTTTCGCCACGCGGCCGCGTACCGGCGATCGGCTCGGTCCGGACGAGGTCACCGTCGCGTTCGAGCAGGAGTTCCGGACTCGCACTGACGAGGTCGGCCGACCGGTACTCCAGCAGGCCGGAGTACGGCGCCGGATTCACCCGGCGAACCGCATCGTAGGCGGCGACGGGGTGGACAGCGGCGGGTGCCGCCAGTCGCTGGGAGATGTTCGTCTGAAACGTCTCACCGGCCCGAATGCGCTGTTTGACCCCCCGGACACGATCGGCGAACGACGCGCGGCCACACTCGCTCTCGAACGTCGCGTCGGTCGCGTCCACCGGTGGTGGGCCGGTCGACGGTTCACCCTCGAGAATCGCGGTTGCGAGGGCGAGCGCTCGATCGCGGCCGCGTTCGAAGAGCGACGCCGAAGAGTCGGCCGCTTCGACGCCGTCACCACTTTCTGGGTCGAGACGAGGGCACGCCGAAATCCGCAGCGTCGTCGGGCCGTCGACGGGGCCCTCCCACGCGGCGAGGCGGTCGAAGACGGCGAGTTCGAGACGGGGGAGTGTGCGATCGTCGACCGCCGATTCGGGCACCGTCTCGAGTTCGCGGGCGACGTCGTAGGAGAGCCAGCCGATCGCCCCGCACGGGTAGGGAACCCGCGTGTCGTCCTCGTCGGGGGGTCGTGTGATCGACTGGGTCGCGAGCACCCCCTCGAGGGCGGCGAGCGTCGGTGACGGCGCCGCCGTCTCGATCGATTCGGCCGGTTCGGAGACAGTCAGACGCTCGACGGGATCGACGCCGAAGTAGCCCCAGCCGGGCTGTCCGCCGGTCGTCTCGAGAAATGCACCGCCGGGCCCCCGACGGGCACGGCGGTAGGCATCGAACGGATCGTCGACGGTGAGCCGCACCTCGACGGGAATTCGCGACCCTGGCGGGGCACGTTCGGCGGCCGCCCGGACATCGTCGAGGGTCGTCACCACGTGCGGCTCGGTCATACGCCGACAGACACAGACGGGGGTCAATCCTCTTACGGTAGCGGTTGGCGTGGACGGATACGACAGTGGCGCCGATTCCCCTGGTTCGTCCCGCAACATCGGCAGGTGCCGTGGTCGGCGGAGCGAGCGATTCGACCCCAGTGGTCGGGGAGGAGAAAAAGTGGTGAAAGCGTGCGGAGAATGCGCCTCGATCGGACAGAAATGGCTCGATCGGACAGGTTAGCGATCGTTCGCGCGATCGATCCACTCCTCGATGCGCGAGGCGGCGATGTCGGTCTCCGCGGCCAGTTCGTCGGCGTCGCTCTCGGCGAGCGCCAGCGTCGAATCGACGCCGGCGGTGGCGAGGCGCTCACCGTAGGCCGGACCGATTCCCTTGATCTCGGTGACCGGTTCGCTCTCGACCTCGGTCGGTTCAGGTGTCGAATCGGTCGTCTTCTCGGTCGTCGGCGTCGCGTCGGTATCGGCAGGGCCAACGGCCTCGGCAGGTTCGGCGGCCCCGTCTTCAGGGGGTTCGCGCGAGATCGAGCCGGTCGACCCGCTGGCGTCCGTTCCCGCGGCGACCGCATTCAATTCGTCCGAGGAGTCGTCTGCCGAGTCCGGCTCTGCCTCCTCGATCGTTGCGGCGATCGATTCGGTCTCGTCCGTCTCGGCGTCAGTGTCGGCCTCGTCGGCGGACGGCGTGTCATCCGCCTCGGGCGCAGCGTCGTCTTCGGCGTCCGATGCAGTATCGAGGTCGTCAGCAGCCGACTCCGCTTCGTCGTCGGACGTATCAGCGATATCGTCGCCCGTGGGTTCGGCGTCTTCGGTAGCGTCGACGACAGTACGGTCGTCGGCGCCCGTATCGGTCGGTTCGTCACGATCGCGGCTGCTCATCGGTGGCGGTGCCTCGCGTCCGGATCGTGCCGTCGAGTCGGTCGAGTCAGTGTCGACCGTGACGCCACCATCGCGGTCGCGACGCTTCGACCCGCTTCCCCCCACACCCAGCAGGGATTTTAGCTTCTCCAGGAGTGCCATATCGATTCGATAAACGGTTCGCCCGCTAAAATCGTTCGATTACGGCAGCGGCCGGTGTCCCTCTCGACCAATCACCGTTCCTGATCGGTGTTTGCCTCGAAACTGGACCGCAGTACCCGCCCCATCGCCGCGACCGGCGCGTCGCGACCGGTCCAGCGTTCGAACGCCGCCGCCCCCTGATAGAGGAGCATCCAGGTACCGTCGACGGCGGTCGCTCCGGTGGCAGCCGCATCGCGAAGCAACCGCGTCTCGCGCGGCCGGTAGACCGCGTCCATCACGACGAGGTCCTCGTGGAGCGCCTCGCTCGGGACGATCGACTCGTCCGATTCCATCCCGACGCTGGTGGCGTTGACGAGGACCGTCGCGTCGGCGAGGAGCGTTGGGAGGTCGTCGAGGCCGTGACCCGACGCGTCGGGCACCTCGCTCGCGAGCGCCGTCGCCCGCTCGACGGTCCGATTCGCGACGCGAACGGTGGCGCCCGCCTCCGCCAGCCCGAAGGCGATCGCCCGACCGGCCCCGCCCGCTCCCACGACGACCGCCGTCGCACCGTCGAGCGAGTCGTCACGATCGGCGAACCCTCGCTCCCGAAGCGCCCGAACGGCGCCGGCTGCGTCGGTGTTGTGTCCGGTCGGCCGGGTGACCGCGTCTCGGTCGTCGGCTCCCGCCGAGCCGCCCTCGGGGAACGCGATCGTGTTGACAGCCCCGATACGGGCCGCCAGATCGTCCGGCTCGACGTGGTCGATCGCCCCCTCCTTGAACGGAATCGTGACGTTCAGTCCCGCGATGCCGAGGGAGCTAGCGCCCCGAATCGCGTCGCCGAGCGCGTCGCGGTCGGGTTCGAACGTGACGTAGGTCGCGTCCATCCCGCGGGCCTCGTACGCCGCCTCGTGCATCGGTGGCGAGAGCGAGTGGCCGACGGGGTTGCCCAGCAGGCCGTAGACGTCCATACGTCGAGTGGGCACGGGCCGCAGTTAATGGGGTCGGTGTGGTCCGCATCGGATCCGCGGAGGACGGGAGACGTAGAAGGGGGAACCGGGACGACTCGACGGTCCCCTCGAGTTGAAGCGACGCTCGCCACCGAACCGAGAACCGACGAGTATTCGACGGGTGCGGCCTCATCTGTGTCCGTGATCGCGATCGTCGAGAGCCGCGCGGACCGTGCGTCGGTGCACATCTGCGACCAGCTGCGAGACCTCGTCGCGTGGAACGCTCGCGAGGACGAGACGCGTCCCGACGCCGACGGTGGCGGGACGTACTATCGAACGGACGGGTTCGAACTGCGCTCGTTCGAGGCGCTCCACCTCGATCTCGTCGACCCGGCCGCGGCGTTCAGCGAGGAACCCGACCTCCTCGTCTTCGCCTCGCGCCACTCCGGCGAGACGGGACCGCTCCTGACGGCCCACTTCACGGGTAACGTCGGTCCCGCGGAGTTCGGCGGCGAACCGAACGCGTTCGCCGACGCCGCACCGAACGCCCTCGCCGAGCTGCTCGCCGCTTACGATCGGTACGCGCCGGATCGCTACGAGGTCGGGATGGAGTGTACCCACCACGGGCCCACCGCCGTCGGCTGTCCCTCGCTCTTCGCCGAACTGGGCAGCGACGACGAGCAGTGGGACGACCCTGAGGGCGCCGAAGCCGTGGCACGTGCCATCCTCGAGTTGCGAGGGGTCCCAGCACACCGGACCGATCCCGAGACCGGTCGCCCGCGCCAGGTCGTCGGCTTCGGGGGCGGCCACTACGTCCCGCGATTCGAGCGCATCGTCCGCGAGACGCCGTGGGCCGTCGGCCACATTGCAGCCGACTGGGGCCTGGACGAACTCGACGATCGGGACGCGGTCGAAACCGTGGTCCGGCGTGCGTTCGCGGCGACCGACGCCGACGTCGCCGTCGTCGAGGGGACCAAACCCGACCTCCGGAGCGTGATCGAGGAACTCGGCCATCGTGTCGAACGCGAAGCCTGGGTGCGCGAGGTCGACGACCGGCCGCTGTCGCTCGTCGACGCGGTCGAAACCGCGCTGGGTCCGATCGCAGACGGCGTTCGGTTCGGCGATCGGGAGACCGAGGCGTTCGAAGTCGTCTCCCTGCCGACCGACCTCGTCACGACGGCGGAGGGTGTCGATCCGGAGCGAACGTGGGACGCCGTCACGGCCCACGCAGTCGCGGTCGAAACGTCGAACGGCGGCAGCCGACTCGGAGGCCGGGCTGCGATTCCAACTGACACCGACGCCGACCGAACCGCTCGCGGACTCCCTCGGTCCCTCGTCGACGCGCTGGCCGACGTCATCCGGCCCGAATTCGAACGCGTCTCGGTCACCGACGCGGGCGTCGAAGTCGTCGAGACCGCCTTCGACCCGTCGCTGGCACGCGACCTCGGCGTCCCCGACGGACCGCTGTTCGGCGAACTGGCGTCGGGCGAGGCCGTGACCGTCGACGGTCGCCAGATCGAGCCCGAGGAGGTTCACGAACGCAGAACGACGCAGTTCCCCTGTTGAGCGCCATCGGCCGACCGTCGGTCACTGTCGCCGATCGGGCGATCGCCGTTGCCAACCGACGGAGACCGTCATCCGGACGGTAGCCTCATCGCGAAACTGCCGGAACTGTCTGCCGAGACCACCGTAAAATCAGCTGCCGGTTCGATATGGGCAGATGTCTGACGTCCGCATGACGTTGTGGGGAAACGATCATAACGGTGGGGTCGTAATGGCGTTTCAAGAATGGATTCAATTGTCGAAGACGCCATCGACGAGGCCGAATCGGGTGACCCCGAGGCGCGGGCCGACCCCGTCTCGGACGAGCCCGCCCAGTCGTCGAACGCGTCGGGGACGATGACCGACGAGGAGCTAAAGGACGTCCTGCAGGACCTCCAGACGGACATCACGGTCGTCGGCTGTGGCGGGGCCGGTGGCAACACGGTCGACCGGATGGACGAAGAGGGGATCCACGGCGCGAAACTGGTCGCCGCGAACACGGACGTCCAGCACTTGGTCGAGATCGAGGCCGACACAAAGATCCTCATGGGCGAGCAGAAGACCTCCGGCCGCGGCGCCGGATCGCTCCCGCAGGTCGGCGAGGAAGCCGCCCTGGAGAGCCAGGAGGACATCTACGACGCGATCGAGGGCTCCGACATGGTCTTCGTCACCGCCGGACTGGGTGGCGGGACGGGTACCGGCTCCGCGCCGGTCGTCGCGAAGGCCGCCCGCGAATCCGGCGCCCTGACGATCTCCATCGTCACGACGCCCTTTACCGCGGAAGGAGAAGTTCGCCGGACGAACGCCGAGGCTGGCCTCGAGCGTCTCCGCGACGTCTCCGACACCGTCATCGTCGTGCCGAACGACCGCCTGCTGGACTCCGTCGGTAAGCTCCCCGTCCGCCAGGCGTTCAAGGTGAGTGACGAAGTCCTGATGCGCTCCGTGAAGGGCATCACGGAACTCATCACCAAGCCCGGTCTCGTCAACCTGGACTTCGCCGACGTCCGCACCGTCATGGAGAAAGGTGGCGTCGCGATGATCGGCCTCGGGGAGTCCGACTCCGAAGCGAAAGCCGAAGACTCCGTCAAGACCGCCCTCCGCTCGCCGCTGCTCGACGTCGACATCTCCGGTGCGAGTTCCGCGCTGGTCAACGTCACCGGCGGGAACGACATGTCCATCGAGGAAGCCGAAGGCGTCGTCGAGGAGATCTACGACCGCATCGACCCCGACGCCCGCATCATCTGGGGCACCTCGATCGACGAGACCCTGGAGGGCAGCATGCGAACCATGATCGTCGTCACCGGCGTCCAGTCGCCCCAGATCTACGGTCGCCCGGAGGGCGAGGCCGTCCAGCCTCAGGGCGTGGGCGGACAGGCCGGCGGCCAGCCACCGGCAGGCGGGCAGGGCGCCCCCGGCGGGCAGAACGCCGGCGGTCAGCCTGGCGTCGACGCCGAAGATGACGACGATATCGACTTCGTCGGCTAACTCGTTCGACGATCCATACGCTATCTGCGTCGTCTCCTGACGGTTCTCGTCTCCGCTCCGTTCGATGTTGTTCGCTTGTCTGCGACCGCTAGATGTGAGCTACCGGCGGGGCTGGGTAAGAAAACGACGACCGACTAGGCGAAGAAATGACGGCGAACTGGGTAGCAGAGGGTGACGATAGAACGGAGCGCCAGCACGGACGACGATCTGAGGCGGCAGAACCGGGTCTAATCGTCGCCGAACGCCTCGCCGGCCGCGCTCGTCGCGTCGCCCTCGATGCTCGGCGGGTACTTGCCCCGTTCCAGTTTGAGGTCTGACTGCGGCCGTGCCATACAGGTCAGGGCATAGTGCTCGGCCTCTTCCTCGGTGAACCCGCGTGCGGCGGGCTGGGTGACCTCGCCCTCGACGATCTCGGCCGTGCAGGCCAGACACATCCCGACGCGACAGGAGTACTCCTGAGCGATTCCCTCCTCGAGACAGCGGCTCAAGATCGTCTCTTTGTCCGAACAGGTGATGGTCTCGCCCGTCCCCACGAACTCGACGGTGTACTCGGTCATACGGGCGGCTACGAAGGACGCCGTCAAAATACTTCGCTTGTCGTGGACGTTCGAGTGGCGTTTCAGTCGATTACCCGAATCACCCCGCCGAGTCGCACGAAAAACGTTTTCTACCAGCGCTCACGACTGATCGGTATGAGTACACAGGAGGCCGACGGGGTCGGTGCGGGCGACCTCGGGCGGGACAGCTGGGACGCGGTGGTCGTGGGCGCCGGCACGGCCGGCTGTTACGCCGCGGCGACGATCGCGGACGCGGGCTACGACGTGGTCATCATCGAACGCAAGTCGCCCGAAGAGGCGGGCCACATCGCCTGCGGCGACGCGCTGAAGGGCGCCGACACCTTCCCCGACGCGATTCCCAAATCGCAGCTCGAACCGGCGTTCACGAACACCGGCGTCGACCACGGCCGGTTCGAGATCCCGCAGGAAGACACGGTCCTCGAGATCCCCGTCCCCGGCGAGCTCGCCGTCGTCGATCGCTGGACGTACGGCCGGAAGGTCATCGAGGGCGCGGCAGACGCCGGCGCAACCTTCCACTACGACACCGTCGTGCAGGACGTCCGCCAGACCGACGACGGCACGGTCACGGGCGTCGACGCGATCCGGAAGGGGACGCCCCGGACCTACGACGCCGAGATCGTCGTCGACGGCGCCGGCGCGCTGTCGATCCTCCAGGACAAAGCCGACCTCGCCGACTCGACGTTCGACACCAACGTCACCTACTCGCAGTTCTGCTCGGCCTACCGCGAGATCGTCCACGTCGACGAACCCGTCGAGTGGTCCGACGCCCTCGTCTTCAAACCGACCGAGCGCGCCGCGGGCTACCTCTGGTACTTCCCGCGCACCGAGACCGAGATCAACGCCGGCCTCGGTTTCCAGATGACCGAGGAGCCGATGCACCTCGTCGACGACCTCAAACGCGATCTCCGGAACCGCGCCGAGTTCCAGGGCGCTCGCGTCGAAGACAAACTCGGCGCCGCGATCCCCACCCGTCGCCCCTACGACTCCGCGGTCCACCCCGGATTCGTCGCCGTCGGCGACGCCGCGGGCCACGTCAATCCGACGACCGGCGGCGGCATCGCCGGCGCCGCCTACGCCGGCACCTACGCCGCCGAGCAGGCGATCGAGGCGATGGAGCAGGGAACCATCGACGAGGAGGTCCTCTGGCGGTACAACGAGCGCGTCATGGACCACTTCGGCGCACGCTACGCCGCCCTCGACGTCTACAACATCCTCTCGACCGCCGTCGACATCGACGAACTCATGGGCCTGCTCGCGGCCATGCCCGGCGAACAGATCGCCGAGGCGCTCTACTCCGGCAGCGCGAACCTCGGCTGGGGCCTGAAGATCAAGGCCCTCCTCAAAGCCCGCGGCCACTACGGCACCGTCTGGAACCTCTACAAGACCAAACAGCGCGCCGACGAACTGCTCACCCACTACGAGGACTACCCCAGCTCGCCCGCCGGCTTCGACGCCTGGCAAGCAGAACGCGACCGCCTGATGGAGTCGGTCTACGAGACGACCGGCGCAGACCCAAAATATTGAGTGGGTGTCGATGGCGATTTTCCCGCCGACACGGCGACCGACCGTCGACCTCGTCGTCTTCGGCGACGAACCGGTCGACATGGTGCCGATCGCTCGTCGAACGCTTCGCGAGCGATTCGGCGTCGATCCCGGTGTCCGGCGGATAGAGCCGGTCGACTACTATGCAGACCTTGTGGCTCCCGCCGGGTTCGACGAGCCGACGTACTATCCCGCCACGGAGTTACTGGACCCGACGAAAGAGGCGAGCGAAGCCGATCGGGAGATCGGCCTGGTTGCCGACCCGCTCATCCTGGACGAACAGCCCAGAATCTTCGGGGTCGCACTCGTCGGCGAGTCACCGGCCGTGATTACGAGCGATCCACTGACTGACGGCGGCGATCGATTCGAAACGCGGGTCGAAAAGCAGGTGACGAAGCAACTCGGCCATCTTTTCGGCATCGAGACGACGCACGCAGGGTGTGTCTTCGAAGAGACGCCGACGCTCTATGACCTAGACGAGTCACCGCCGACGTTCTGTGAATCGTGTCACGCTCGGCTCACGGATCCCACGACCAGTCCGAAGCCAGCCGACTGGTTCGTCAGGGACACCCGCGTATACCGCGAGGTCACGGGGGACGATTCCCGCGACGGGCCTGCGAAGGGAGTCGAGGAACCGGTTGCTATCCGGGACGAGAAATCGGAGACGGTCGTGACCGACGACCGGACGGCGGTCGGAGGTGAGGCGTCCGGCCGACAGCAGTCCGCAACCGGCGATCGAGGGCGCTCGGCCGCTGGCCAGTCGGCGAATCACGGCACGGGGCTCCCGGCGGGCCTTCGCCGCCCAGTCCACGGCCTGTACCGGTACGCCCGTGTCTGGGGGTTGATACTCTGTTTCGCTGCCTTCACCATCCTCGGCTTACTGATCGAACTGGAACTGTACGCGCGTTTGACCGGCGAGACGCCGTCGACCGGGGTGACCTGGGGAATGCTCGTCGGCGCCGTCGGCATCGGATACTACGGCCAGCGGACGGTGCGGCGGTGGGTCGGCCGTGGGCGGGCCCGTCTGACCCGGTCGTAGGGGCGGCGACCGAGACGAAGCACCTCCGTCGTCCGACACCCGCCGAGACGACCGTTTCAAAACTATCGTCAAGCTGAATTTCGATATTACTAACTCGTTCGGGGAGGAATCCCGCCATCGATGGTGGGGTTGACGACGATCGTCGGGGGCTTCGTGGGGCTCATCGTAGCCTACAGTGGCGTCAGGTACGCAGGCCACGTCGAGCAACACGTTCTCGAGGCCGACGAGCGCTGCGAGCGGGCGTGGGCGAACGTCGAAGTCCTCCTCGAACGGCGCGCCGACGAAGTCGGGTCGCTGGTCGACCTCGCCGCCGAACACGCCGGACACGAGCAGGCCGTGCTCCAGCAGGTGCTCGACGCGCGCGAACGCGCCCTCGAGGCCCAGCAACCCGCCGAGGCCGCCGACGCGAGCATCGAGATCCGGGAGGCACTCGCCGAACTGTTCTCGACGGCCGACGCGGTCCCGTCGTTGCAGTCGGCCGACCGATTCGACGAGATTCGCGATAGCCTCACCTCGATCGAGCGCCGCCTCGAGAATCGCCGCGAGCACTACAACGAGGCGGTCGCCGCCTACAACGTTCGGATCGCCCGGTTTCCTGAACGCCTGGCCGCGTCGCGCCACGGGCTCGAATCGCGCGAGCCGTTCCGCGCGTCCGATCGGGCACACGAGCGCGTCGACATCCGCGATCGCTTCGACGTGTCGATCCCCACGCCGACGGCAGGTGACGAGTCCACTCCCGACGGGCAGCCAGTCGAGTCAGACGGCACGCCGTCGGACGCCGACGAGCACACCTCCGGGTGAGCGGTCGTGATTCTCGTCGCCTTCCTCTACGTGGGGGTCCTCGTCTTCTCGTTTCTCGGTATCTTCTACGGGATCGTCGTCGTCCTGAACGGGTTCAAACGCTACCGGCAGGCGGTCCTGATCGCAGATACGCCGGCGTCGAAACTCGACTCGGTCGCGACGGGCCCGGCGGCCGTCAGCGGTACGGTGGAGCCGACCCGTCGACCGCTCGTCGTGCCGATCGTCGAACGGCCGTGCGTCGCCTACGAGCTGACGGTCTCCGACGCGGGCGCCGGTTCGACCCGAACGCCCTGCGAAGAACGACGGCACCTCTCGTTCGCACTCCGGGACGAGACCGACACCGTTCGCGTGACCGCTGATGCCGTGGCCGACGCGGACGTCGATCTCACCCTCGATCGCCAGCGAGAACTGGAAGTCAAGAGCTTCGAGGAGTCGCCCGCTCCCGTCGCGAGGTTCGAGCGCGATCGGAACCTGCCCTCGCGCGGGATGACGTTCGACCGGACGTACGAACTCAGCTGGATCGAACCGGGTGACGAGATCTACGTCTACGGGCGCGTCGAACCCGACACGACGGCAGCGACGCCGGACGGGAACCGACCAGCCGATTATCACGCCAAAAAGCGCGTCGCAGCCGGAGCGGACGCCCCGGAGCCGTTCCTCTCGAACAAGGTGCCTGAAGCGATCCTCACCGAACGCAAGTACGGCCTTGCAAAGGCGCTCGCGAAGGGGATCGTCGTCGCCGCCGTCTCGCTGCCCGTCTTCCTCTTCGTCTCAGGCATCGCTCCGGTCTTCCTCGCAGGGTGACCGAGAACGGAGTACTCGGCGCGAGTGGGTGCTTGAGCGAATTTGGAGCAGCCGGGACGCCTCGCCGTGTCGGGTTATACGATCTGGTTTCGCGTACCCCACCACATGAGCGCGTCGACCGGTCGTGAGCGAAGCGGCGTGCCGTGGCGGTCGCGGGTGTTCTGGACCGTTCTCGCGAGCACCGTCGTCGTGCCGCTGGGCGTGCCGCTCGTGAGTTCGCTGTTGCCGCTCATGCGGGACGCGTTCGCGGTGTCGGACGTGCGAGCCGGTTACGTGCTCAGCATCTACTTCGTGCCGGGGATCTTCCTCTCGCCGCTCATCGGGCGGTTGCTGGACCGTGTCGGACGTCGTCCCGTCCTCCTCGGCAGTCTCGTCTCGTTCGGAGTCGTCGGGGCGATCATCCCCTTTCTGGGCGGCTTTACGCTCGTCCTGGGGGCGCGACTGGGACAGGGTGTGGCCGCCGCGGGCATCTTCGTGACGACGGTGACGATCGTCGCAGACGCCTTCGAAGGCCCACAGCGTAACACCGTCTTCGGGATCAACGTCGCGATCCTCTCGACCGGACGCACCCTATATCCCGTCCTCGGCGGGACGCTCGCGCTGTACGGGTGGAAAGTGCCGTTCGCGTGTTACCTGCTCGCCGTCGGCGCCGCCCTGTTCGTCGCGCGGGAGTTCGAGGAATCGGCGGACACGAACGGATCGACGAGTGTGGACGATTCGACCGAACGGGCGACGATTCGACGAGCTATCGGAGAACTCTCCGTTCGCCGCACGATCCAGCTGTACGGGGCGACGATCCTCGCGGAGACGGTCGTCTTCGGGACGCTCATGACGACGCTCCCCTTTCTCCTCGCGAGGGACTTCGACGCCTCGGCCGCGACGATCGGCGCGGTGATCGCCACGGCGATGCTCGCGTCGGCTGCCGTCGCCGCGGCGAACGGTCACCTCGCCCAGCGGTACGCGAACCGCTCGCTCGTCGCCCTCGGCTTTTGTTGCTTCGGCCTGGGACTCCTCGGCATCGGGGTCGCTTCCTCGCTGCGCACTATCGATGCGCTGGCGTTCGTGTTCGGTGTCGGAATCGGTCTCGTGCTCCCCTCCGTCGACGCTGCGATCAGTCGGTCCGTCTCCGCGGCGTCGAACGCGAGTGCGATGAGCCTGCGGAACAGCGCGACCGGCCTGGGGCGAGCCTCCGGGCCGATCCTCTTCACCGGACTGGCCACCCAGACCGGGTATCGGAGTCTGTTCACCCTGACAGGAGTCGCGACGCTCGCACTCGGGCTGGGATTTCTGGTGCTCCGGCGGGCACGAACCAGCAACTGAGCGGGCGAAGGGAAGACTGCTCTTCGCTCGTCGAAGACGGCTATTCGGCGACGAAGGTCGAACCGGGCATTCCTCGGATTCACCAAGCTTATGCCCCCTATCCCCAACCCGACGACATGAACGAGACGCTCCCAAAAGATCGCTCGCCGGAGCCGATCACCGTCGAGTCGATGGCGACGGACCTCCAGGAACTTGGTGTCCAGACGGGCCAAACGATACTCGTCCACGGCTCCCTCTCGGAACTCGGCTGGGTCTGTGGCGGCCCGCAGGCCGTCGTCGACGCCCTCCAGCGCGTCGTCGGCGCGGACGGCACGATCGTGATGCCGACGCACTCACCGGGGAACATGAACCCGGCCGACATGGGACATCCGCCGGTGCCCGAATCGTGGTACGACACCGTCCGCGAGACGATGCCGCCCTACCGCCCCGAGTCGACGCCGACGCAGGGGATGGGTGCGATCGCCGAGTGCTTCCGGAACTATGCCGACGTGGTGCGAAGCGACCATCCACAGCACTCCTTCGCCGCGTGGGGTGCCGAGGCCGAATACGTGACCGACGATCACGCCTTAGAGAACTCGCTCGGCGAAAGTTCCCCGCTGGCCAGGGTCTACGAGCTCGAGGGCGACGTCTGCTTCCTCGGGACGACCCACGCCACCAACACCTCGCTCCACCTCGCCGAGTACCGCGTCGACCTCGATCTCGGGACGGCGCCACAGCAATCCGCGATCCTCGTCGACGGCGAACGTGAGTGGGTCGAGTGGGACGACATCGACTTTACGGACGAGGACTTCTCCGAGTGCGGAGAGGCCTTCGAACGCGAGCACCCGGAGGCGTTCGAGTCCGGGACCGTCGGCGTCGGTGACGCAACGCTACTCTCGCAACCGGCCCTCGTCGACTTCGCGGTCGAGTGGTTCGAAGCGAATCGGTGACCGGCGCTACCCGTCCGTCGAATGTTCACCCCGCCGAGCACGCGCTTTCAGGTGCTCGGCAAACTCGGAGAGGTTCATCGCGGCCGCACAGCCCGGACAGCACAGGCGTTCTGCGGTCTGGTAGTCGTGCGACAGCGCGGCCGGCGGCTCGGAGACGAGCCGAAAGAGCCGCGCCGGTTCCACGTCCCGATCACACCGATAGCACTCCCGATTCGGAGTCCTGTCGCCGGTTCCGTCGCTCGTTCGCTCGACGGATGTCATCCGAGTGTCCTCCGCGGTGGCCCAGCTGACCAGCCAGCGGCACTCGGCCCCCCATCCCCGAAACCGAAACTCTGCGACGGATAGCGATACGACTCTCTAGGTAACGGGCGTGCGAGACCTTTTTGTCTCGATAGTGTCTTTCGGAACATGGCTGACAAAATCCCTGCTACAGGATTTGGAAGCCACGTCCCGGGTGTCTCTAGCACCCGGGGCACTTTCGTACCCGAACGGACGGAGCTTCCGTCTGTATCATTGACGTAATGGATAATATAGTTACTGGTGGTCGTGTGCAAACAACCCGAGCTTCCAGACAACAGACGTCGCGTGACGCTCCATCCAGGCCGCTACGGTCGCGTTTCGGCGATCTCCACGATCGCCCCCGCGAGCGTGTCAATGCCGTGCTGGATCGTGGGCTCGTCCACGTCGAATGTGGCGGTGTGGTGGCCGCCGGGGTGGTCAGTGCCCACGCCGACGTAGGCGGCGAGGCCGCCGTTGTCCTGGACCTCTTTCATGAGGAAAGTGGCGTCCTCGCTGCCGCCGAGGCCGGCCGCGTCGACGACCGTGTCGACGCCGTCGACCCCTTCTGCGACCGAGCCGACGATCTCGCGGAGTTCGTCGTCGCTCGCGGCGCTCGGTGCCTCGGCGCCGATAGTGATCTCGACCTCGCAATCGTGCATGTCGGCAGCCGACTCGAAGACGCGCTCCACGCTGTCGCTCATGTATCGCATGAGGTCGGTCGTCTGGCCCCGGACTTCGGCGACGATGCTGATCTCCTCGGCGACGATGTTCGCGGCGGTCCCGCCCTCGACGACGCCGATGTTGACCCGCGTCGGCCCGTCGGAGTTGCGCGGGATCGCGTAGGCGTTCTGGATCGCGGTGCCGAGCGCCTGCATGGCGTTGCGGCCCGCCTCCGGTTCGGCACCGGCGTGGGCGGGTTCGCCGGTGAACGTCGCTTCGAGGTGGCGCACGGCGAGGAAGTCCTCGATGCCGGCGACGACGGTGCCGGTGGGGTGGTCGAGCCCGACGTGCGTCGCGAGGAGGTAGTCGACGTCCCGGATGTGCTCGCTCTTGGCCATCGACTTGCCGCCGCCGATGACCTCCTCCGCGGGCTGGAAGAAGACCTTGAGCGTGCCCTGGAAGTCCTCGTCGTCTGCGACGGCTTCGAGCGCGCCGATTCCGATCGCGGCGTGGGCGTCGTGGCCGCAGGCGTGCATGGACTCGCCGGTCGCTGACCGGAAGCCCTCCGCTGCGGGCAGGTGATCGTCGGTGTCTGCCTCCTCTCGCGGGAGCCCGTCGATGTCGACGCGGAGGCCGATCGTCGGTCCCTCGCCGCGTTCGATCACCGCGACGGCACCCGTGTAGCCGCCTTCGAGCTGGGCGAGGACGTCGGGGTCGGCACCGGCATCACGGGCGCGGTCGTACCACCGTTCGAGCTCCGCGTCGTCCGGGACGGCGAGGCGATTGTCGCCGTCGATCGCGTCGGGGCCGACGTAGAGGGCGTCGAGGTCGAGTTGCTGGAGTCGGTCGACGATGCGCGCCGTCGTCTCGAACTCACGCCAGGCGGGTTCGGGGTGACGATGCAGCTCGCGACGAAGGGCCACGGGATCGATCGAAGACATACTGGAGTGGTAGCTGGTGACACGTAAAATCGTGCCGACTCCGGCGAAGGGGCGTGGTGAGCGAGGGCGACACGGGCGATCGGCAGCCGAACACTGCGACCGGATCGTGAGTGGCCAGGTTCCGCACGTGGGCAGGTTCCTCAGGCGCCCTGGACCTGTTCGACCTCGACCTCGACGTGGACCGAGTCAGGGAACGAGCGGCCTGCGACGTCGCGGGCGAACGTCTGGTAGCCGTGGATCTCGAGCTCGCGAGTGAAGACGGTGTAGGACCAGGGCGACGACTGCCGGTCGTCGTCGGCGTGGAGACGCTGGTGCTGTGGGACCGAGAAGTGATCCGGTGGATGGGTGTGTGGTCCTTTCAGCGCCGCCCCTTTCCGTTCGGCTGTGCGTTTGATGTCGTCGACCACGCCATCGAGAGCGGCCCGGTCGCCGCTCTGAAGCGTGAGGCACGTAACGAAGGTCATAGATACTGCGCTAGTCCGTCCGGCGAGCCTAAAAACCTCCCGAGATGGGATCGTCAGTCCGATATTCTCATTACGGCTCGGCCGGTACAGCCTGCAATGGCAGTCGAAGCTACGAGCGCAGGCGCGATCCTCTTCCGCGACACGCGGGGCCGGCGCGAGTATCTTCTGCTCAAGAGTCGCCCGGGTGACTGGGAGTTTCCGAAGGGCGGCGTCGAGGGAGACGAAGAACTACAGCAGACGGCGATCCGCGAAGTTAAAGAAGAGGCAGGGATAGCAGACTTTCGACTACTCGACGGCTTCCGCGAGGACTACAGCTACGTCTTCGAGGCGAACGGGAACACCATCCACAAGACGGTCCACCTGTTCATCGCTCGCTCGTTCGAGGCGAGTGCCGAGCTGTCGAACGAACACCGCGACCTCCAGTGGCGCGATTACGAGCAGGCAATCAACACCGTCACACAGGACGGGCCGCGCGAGATCCTGGAGCGAGCACACGAACACATCGACACGCTGGAGGAAGAACAGCAGCAACAGTAACCCCGCAAAGGGGAGCGAAACCCCAGCAACGGAGAACGCAACCCCCAGCAAAGCGGACCCACGCGGCACCCAGACGGCGGACACCGAACAGCGACCCCGTCCGACCCGCCACCCGGAGCGACGTCCATCGACCACCTACCCGATTCGTCCACAGAGCGACTGCCCGGTGCGGTCATCGACCGACTACCTGGTGCGAACCGTCGACCGACGGCTGAGCTCGTGCCGTCGGGCGAGCGCCACGGCTGCCGGCCGTCCTCGTAAGGACTTTACTTCCGTTGTCCCTCTTCGGACGTGAATGCTAGAGGCCGCCGTGTCCGACGTGCTAGACGAGGACTGGGCCGACCGGACGACTGTCGGCTGGTTTCTCGCCCTCCCGTTCGTCGCGGCCATCGGTATCTGGGCAATCTTCGATCACCAGCTATCGGTCCCGATCGGCGCGATCGGTCTCCTCCTGTTGATCGGCTACGGGCGTCACGTCGTCCTCGGCTCCGTCGTCGACCCGGAGCTGCCGGCCGTTGGCGATATCGGCGGACTCGCGAAATCGGTGCTGGTCGGCGGCGCCGTCGTGATCGGACTCGTCGGCGTTCCGACGGGACTTGCCGTCCTCGCACTCTGGGCCGACGCGAGCCCGATCGCCACGGCGGTTTCCGAGTTGACCGCTGCCACGGTCGTCGCGGTCGTCTTCCTCGCCGGGGCGTACCTCACACCAGCGGCCCTGGCCGTAAGCGGGCGCCGCCTGAGAGTCGCCGAGTCATCGGCCGGTGACCGGCGTGCGTCTCGCACCGACGCACTCGTCGCGATCGTCTCGAGTCGCGATTACGGGATCGCGACGCTGCAGGCGATTCTCGCACTCTTCGCCATCGGTGCGGCCACGCTGATGTTGATCGTGACCGTGTTCGGCCTGGCCGTCCTGCCAGCGGTCGTCTACCTGGCAGTCGCCGTCTCCGCGCGGCGGTACGCCTACGCGGTGGATCGAGCGCTCGATCCGCGTGCCGTCGACGAACTCGAAGACCGGACGGTTTCGTGGCTGTAGCCGGTCGGCTGGACCGCACGCCGAGCCGCAAGGCTTTCGCCGTGCAGTTCGAACGACGTGTGTGAGCACGCCGTCGAACGAGTTTGCCTTCGAGTTACGCGTCTGTCGATGGGCCGAGCGCCACTGGCCTCCCGACGGTGAGCGAGCGGGCCCCGTCATCGTCGCCCGACAGTTCGGGGCCGCCGGCAGGCGCTGGGATACGATCGTGATCGAGTGCGATCCGGACGAACTCGGCGAGCGAGCAGCCTTCGGCCAGGAGCGGCTGGACGGCGACCTCCTCGACGTCGTGCGGTACGCGCCGGCCGAGTGGGCCTACTATCGGGAGGCGCTGCCGGACCCCGGCTATCCGTGGCGGTACGTCCGGGAATCGATCCATCGAGCCGACGACCGGGGGATTCTCGAGACGCGCCGGCGTGGCAACCGAATCGAGATTCGCCGGCGCTTCTCGTACCCCGACTGGGTCGAGCGAATCGTCGCCATCGAGAACAAACCGGATCTGGACGCCAGCGCGGCCCGCGCGCTGTCCGACCAGCTAGAGCGGGACGTCGCGATGGGACTCGCGGACGAGGTCTGGATCGCGATCGAAGCCGACGACGACCGCGTCTCGGCGGCACTCTTCGAGGACGTCCCCGTCGAAGCCGGGATCGTCGAGGTGGATTCGACCGCGCTCACTGCCGACGTCGCGTGGTACCCGCGCACGCTGGCGGTCGATCGACCGGGGACACGAATCCTCGAGCGACCCGACGGTGGCGCACACGACGCCTCCGCGGCGCAGTTCGAGTACGTGGAAGCGAGCGAGAAACGAGAGAGACGGCTCGAGATCGCCGAACGCGCCTACGAACGCGGCTGGCGGTCGTACGTCGACACGATGCGACCCGACTGCCGCCACTTCGAGGGACGCACCGACGGGCAGCTACTCCCGTACTGTCGAGCGAAGGGGCGCCAGCCGACCGCACGGGAGTGTGCCGGAAGCTGTCCGGCCTTCGAACCGGAGCCGCCGACGTGGCGAACCAGGGGGTGGCCGATCGAGGGCGGCCCAGGCGCGCGAATAAAACAGATTCTGGCCGATCGACGGGAGCGGCGGCGATAGCGCACTTTCACCTACGTATTCTCTTCGATGAAGTCGACGACGTCGGTCGCGACCTTCGCCTCCTGACCAACGAAGAAGTGGTCGGCCGACCACTCGACGAGGTCGGCACCCCGTTCGGCCGCGGCGTCGCGAACGGGTTGCCAGTCAGCGGTCTCGTCACGAGTGCCGTAGACGACCTGCAGCGGGACCGCCTCGTCGAGCGATCGAACGGCGTCCGCGACGTCGAGCTCCGGGGCGATGGTCGCGGCCGGTGCCAGCGCGGAGACGCAGGCGACGGGCGTCTCGACGGACGCGCTCGCCAGGATCGCCTGCGAGGCGCCGAAGCTGAAGCCGAAACAGGCGACCGTCTCCGCCCGGTCGCTCGCCCAGCGAAGGGCGTTTCGCACGTCCTCGCGCTCGCCGTAGCCCTCGTCCCAGTCGCCGTAATCGATGCGAAGGCAGCCGACGTCGCGGTCCGCCAGCGCGTCGGCGACGGCTCGCAGTCGCCGGTCCGTTCGGGAACCGCCGTGCTGTGGGTGTGGCGGGCAGGCGACGACGAGGACGTCCGGGGCTTCCGGGCCGTCGAGCGTCCCACGGACGTCCCGCGCGCCGGGGATCAGGACGTCCGTCTCCGCGCCGGTGTCAGTCTCGTCCATACGCGTCGGTCGTCGCCGGGTGCCCTTGAACCCGTTCGATCCTGCGCCGAAGTGGTCCGAAGTCACGCGAGACCTGCCAGCTTGCCGGGACAACGTGTGTGATGTTTTTAAGTAACGGGAACAACAGATACCAGTATGGGCATCCTCTCTCGGACATCCTACATCATCAAATCGAAGGTGAACTCGATCCTCAACCGGGCCGAGGATCCGACCGACACGCTCGATTACTCCTACGAGCAGATGCGTGATCAACTCCAGCAGGTAAAGCGGGGGATCGCAGATCTGACGACGCAGAAAAAGCGCCTCGAGATGCAAAAGCGCCGGCTCGAGGAGAACGTCGACAAGCACAACCAGCAGGCGCGTACGGCGGTCGAACAGGACCGCGAGGATCTGGCACGCAAGGCCCTAGAGAAGAAGAAGGCCAAGATGAACCAGATCGAGGAGCTCGAACGCCAGATTTCGAACCTGCAGAACCAGCAGGACCAGCTCGTCGAGCAGAAGGACACCCTCCAGACGCGCATCGAAGAGTTCCGCACGAAAAAAGAGACGATGAAGGCCCGCTACTCGGCCGCCGAGGCGAGTACGACCGTCAACGAGGCGATGACGGCGACGGGCGAGGAGTTCGAGGACGTCGGTCGCGCGATCGAACGCGCCGAGGAGCAGACCCAGGACATGGAGGCGCGCTCGGCGGCGATGGACGAACTCCGCGAGACGGGCGCGTTCGACGAGGTGCTGACGGACAAGGACCAGATCGACCGGGAACTCGACCAGCTGTCGACCGACAGCGGCGTCGAGGCCGAACTGGAGACGCTCAAGTCGGAGGTCGGCGACGAGTCGGCCGCCGACGAATCGACGTCGGAATCAGACGCCACGACCGAGGAGGTCGACGCCGACGTGGAGGCAGAGCTGTCCGAGATTCAGGAAGAAGAGGGGTAGTTCCGCTCTCGCGGGGAGTCACTGTGCGAGGAGTGAGTGGGTGTGAGAGTCCAGGAGAGAGAGAGTGGGGAGTGAGAGAAAGTACGTACGTTTCTGACGGTCGGTCACCGGCGGCACCGAGACGAACGGGTCGAAGCGTCTCTGAACGGTCGGAGCGTCTCCGAACGGGCCGAAGCGTCTTCTGACGTATCAGTGGGTGACGGGCGCCACCGCCCAACCAAGGCAAGTAACCATCAGTAACGGAAAACGGCAGAGACAGTCTCTCTCCCACAAATCTACACGCGAGTAACCGGTAGATTTATCACTGCATTCGTGATTCTCGCGGACGACGGGAGACGGTTCGGGGGGTACCCGACGGACGCGTCTACCAGCAGGACAAACGTTAGGATGCCAGCCTCGAAACCACCAACCGACGGAATGCCCACTTCGTATCGAGGACTCGGCAGGACAGCGCAAGCGTACTGGAAAGCCTACGCGACGGTCTTCGTCTCGGCAACGGTGCTCTTCGTCCTCACCGGCTCGGCGATCGCGCTCGGACTGAACTGGGTGTACCCGCAGGCCACGCCGCTGGTCGGGATCACCGTCGTGAGTTTGAGTTTCCACATGGCCGTCCTCTACGTCCGCGACGTGTGGGCGGGCGAGTACAATCCAGACCAGACACAGGTGGCCTCCTCTCGGAGCCTCTTCGCGCTGCTTTTGATCGCGGTGGCCTTCGCGGCCGTGTTCGTCGCACTCGGAACGGTGGCCGGCCTCGCCGTGGCATACGCGATCGGCGACGTTCCGTACGCGGCGGCGGTCGCGGCGACGTACTACCCGGTTTTCGACCTGGTCGGCCTGCGTCGCGGCCACTGGACGCCCGGTTCGATCGTCCTCGCCGGGGTCGTCACCGTGCTCGCGTCGGCACTAGACGTCAGGCGGACGGTGTTCGAGTCGATGCCCGTGATCGGGAACCGACGTCGGCCACACCTCTAACTGGAGTGCTCCGGTGGCTCCGATCGGTTCCCCTCGCTCATACACCAGCCGACGAACGTGATCGAGACGGCGATGCCACAGCCCCACGAGAGGATACTCGCGTACCCGTAGCCGATGACCCCCAGCCAGCGAGCCAGGAGGCCGACGAGCACGGCCAGTCCGACCGGGACGGATTTGACGGCGAACTCGTAGACGAACTTCGCCCAGAACCCGACCGCCTGTTCGTGAAAACGGTCGGATCGGTAGAGTTCGTTGAGCCGTCGCTGGTATCGCACCGTCCACTCTTCGTCGGCGAGCCCCGGTTCGTCAGCAGGTTCCTGCGTCGACGCTGCCTCGTCGTCGGTCGCCAACTGCTCTTCGTTCCCCACAGCTACATTCGGTGTCCACAACCCCACGCAAAAACCTTCTTGTACGAGCGCGTAATCAACCGACAGAACGGAGTTCGCTGATACCCATAGGACCGGATCGTCCGGGCAAACCGTCCCCGATCGCCCGCGTTTCGAGTGGGTGATCTTCACACGCAATACCGCCGAACTTATGCCTCCGGCTGACCAATCTGTCCCCATGACAGACTTCGGATTGAAGGTACGGATGGTGGTCGTCGGCGCCATCCTGTTCGGGTTCTACTTAGCTTCGATGACGGTCGTCTCCGCGATGTTCGGTATCGACCTCATCTGGTTACTCCCGCTCGGACTCGTCGTCCTCCCCCCACTTCAGTACAAACTCGGCAAGTGGCGAGCGCTAAGGGGTGCCGATGATATGCCAGAAGAAGGACAGTATCTGGAAGTTCATCGAATGACGGAAGCGCTCGCTCGTGATATGGAAGTGAAGAAGCCGAAGCTCAAAGTCATGGAGATGGGGACACCAAACGCTTTCGCCGTCGGCCGGAAGGGCGCCGGCGTCGTCTGCGTCTCGACGGAGCTCATGGCGATACTCGATCGGGATGAACTTGAGGGCGTCATCGCTCACGAAATCGCACACATCAAAAACCGAGACGTGATCACGATGATCATCGGCCAATCTATTGGGATGATCGTCGGCTGGGTCGCCTACATCGTCTACATGGCCGGTGGGGATCGTAACGCTGGCAGTATCATCGTCGGTATGGTCATCGCGAACGTCGCCCAGTTACTGGTGACGGCCTTCGTTTTGGCTATCTCGCGCTACCGCGAGTACGTTGCCGACGATGACGCCCGCGAGGCGATTGGTAGTGGGGATCCACTAGCTCGCGCACTCGAAAAAATCTCACGTGGAGCCGAGGGTCGCGAATCAAAGGTAGATGATAGTATGAGTGCGCTCTGTATCTTCAATGGTGATAAGAGCCTCTTGTCTAAGGTCTTTTCCACGCATCCCCCTATGGAAAAACGGATCGCAAAGTTGCGAGGTTGACGGGAAGGAAGCGATAACAAGTCCACCAATAGAAAGGTTGGTTGTACACAATTAGGCTGACATCGGACGCAGGCAGGAACAGTGAAGTACTGGTTTTGATACTCAATTATCAGCCACCGCTAGTAGGATCAGTATCCTCACAAGTTCAATTATTAAAATGAGATGAATAACTATATATACCCTCATGTATTTTTACATTCGATGTCGCGGAAGAATGCCGATGACAGCGGAATTAGTCGGAGAAATGTGTTGCGTGCGAGTGCCGGGACAACCAGTGCCGCCGTCGGTGTCGCCGGTCTGAGTGAGCTAGTAACAGCCCACGATACGAACGAGAATAAACTGACCGAAATTGAACGGATACCGGAGGTCCGATCAATACTTGGTGAGCTCGGTTACGAAGAACTACCCCAGCCCGATTCCGCCGAAACGGTGGAACTGGAATACGATTCGATCGTGGCTTCGGTCACGGTCATTGACTTCGGATATGGTGAGCTGCACGTCGGAGAAGCTGATGGGCAGGTCGTTGCAACCTTCCATTTCGACGCGAACGGATCCTCGATTACTACTGGACAGCATAAACCAATCAAAAAATATCAAAAGATTCCCGACGGGACCCAAGCGTGGCTCGAAGGATCGGTTACGGGAACTAAATTCTATCGCACAACGACGAAAGATGAGCGTGAATACGCCCTCTCGAGACTCTCACTCGAGAACAAAGAGGATGCGTCGGTCTACGCTACCGGCAGGGCTAATAGCTTCTATATCGATGTGCCCAGATCTAGTATCGCCGGCAATCCGAGCGAGCCAATAGGAGATGTTGCCAGGGCTAATACGAACGCTCCGCAATCCGCCGATAACGGTGACATAATCCGGTATAAAGTGACCCCCACGGGAACGTCCATCGCATCGATCAGGTCAGCAGGAACCAGTCATGGAGCTAACGACGTTGGCACAATGATAATTTCAAACCCGATTAAAAAGGCGGCAGAAAAGGTCGCCAGGAATATCATCAAAACTCTCGGATGGGAAAGTGCCGACCAAGTAGACGATTCGTGTGGTTCCAAAGTCGGTGGATGTCTAGATGGCATCTTATCGACGCTCGATTGCTTGAAGTGCAAGCCGATCTGTCTCGGTTCACCAACCGGAATCGGTGCTGTGCTGTGCATCGCATGCGTGATGGTTTCCTGTAGTCAAGCACTCAACACGAAATCTTGTGCCTTGGCAGTCAATTGTATCGAGAATCGGTAAGCACTGACAGAGCAGTTTCCTAAATACAATACGAAAATCCAACCACCTGGCCAAATTTTGACCAACAGATCAATCATAGCGGAAATCCTTTGACCCAGTGGCGATTTGAAGCACTCATGACTGACGTTCACCCCGGCCAACGGGTGGCGGTACTCGTCGACGCACAGAACCTCTATCACTCCGCACAGAGTCTCCACAGCCGCAACATCGACTACGGCGAACTGCTGGACGCTGCGGTGAACGATCGCCAACTCACCCGGGCGATCTCCTACGTCATCCGCGCCGACGCCCCCGACGAAGAGAGCTTCTTCGAGGCACTCGAGGACATCGGCTTCGAAACCAAGATCAAGGACATCAAACGGTTTCCCGACGGATCGAAAAAGGCCGACTGGGACGTCGGGATGAGCCTCGACGCCGTCACGCTGGCCAATCACGTGGACACCATCGTCCTCTGTACCGGCGACGGTGACTTTTCACGACTGTGTTCGCACCTCAGACACGAGGGCGTCCGCCCGGAGGTGATGGCGTTCGAGTCCTCGACCGCCGAAGAATTGATCGAAGAGACCGACTCGTTCGTCGACCTGGACGGCGACACCGACCGATTTCTCCTCTGATCGGCGTGCAACTTCGTCGGCTGCGGACAGCAGAGAAAACCGCAGAATCGACGCGGCTCAGACCGAACGCGACTACCGGTTCCGAATCGCCCACACACGGTTCGCTTCGCTCACCGGTCGTCGTTCCGAGATTCTCACTCCCGTTGCTCGTTCCGAATCTCGCCGACGATCCCCGCAGCAAGGGTCAGACAGACGCCGAGGAGGGCGATCGCGTGGAGTGCCGGCGTCGAACCGGCGACCGATTGTCCGACGGTGATGAGCCCGGCGGCGACGAGGAGAATCGTGCCGAGCGCGACCTGCGTGACGTCCATTCGTGCCTGCACTTGTTCATACCCTGGTAAAAACACTACTGATTTTGAATAGATAAATAATTCCTGCCTGTTGTTCCAAGATTCGAAGATGGGCCGACCATCGATGACGGTGGAACCCGTTTCGGTGTGGCGTGTCGATACGTTTTCGACGCTTCGTCGAGAACGGTCACCGATGACTGACACGGTCGATCGGGCGACGCTACGACAGATCGCCGCGTACCAGTTCGGCGCGGGTGCTGGCGAGGCACTGTTCCCCGCCGGCGAATCGCGGACGATCACGCGGACGAGCGGCGGCCGTCCCCAGCAGATTCACGTCGACGACGAGCGACTGGTCTCGTTCGGCACCGACGGCCGCTACACGCTGGGTATCGAAGGTGGCCGACGGCTCGCCGAGGCGTTCGATCCGCCAGCCGGACGGATCGTCGTCGACGACGAGAGCGAACCGTTCGTCAGGGACGGCAAGAACGTCTTCGCGAAGTTCGTCTGCGACGTCGGGAGTGCGGTTCGCCCCGGAGACGAGGTGCTCGTCTCCCACGAACGCGGCGACCTCCTAGCCGTCGGCCGCGCGGAACTGTCGGCCGAAGGAATCCGTGACTTCGAGACGGGGATGGCCGTGAAGGTTCGGGAGAGTGTCGAGAGACGGTAAAACGCCCATTTCAGCTAGGGGAGAGACTTTCGTACTGGTATCCGATTATCGAGTATGAACCGACGAACAGTGCTGGCAGCGCTCGCTTCGGGGAGTGGGGCTGGCGCTGCAGGATGTCTCACCGATGGTGACGACCCCGACGATCCGGGGGAGAACTCGACCGATGACCCGCCCACGGAGGGAGTTTCGGGTGAGACGTGCGGGCCGGCATCCGAATCCCTGGCCGACCGCCTGACCGACGAGCCGGGCGACGGCGAGTCCTGTCCGTCCGATCCGGAAGTCTCGCTGGCCGTCGAGAACGCCCGCGAAGAGAAGGCTGCGGTGGCGGTGACGGTCAACACGCCCGGCGGGGAAGACGACCCCGCATTAGACGAGCGATACGACCTCGATCCGGGCGAGCACGTCGTCGAATCCTCCGGGGTGCCGACCACCGGTGACGTGACAGTGACGGTGAGTAGTGACGACGGTACCGAAGACGAGTGGACGGCGAGCTGGGACGAGCGGTCGTGTAAGCGCCACGGAATCGTAATCGACCGCGACGGGATCGAAGTGGGCTACGTCGACCCGCTCTCGGGACCGGTGGACACCCAGCACGATTGCTACGCTGGCGACGGCGCCCCCATCAGGGTGGCGAACCGTGGACAGGCCCGGACGGTGTCGATCATCGTCGACGACCGCTGTTCAGGCGATCGGACGGAAGCGGAACTCGACATCGACGCCGACGACGTCGAGACGGTCAACGATGCACTCGTGAACGGTGGCATCTTCGAAGTGACGGTCGACCCGGAGGACGGGACGAGTGACACCTACGACTTCGACGAGGAGTGCTGGGGCCTCTCGGTCGAGATAACCGACGACGGGGCCGTCGAGATCCGACGCACGGAGATCGACTGAGGGCCCGACGGAATCGGGAGACCTCACAGTGGCCACGCCGTACTGGCCGGCCTCGTCACGGTACTCGTTCGAGACCCGACGACCGGGTCGCCGATCGCCTGGGCGAAACCGTGTCGGGTTCCTTCGGTAGTCTTTTTGCCGCGCGTGGCAAGGAACCCAGTATGTTCGGGGGAGGCGGCGGACTCGACCCGCGGAAGATGGAACAGATGATGAACCAGATGGGCATCGACATGGACGAGCTCGATGCCGAGGAAGTGATCATCCGGACGGACGAGCACGAACTCGTCTTCGAATCGCCGGACGTCACGAAGATGGACGCCCAGGGCCAGGAGACCTACCAGATCATCGGGACGCCGGACGAGCGAGCACGCGGCGCCACCGACGAGGCCACGTCGGACGCGACCGGTGGGTCGGTCGATCAGGGTGACGTCGAACTCGTCGCCAGTCGGACGGGCGCCAGTGAGGAGGCGGCTCGCGACGCCCTCGAAGCGAACGACGGCGACCTGGCGGCGGCCGTCGCCCAGCTGGAGTGAACCTCGCGTGACGGTCCTCGTCGTCTACGAGGACCGCGAGTACCTCGTCGAGCCAGGCGAGGAGTTCGGGACGGACCTCGGCGTGCTCGAGATCCCGACCGACGTCGAACCGGGACAGACGATCGAGACGCATCTCGGCACCGAGTTTCGCGTCCGCCGACTGCGCGGCCCAGACCTCTTTCATCACCTAGAACGGACGGGTGCACCCATGGTGCCGCGCGATATCGGTCTGATCGTCGGGGAGACGGGCATCCAGACGGGTGACCGCGTCCTCGATGCCGGCACCGGGACGGGCGTCCTCGCCGCGCTCGTGGCCAGAGCCGGCGCATCGGTCGTCACCTACGAACGCGACCCCGAATTCGCCGACGTCGCTCGCGAGAACATGGCACTCGCCGACGTCGCCGACGCAGTCGAGGTCAGAACGGGCGACCTGACCGACGAGATCGACAGCCTGCTGAGCGATGGGGACGAATCGATTCGTCCGTTCGACGTCCTCACACTCGATACGGGTGACGCACCAGCAGTCGTCGAACACGCACCCAACCTGCTCGTCGAAGGCGGCTTCGTGGCGGTCTACAGCCCGTTCGTCGAGGACACCCGCGAGGTCGTGATGGCCGCGACCGAGGCCGGGCTCGCCGACATTCGGACCCGAGAGACCATCCAGCGCGAGATGGACTTCGACGACCGCGGCTCGCGGCCCTCGACCGCACCCGTCGGGCACACGGGCTACCTGACCATCGCGAGAAACGAGTAACGGTACCGCGAACTCGAGGACGATCCGCCTCTTCGGTTCTGGAGCGCTCGCGTCACCGACCGCGGTAGGTATCGATGCCGAGCAGACGGTTCACCACGCACAGTTGCGTGACACCAGTGAACAGCAGTACCAACCCAGCGAGCACTGCGAGTACGCCGAGGGCCGTTCCGAGCGTGCCGCCGACGCCCAACCAGCCAGCGAGGATGGCGACGCCGATGAGCGCCAGGATCGGCCCAACGACGAGTCGCATCGTTCGATCAGTACCGCCCACGTTCTTTTCCATGTACGATCACCGGTAGCACCTAGCACGTCAGAGAAAATAAGCACACCGTCGACCCATCAGTATCCGTCGAGGTCGCGGCCGGTCGCAAATTACCACATATACACAAGGTCATACCTAGCTGCAGAATCACCTACCTGCGGCTCGAACGAATAGGCAGAGAGTGTGGCGGGTTGTGGTTTCGGACGGTGCGTAAAGCACGCCGTTTCACCACGAGCACCCTCGCGGTCGCAACTCTCCGCGCGAGCGGAGCGAGCGCGGTTCCCCGGCGGCTCCGCCGCCGGCCTTTTTCATCGAAGTTTTTGCGCAAGTGGTTCGCCTCTGGCGAACCCGCGCCGCAAAAAGTTCGTTAGTGGTCGTCTTCGCGCCACTTGTGCTCGCACTCGCTACAGATGAAGAAGCGAGTCTCGGATTCGTCGGCCGAGCGAGTTTGCTGGAGGTACCAGTAGGCGCGGTCGTTCCCACACTCGGGACACAGGGCGTCGGTTTCGGGGAGCGACGTTTCCTCGGACGATTCGATAATCTCACTGGCCTCCTGATCGTCCGTGACGACGTACTCGTCGGTATCGCCTTTCGGTTTCGAGTAGTCGCAACTCCCACAGACCCACAGGCCGTCGTCGGCTTTCATCATCGAGCCGCACTCGTCGCAGAACTCCATTGGTGTCCTGAAACTGGCGCGTCGAGGGACTTAAGCGACGTGTTTGGGCTGTCGGTTCCCGCGCACAGCACACCCGTTCAGCGTGCGGAATTGGACGGTCTCAGGCGGTTTTCGACCCTGTCGGTGGCCGTGGGGAAGCGTCCGAGACCCGACCGCCACGAGAGCCGGCGGGCCGCCGCTTGCGCGCAACAGTCCACGATCAATTCGGGAGGCACTCGGTGACAGCCAGACTGAGACCGCTGACGCAGCATGCAGCCGAGGCGCAGGCGAGGTGGGAACCCCGAAGTGGCGATTCCGCTAACCCTCGCCTTCCGACTGATACGGTTCGCCGACGGCGTTTCGCGGGAGCGCACCGAAGAGTTCGGATTCGAGTTCGTTCTCGCTGTCGAATCGATCCGTGCCGACGAGTTCCAGCGTCTCACCGATCGTCGTTTCGCCGTCCGCGAGCTGGAGCGTCGTGTCGCCGAGTTTACGGTCGACGGTCTCCAGTGAGACCGGGTACGAAAGCGTGGCGAGACGGTCAGTGAGTTCGTTCAGTGTGATTGCGCCCATACAGACCGATTCAGCGAGGAGGGTCTTGAACGGATGTCGCCGTCGGGCGGAGAGTCACCGGAGCGGACAGGTGACGATCGAGGAGGTGATCGAGTTGCGGTTCGGAATCATCATTGACGTCGCTACCGAAGGGGACACGAATGCTCCGGTCGGTTCTCCAGTCGATCCGCGCGGCGTTCACCGTGGATCGTCGGGTCTTCGCGCTCGCGTTCGCCCGGCTCGCGGACGGCATCGGGAACTCCTTTCTGATCATCGTGATCCCGCTGTACGTGGCGAGCGACGTCGTGGGCGGGCGGACGTTCGGCCTCGAAGAGGCGATGATCATCGGGATCGTCCTCTCGCTGTACGGGCTCCTCAACAGCCTCTTCCAGCCGTTTACGGGGCGGTTGTCCGACAGTCGCGGGGCGCGAAAGCGCTTCATCCTGCTCGGTCTGGGCGGCCTGGCGACGACCAACTTCCTCTACCTGTTCGCGGGGTCGTACCTCTCGCTCGTCGTGCTCCGCGCGTTGCAGGGCGTAAGTATCGCGTTCATCGTCCCGACGTCGGTCGCGCTGGTCAACGAGCTCGCGACGGCCGGCGACCGCGGCGGGAACATGGGCGTCTACAACACGTTTCGGCTCGTCGGCTTCGGCGCCGGGCCGGTCGCCGCCGGGGCCGTGGTCGCCGGGGGTCCGTACGATCTCGCACTGGGTGGCTCGACGGTGTCGGTCAGCGGGTTCGAGGCGACGTTCCTGATCGCGACGCTGACGGCGCTCGTGAGCCTCGCGATGGTGGCCACGTTGATCACCGATCCGGAGGGGACGAAGCGGCAAGCCGGTGGCACGCCGTCGGTCCCGTTCACCGACCCGCGAGGAGACAACGTGTTGAATCCCGTGATCACGCTCGGGATCGCCACGCTGTTCATGATGATCGCCATCTCCATCTTCGCGACGCTGCAGAACACCGTCAACGCCCGGCTCGATCAGGCCTCGACCTGGTTCGGCCTGCAGTTCTCGGCGTTCGTCATCGCCCAGATCTTCCTCCAGACGCCGATCGGCCGGGCGAGCGACCGGTTCGGCCGCCGGCCGTTCATCCTCTGGGGGATGGTCATCTTGCTCCCGACGACCCTGGTCCAGGGGTTCGTGCAGACGTCGCTGGCGATGTTCGCCGCCCGCCTCGGACAGGGGGTCGCCGGCGCGATGGTGTTCGCCCCGTCACTCGCGCTGGCGGGCGACCTGGCCCCCGAAGGCGAGTCGGGGACGACCCTCTCCGTGCTGACGATGGCGTTCGGATTCGGGATCGCCCTCGGACCGCTCATCTCGGGTTTTCTCGTCGGCATCGACTTCGCCATCCCGTTCGTCTTCGCCGCCGGGCTCGCCCTCGTCGGTGCCGCACTCGTCGCGACGCAAGTCGAGGAAACCCTCGAAGAGAACGTATCGACGCCGTCCGCAGCCGAGTGAGAACGGCCCTGCGTCAGATGGTCGCACACGAACGGTGGAAAATGTCGCAACGCAAAAGTACCGAATCCCCGTAGCCCCGGGTAATGAGTCTCTCCGAGGAGGCACGCGAACGCCTCGCCGACGTGGTCCAGTTCCAGCCGACCAAGAACAGCGAGCTACAGGATCGATGGGAACTGGAGAGCGGCAGTGAGGTCCACCAGTATCTCGAAACCGAGCTCTCGGAGTACTACTACCGCGACGACAACAGCCTCATCAGGGCCACGCCAGAGGCGGCCGACCTCGTCGACGTCGAGCCGGGTATCGAGAGCGATCCGGACGACGACGCCGCGCCGTCGAAGGTGAGCGTCACGCCGCTCCAGGAGACGATCCTCTCGGTCGTCCCCGGCCCCGACGAACGGTCGGCGAGCGTCGTGTCCGTGCTCCAGGCCGTCCGCGAGACGGGTGACGCCGACCCCGACGTGGACGAGGTCAGATCCGGACTCTCCCGGCTCAAGCGCCTCGGCGTCGTTACGGTCGAGTACCGAACCGTCCCGACCTACCGGCTGGCAGTCGCACGCGACGAGTTCGACGTGACCGTCACCGAGTAGCTGACGAGGATTGCACTCGATCAGATTCCTGCCGTCTCCGGAGTTAGAAGACGTACTCGTCGGCTAACTGCGCCGGCGAGATCAGCGACAGATCGCCGGCCTCCTGCTGTTCAGCGATCGACGATGCGAGAGCCTCGACCGTGGATGCGACGCTGTCGTCGACGTGCGTGAACGCGATCGAGGTGATCCCGCCCACTTCGGCGGTCCACTCGACCAGATTTCCTGCCGTCTCCGGATCGGGATTCGCCACGCGCGTACAGAGGTGTGGGTTCGCGGCGTAGCCCTGCGCCGGGAATCGGCCGGCGAACGCGAGGTCGTGCTGGTCGGCGACGGCATCGTAGGTGACCTCGTCGAACTGGCCGCCGGGGAACGCGAAGAAGCGGGCGCCGTCCCCGTACCCGTTGTCTTCGAGCCACGCGGCCGCGTCGCGAACCTCGGCCTCGCGGTCCTCGGGGTCGAAGTCGAGCATACGGAGGCCCCGATTCGCGTAGCTACCGACCGTCCAGCCGGCGTTCGAGAGCTCGTCCAGGTGCTCCGTCGTCAGCCGGTTCCCCTCGGCGTTTTCCGAGGTCCGGACCCGGCCGGTCGCGACGAACGTCGTCGCCGGGATGTCGTGTTCGTCCAGGATCGGGTAGGCCGTCTCGTACTCCGACTCGTAGCCCCCGTGGAACTGGACCATCACCTGGCCGTTCTCGCTTCGGGGCGCGAAGAAGAGGTCGTCGATCCAGAGGTCTCCCTCGTGGTCGTCGCCGAGCCAGTGGACGATGTGAATCTCGCCGATGCGGGTGAGGTCGACCTCACCCCCCATCTTCGAGAGGCCGAAGTTGCGCCGGACGAAGGGATTCTCGGGATCCGTCTGCTGGCGATACTGGGCCTTGTGTCCGTTCTCGTCCCACAGCTGGATCGCGGGGGCGTTGCTCGATTCGGAGGCCATGGCGAGGCCGGGGACGACCTCGGAGCAGTCGAGCGGCGACGAGAGGGACTTGACGATTCGACCCCTGGCATCCGAATCGGGCGAGAGGCGCACCGACTGCGACCCGGTGACGGAGCGGTCGGTGTCGGCTGCCATCGACCCCTTGGTCGCCGTCCACTCCTCGAGCGATTCGAAGTCGTCCCAGGTGCCCGCGAGGTCCGGCGGCGCCTCCGACGGCTCGTCGTCGTCGAACTCGCCGAACTCGTCGTCGGAGTCGTTGTCGGGATCGTCGTCACCGCCGCTCGTACAACCCGCCACCGCGAGCGCCGTCGTTGCCGTTGCCGTCGTCAGATACGTGCGTCGCTTCATGTGTGACCCTACCGAGGGTGCCTCCAGCGACCGGTTTGTTATGCAGGCACTGGTTCCGACGTGGGGGAGCCGTACACCACCGGCAACGAGAGAGTACAGTGGGCCGTCCGCTCGGGTCGACGCGCGCGCCGATTCGGCGCCGCCGCCGGCGCAGCTCGCGCTGGAAGCCAGGTCTGGTGAGAGCGCGCTGGGTGTATCCTCTCGTTAGAACGTCAGTTCGGACCGCGAGCTGGACCGGGTTCGAGGGGCGCAATTTTGTCCCCCCGGGACGAACGGAGGCTATGGCCGAGATCCCCACCGACGCGACCGACCTGTTCACGAAGCAGACGTTCGCCCACGTCTCGACGCTCCTGCCGGACGGCGCCCCGCACACGACGCCGGTGTGGATCGATTACGACGCGGACGCGAACCGTCTCCTGGTCAACACCGAACGCGGCCGTCGGAAGGACAAGAACGTCCGCGCCGACCCGCGCGTGTCGGTCAGCATGACCGACCCTGACGACCCCTACCGGATGCTCTCGGTGACCGGCGAAGTAGACGAACTCACGACCGACGGCGCCCGCGAGCACGCCGACGAACTCGCCGGGCGCTACACTGGTACCGCGGAGTATCCCAGCCCGATCCAGACAGAACGCGTCATCATGCGGATCCGCCCCGATCAGGTCAGGTACTCGGGAGCGTAGATCGGACGCGGTCGTCAGTCGGACACACCTGTAAGATTCGTCCCAAACACAAAGCGTCCACCCGGTCGATCAGCGCCAGTGGACGTACGACCGTTCGACGATACGATCGTGCCTTATTCTTCGTCCGTCTCTTTCATCTCCTGCAGTTGCCCGATGAGATCGTCGGTCGACGCCCCAGTCTCGACCGTCATCTCCCCGTCGTGATCGTTCTCGTGGACGGAAACGGCAGCATCTTCGTCCTCGTCACTCATCTCTGGCTGCTGCTGCTCGGATTCGTCGTAGCTACCAAAACCCATGAAACAAACCACACCGACCACGCTTTTAGCTGCATCGGTTCTGGCCGCACAGTGACGCAGGATCTCACGCACTGCGGCGATCGGCGTGGTAACCGACGGCATCGGTGGGCGGTGAATCGCGATCCGGAGAGTCGACGGGCGACCTTACCACAGCGGGCAGCGGCGACGGACGAGGATTGCTTCCAATTGAGCTGGCACCCGCCACGCTGGATCGAGGCCGTGGCTGCTGCTCTGCGATAGGTTCTGTGCAGTCACAGGCGCCGAGCGGGTCACTGGACTATCGTCGACGTCGGGTGTCAGGGCTTCCTCGCCGGAATCGAGCCCGAAAACCGCCGTGCCGACTGGTACTCGAACACGAGTTCGTCCGCCGAACCGTGAGTCACCCAGAGGATGCCATCGACCAGCTTCGCGAGCGACGCGACCGTCTCCTCGTCGTGTTCCGTGTACTGGATCCCGACGTAGCCGATTCCGTCCCCGGTTCGGACGCCCTCGATCCGCTGGAGCACGTTACAGACCCGGTCGGTGGCCGCGTGTTCGAGAAACGGCGTGACGGAGCGGACGACGAGGTGACGGGAGTCGGTGGATGGAATCGCCGTCTGGGTGAGTTCGGAGAGGGCGATGACGACGCGTTCGAGATCGGCCGTCGACGGGGTGAACACCGTCGGCGTCGGCCCGTACAGTGACGACAGGTACTGCCGTTCCGACTGCGTATCGACGAGTCCGAGCGACGGGCCGTCCCCGTCACAGATCGAGTCGTAGCTCGTGGTCGTCTGCTCTGCGCTTTCGGTGCTGGTTACGGCGAGTGCGGCGTCGTCCGGCCGGCCGTACTGACACAGCGTTCGCAGTCCGAGTGAATACGTCGAGGGGTCCATCGTCCCCGCGACGAGCACGGTCGATCCCCCGGTAACCGCGTCCGGAAACGGTGGAATCGATACCGAATCGGCGTCCGTCGGTGTGGTGAGTGATTCGTTCATGGCGTATCTGGTTCGAGTCGGGATGGGTTCCTGTCTCAGTGAGTATACACTTCGAACGGGGTTTGTGTCGTCCCGAACACCCCGTAGCGCGCAGCAGTCTCGGTCGGCCCCGGTCGCTGCACACAGATCGGCGATCGTCCCTGCTTAGCTGCCCACCGGTGGTGTCGTCACGGACGGCACCCGGTGTGGGTCGTCCGTCAGTCGGACACAGTCGGTGTCTCGGCCCGTATGGAGTGCCCGACACGAACAGTGGCGGGCGTTTCACACGATGATCGGAGTGGCGCACAGCCGCACCCCCCGTGGCAGCGAGAGAAAGACGGGACGGGCTTCGTCCGTAGATAGTTCCGTCGAACGCACAAATACGTTTCGCCACACGAGGCAGATTGCGACGAATCGGAAGGTGACTCGCCTCACCACGGCCGTTGTCAGCACACCAGTCGTCCACGGTATGGTGTCTCGTGGCACCCCCGTCGATCGCCTCGGCCCGTACCAGTGACTATTTACGAGCAGGACAAGTCTTTGCAGGCAACCGAAATACGCGCTGTCCACGACGTGGTAGCGAACGATCTTGCGACGCGGATCTGCGGAGGCGAACTCACACGCGGCGTTCGTCGGCTGGGAGGCCTCGTTCTGCGTGCCCCTTTGGGCGATACCATGCGTTTGACCGCTCTGATCGGATCGACACATGGAAATCGAAATTGCAACAATCGGCGGCTACGAGGAAGTCGGCCGGCAGATGACTGCCGTCCGCGCAGGTACCGACATCGTCATCTTCGACATGGGGCTGAACCTGTCGAAGGTGCTGATCCACGACAACGTCCAGACCGAGGGGATGCACAGCCTCGATCTGATCGACATGGGAGCGATCCCGGACGATCGGGTCATGGCCGACCTCGAAGGTGACGTGCAGGCGATCGTGCCGACGCACGGCCACCTGGACCACATCGGCGCGATCTCGAAACTGGCCCACCGTTACGACGCACCCGTCGTCTCGACGCCGTTTACCAGCGCGCTGGTCGAAGAGGAGTTCGACGACGAAGAGAAGTTCGGCGACGCCAACGAGCTGGTCACGATGGACCCCGGCGAGTCGATGTCGATCGGCGACACCGGCCAGGTCGAACTCGAGTTCGTCAACGTCACCCACTCCATCATCGGTGCGATCAACCCGGTGCTGCACACCCCCGAGGGTGCCGTCGTCTACGGACTGGACAAACGGATGGACCACACGCCCGTCCTCGGCGACCCGATCGACATGGAGCGGTTCCGCGAGATCGGTCGCGAGGGCGAGGGTGTTCTCTGTTACATCGAAGACTGTACGAACGCGAACAAGCAGGGTCGGACGCCCTCCGAGAGCGTCGCGCGCGAGCACCTGAAAGACGTGATGTACAGTCTCGAGGACTACGACGGCGGGATCGTCGCGACGACGTTCTCGAGTCACATCGCCCGCGTCAGCTCGCTCGTCGAGTTCGCCAAGGACATCGGCCGACAGCCGGTCCTCCTCGGGCGCTCGATGGAGAAGTACTCCGGTGCCGCAGAGCGTCTCGGCTTCATCGACTTCCCCGACGACCTCGGGATGTTCGGCTACCGACGCTCGATCGACCAGTCCCTCGAACGAATTATGGAAGACGGCAAGGAGAACTTCCTCCCCGTCGTCACCGGCCACCAGGGCGAGCCGCGCGCGATGCTCACCCGGATGGCCCGCGGTGAGACGAACTACACCCTGGACGAGGGTGACAAAGTCATCTTCTCCGCCCGCGTCATCCCGGAGCCGACGAACGAGGGCCAGCGCTACCAGGCCGAGAAGCTCCTCGGCATGCAGGGCGCGCGCGTCTACTCCGACATCCACGTCTCCGGCCACCTGTGCCGAGAGGGCCACTACCAGATGCTCGATGCGCTCCAGCCCCAGCACGTGATTCCGGCCCACCAGAACATGAGCGGCTTCTCCGGCTACGTCGACCTCTGCCAGGACGAGGGCTACACGCTCGGTCGAGACCTCCACGTGACCTCGAACGGGAACCTCATCCAGCTCGTCGAATAAGGCCAGTCCGTTCGTCGAGTGGGTTCGATTGGGAGAGACGGCACGCTCCTGACCACGGACGAGCCAAATTATCTGCGACCGTTCTTCGTATTATCCTGAGTGGCTACCACGATTGTTCATAAGATCCAAAATGACGGAGTGGTTTGGCGCTTGTTTCTAAATTCCCACCCTGTCCAGTAAGTATAATATACAGTAGCACGTAGCCCACGCTGGAAGCCAGCGTCTCCATCCGTCGCAGGGGACAGCGCTGAGAAATGTCCCGGGTGGTGAGGCACCCGAGACGCGTGGCTTCCAAACCGCATCGCGATTTGGTTGCCATGTTCCGGAAGACACCATCGAGACAAAAAGGTCTCGCACGCCCATTGCCTAGAGAGTCGTATCGCTATCCGTCGCAGAGCTTCGTTTACGGGGATTGGGGGCCGAGTCACTTCGCTCGGTTCAGACCTTCGAATCGCGAGGTGCTCGGATGAAATCCGTCGAGCGAGAGCGCGGCGGAGCTGGCGATGTGGCTCGCGATCGGGAGTGCTATCGGTGTGACCGGGACGTGGCACCGCCGCGGCTCTTTCGGGTGGACGTCGAGCCGCCGGAGATCTTCTCGGCGGACTACGCCCACTCGGTTCGGTACTGCTGTCCGGACTGTATCGCCGCGATGGGGATGCTGGAGTTTACGGAACGGTGGAAGGAGGAAGCAGGGTTGCTAGAGTAGGCGGCCTGAAATGACTCGGTTGCTGTTTCGATTATTTTGTCTCACAATTTCACATACGTGGGATCCACTCTGGAAACATCCAAGTTGGAATCAAAAGAGGCTCACGAGAGATATCCTCGTTCAAAACATTCTCTCTGAATAACTCTGGTTCCCTAAACGCGGTTGCATCGGATTCAGAAGCCATAGCTATCGTATAGAGAAACGTCAGGGATAGGAAGAGAAGAGAGGGAGAACTCTCCACTAAGAAAAGCAATGCCGAGAAGATTCCAAAGGGCAACCAAACAAATGGTGCTATCCCAGAAAAGCGAATGACCTCTTCGTCCACTGACTCAATGTTTCTAAAAAATACACCGTTAGGAATCACCCAAAGTCTGAAACTTACCTTTGGATTTGCATTCGCTAATTTCCCTACGACCCAATGAGCACCCTCATGAAGATACGTCGCAGGTATTATAGCCAGTATAAACGGAATCGCGTATTCTTCCATGACAGCCAAATAGATTCCCTATAAAAATAATTTTTCTGCAGAGTATTCCCAGCAACTCTCACTTGTGAAGTCCGGTTAGTTATTCTCTTCTGGTTACGGCCTCGGTCACGACATCGAACTGGACAGTCATCGTCGAGAGGGTCTCAACGTACAAATGGTGGGAAGAACTCAGTTTTCCATGTTTTTTAGCCAATCTTCCCGGAGAACATAGTAGTCCTGTTCATCAATCATATCCCATATCACTAAACAGCACAGGGTTAACCCAAGAACACCAATAATTGCCCCACTCCCGTTACCATGTATGTTGAAATTCCTTTGCTCAGACATCACCGCCAAAAAATTCTGTGTAGAGTCCCGCTCACGGTCCAAAATTGAAGTATTTCCCATCACTCCCGCCAACAGTTGCAACTCAGATAGAGAATACCTATTTAAATCATTTATTATAGATAATGAATCATTTGTGGTGTCAGTAGCAACGTGCTCCTTCCAATGCTGGAGCCTATCATGATATGTTAATCCGCTCCGATCTGGAGAACCAGGTCGCCACGTAGCCTCAATTTGACCTGAATTTACGTTTCCCTCTTGGTCTAAGTTAGGGCATCTTCGCTTAACTAATCCATCCAAAATGGCCAACGAGGTAGGCCCAGCGATTCTAAAAGCAGATTCAGGCGAAGTGGCTCCTAAGCCAGTGATGTTTTTCACGAATTGCTGGGTTGGTCTATCAACACCCTGGATTCGCTGTTCCACCAACACATAATCGATAAGGCTTCTAAAATCATGTACGATTCCAGCAAAAGCAAAGTTGTCGGGTTGCCCGGCTGTATCAGGGTTTGTAAGCCTGTCAAAAACATCACTTTCGCCAAGAGAGAAAGATAGGAAATCCTTAGTGAAATTCCAATAGCTTAGGAAATCAGTAGACACTGTGGAGGTTTTCGACCTCAATATTAGATCAAAAAGGTATCTAGGATATGTTCTTAGATCACCGATGGTACTGAAGTGAATTGGTTGGTCAAACAGTATGTTACTGCCTGTGAAAATTACTGGTTGTGCAATCTTAACACCATCGCCTCCCAGAGTCAGTCCTTCATTTAGTTTCTCTATGAAATCTTCAAGTCTGTCTGATGGTGTATCGCCTTGGGGATCGGGAATTGGACTAAAGTCATTTTCCTGGTTAGATTCATTCTCATATTGGATTATTTGGGCAGTTATATAATCAACACTTTCAGTGTCTGGTTTCTCTAAAATGGACTGAAGAACATCTGGATCACCTTGGAACTTAACGAGATATTCATCTTCTGAAATTCTTGTAGAATTGTACCCATTTACTTCTTCATGGTATTTTGGCGCATCCCCCCTGAAGTCTTCAGGACCATCAATTTCAACGACCGGTACTCGAAACCATTTTTCTGCCATGCAACCAATATATCGGCACGGATTGGTTTATAATTTGGCAGTGGAAGGATTCAATACCCTAACATCGCTCGTCGGTTCGAAATGCGGGAGAAGTGGGCCGGCGCGAATTCGAATCGCGGTTACGGCCACCCGAAGGCCGAAGGATACCAAGCTACCCCACCGGCCCGCAGGTGAAATGTTGCGACGGCCGCGTATAATTATTGCGTTGTACGCCTCGGCGGACCGGGCGACGACCTGTGGACGGACTCGACGCCTAGCCGGTCACCTGGCCGGAACCACCGGTTCGAATACGTGAACGTTGCCTCGTCCCGACGGACCGAACCAGCTCGATAACAAAGGCGTGAAACGGACTTTTTCAGGGGTATGAGACGTTCGAGAGAGACGGACGGAGGGCTTTTCCCGGCGATTGCGCGCCGTCCGACCGACGCCTCCCCGCGGAGGGCGGCATGACGAAGACGGTCGTGCTCGGGTTCGACGCACTCGACTTCCGGTACCTCGACCGATTCGCGGACTCCCTGCCGAACTTCGCCGCCATGCGCGAGGAAGGCGTCGAGGCGCCGCTCGAATCGACCCACCCGCCCTGGACCGGCAGCGCCTGGCCGTCGCTGTACACCGGCTGCGATCCGAGTCACCACGGCGTCTACGGCTTCTTCGACATCGACGGCTACCCCGACGAGGGGACCGTCGTCTCGCGAGCGGACGTGGGCCCGGCCGCGATCTGGGACTACCTCTCGCGCGACGACCGTCCCTCGGTGGTGATGAACGTCCCTGTCACCCATCCCGCCGGGCCGATCGAGGGCGTCCTGCTCCCGGGCTACCTCGCGTCCGAGGACGATCCCGGCCACCCGAAGGGGATCCGGGACGAACTCGAGGCGGAGCTCGGAGAGCCCTATCGAATCTACTCGCGGGGCGAACTCAGCGACGACCCCGAAGCAAAGTTCGCGGGCTATCTCGAATTGCTCGACCTGCGGCGGCGGGCCGCCCTCGCACTGCTCGAGCGCGAGGAGTGGGAGCTGGCGTGGATACAGGTCCAGAAGACCGACGCGGTGTTCCACAACTTCGACGAGGAAGCTCGCTTCCGGGAGGTGTACGAAGCCGCCGACCGACTGGTCGGAGACGTCCGCGACGCCGTCGGCGACGACGTCAACGTGCTCTGCTGTTCGGACCACGGAATCGGCCCCGTCACCGGCCACGTGATCTACGTCAACGAGGTGCTCCGCCGGCACGGCTTCGTCACGGTCGACGAGGGCAACGGCGACGACGGGCCGTCGCTCTCGGACGCGAAGCCGTCACTCGCGACCGCAGCCGATCGCACGGGATCGAACGGGGCCAGCCCGCTCGAACGGGCGTTCACGATCACCCGACGCGGCGCGGAACGGGTCGGGCTCGACCCCGCGACGGTGTACGGCGCGGCCGAGCGGATCGGGCTCGACGGGGTTCTCCTCGACCTCGTGCCCGATTCGGTCGTCCAGAACACCGGCGAGGCTGTCGACTGGCGCCGGTCGCAGGCCTACTGCGCCAGCGCGACCCGGATGGGGGTCCGGATCAACCTCGAGGGTCGAGAACCCGCGGGCGTCGTCCCGCAGTCGGCGTACGAGACCGTTCGCGACGAGATCATCGCGCTCCTCTCGAACCTCGAGACGCCCGACGGGAAGCCGGCGTTCGATTTCGTCTGTCGGCGCGAGGAGCGCTACGACGGCCCTCACCTCGGGAAGGCGCCTGACGTGCTCTTCCGCCCGCGTGAGATGAACAACACGGTCAAGACGGGTCTGTACGGCATCGAAACGGCGCGAACCGACGTCTTCGACCACAAACTCGAGGGCGCGTTCGTCGCCGCGGGCCCCGACGTCTCGAACGAGCGGGAAGAGGCGGGAGGGCGGGACGGAGCGAGGGAGGCCGGACCGGAACGCCTGTCGATCACCGACGTCGCCCCCATCGCGATGGCGCTGCTCGACCGGCCGGTTCCCGAGCAGATGACCGGCTCCGTCCCCGATTCGGTGGTCGCCGGCCCCGTCGAACGGTCGCGGTACGCGGACGCTCGCGATGGGCCGCCCGTGGGTGCCCGGGCAGGCGACGATGACGGGGAAGGACCGGACAGTGAAGCCGACAGCGGCAACGCGGACAGCGAGGTGACCGCCCGCCTCGAAAACCTCGGGTACATCTGATGGCCGATCGGGCGCGGGAACTCTCGGCGCTTCTCTCGAGTGCTGCGCTCGTCGTCGCCGGTGGAATCGTCGGCTCGGTGGCGAAACTCGGCGAGCGGGTCGTGATCGGACGACTGCTCTCGCCCGACGCCTACGGTGAGGTGAGTATCGGTCTCGCACTCTTGACGTTCGCGGCGACGTTCGCCATCGCCGGCTGCACCCAGGGTGTCTCCCGATTCGTCCCGCGGTACACGGACCCCGCGGACCGGCGGGGCGTCTGGGTGAGTGGCCTGCTCGTCGCGGAGACACTCGCGCTCGCGCTCGCGGCGTTCCTGTTCGTCGGCGCGGAGGGGTTCGCCGTGCGCCTGTTCGAGACCGACGCGGCGGTCCCCTTCCTTCGCGTCCTCGCGATCGCGTTGCCGGTCGTCGTCGGGTTTCAGATCGCCGTCGCCGCCATCAGAGGGTTCGAGAACACCGTCTACCGGACCGTCATCAGGGATCTCCTCGACCCGGCGCTGCGAACCGGGCTGATCGCGTTCTTGCTCGTCCTCGGGTGGGGCATCGTCGCCGCGGGCGTCGCCTACCTGCTGGCGGCAGTCGTGACGGTCGTCGTCGCCCACCTCTTTCTCTCCCGGCTCGTGGCGCTGCGCGGCCCCGTCCGCACCCACGTCCGCGAGCTGGTCACGTTTTCCGCGCCGCTTGTGGTCGCGACGATGGTTGGGACGCTCCTCACCCAGACGGACACCATCATGCTGGGCTACTTCCGGAGTTCCGCCGAAGTGGGACTCTACAGCGCCGCCTACCCGCTGGCATCCGGCCTGCTCGTCGTCCTCACCGCCTTCGGTTTTCTCTACCTTCCCATTGCCTCCAGACTCGACGCCGACGGCGAACGCGACGCCGTCGACGACATCTACGCGACGACGACGAAGTGGGTTTACGTCGTCACCTTCCCCGCGTTCGTCCTGCTCGCGGTGTTTCCGGCGGACGTCCTCGCACTCGTCTTCGGCCCGGCGTACACCGACGCGGCGGTCGTCCTCCCGATCCTCGCGACCGGGTTCTTCGTCTCCGCGGCCGCCGGCCGTGACCGGGAGACACTCTCCGCGTTCGGGTCGACCAGCTGGATCGCTATCGGGAACGGCATCGGCCTCCTGTTGAACGTGCTCGTCAATCTCGCCCTGATCCCACGCTTTGGCATCCTGGGCGCCAGCGTCGCCTCGGTCACCTCGCTCGTCGCCGTCCACGCCGTCATCTGCGCCGTCCTCGCCGTTCAGTACGACATCACGCCGTTCTCGCCGGAGGCGACACGGACGTACCTCGTCCTTCCAGCAACGATACTCCCAGTGACGGCGCTCGCGGCCGGGTGGCTCACCATTACGCCGGTCACCATCCTTCCGTTCCTCGTGGGCACGGGACTGTGCTCACTCGTCGTGGTCGGCATCGCCGGCGGCTTCGAACCCGACGACGTCGTCGTTGTCGACGTCCTCGAAGACTCGCTCGGCCGATCGATACCGCTCGTCCGCCGATGGATTCCAGACGCGAGATCCGAATCGTCGCTCTCGGCCGATTGAGACGATTCTCGAGAGCCCATTCGATGTGATTCGCAGGAGTTGTCGAGAGATTCGAACGACAGTGGAGGTCACCACCCCCGAACCCAGGATCGAGCGAGTCGCAGGTTCCAGTGTGGCCCAGAACCCTGTGGGCGCGGGTTCTCCTGTAGCGCAGACGACAGAGATCACAGCTTCCGGCGCGGCGCAGAAGTAATGGTCGCAGAACGCAGGTGGCTCAGAATCGCTCGTAGCCGTCCGTGTCGAGCGCGTGGTGAGCGACGGTGATCGCCTGGTCGGCGTGCAGCGCGTGCGGACCCAGACGAACGCGGCGATCGGTGTACTCGGCGAGCGTCTCGCGTTCGGCGTCGGTGAAGTCGCCGTGATCGGAGAGGACGAACGCCGGTTCCTCGGGGAGCGGGCCCACGACCAGCGGGTCGCCGTCCTCGTGAAGGTGGACGATCGTCGCCTCGTCGGCGAGCTCGTCGAGTGTCGCCGCGAAGCCGCGCCGATACACCTCGAAGCCGGGGCTCGGTTCGGCCGGGAGCGCGCCGATGGCCTCGTCGCGGTGTTCGAGGGCCGTCCTGATGCGGGCGGCCGTCGAGCGCTCGTCGGGGTTCAGCCGGCGGACCTCGCGCCCGTCGACGGAGATCGTGAGTTCGTCCTGCAGGACGAGGTGGACGCGGACATCTTCGCGGATGCCGTGCGAGCGCAGGAGGGCGGCCGTCAACGATCTGCAGAGGGCGTCCAAGCGACCGGCGCCGCCCGCGAGGTCGTCGAGCGAGAACGACGGCGTCGTCGGCACCTCGTGGGCGAGACAGACGAACTGGCGCATACCGACTCGGTCGCGGACGCGGCGGAAAGGTGTCCCGATTCCGAGCGGTACGGGTTGCATACACAGGCCGAATCGGTATGCGTGGACCCGGCGACCGGAGATGGTATGGCGAAGGCAGAATCCGACGGAGACGCGATACTGTGGCGGTTACGCGGACATTCGTGTCCGAGTTGCGAGGACGGAACGCTCGTCCTGAAACCCTACAAGGGCAACCGGGCCGTGGTCTGTGACGGGTGCGATACCCCACGCGCCCAGGTGTGGGACCAGGTATGAGTCGGCGGGCGAGCGACAGTGCGCTCAGGTGTGGGATCGGACAGTAGCTGACGGGAGACGGCACACGACATCGAAAGGATCCTGTGAGCCGAGCGCGTCGGGCCACGCATGCCGACGGTTTCGAACGACGGCGTCTCGCTGCACTACGAGGTCGACGGAGCGGGGACGCCGGTCGTCTTCGTGAACGAAGCGGGCTTCGGCGGCTGGTCCTGGGGGTGGCAACACCGGGCCGTCGCGGGCCCCTACCGGAGCGTGGTCTGGGACCTCCGGGGGACGGGCCGCTCCGACGCCCCCGACGGGCCCTACGAACTCGAGACGCTCGTGGACGATCTCGAGGCGATCCTCCAGGCGCTCGACGCCCGCAACGCACACGTCGTCGGAGCCGGCCTCGGCGGCGTGATCGCGCTGCAGGCCGCCCGCGACTCGACACGGATCGAGACGCTCACGGTGATCGGGACGCCCGCACGGACGGAGGCGGTCGATCGTGACGCACTCGTCGTCGACCGGGATCGAGCCGCCCTCCGGGCGTCGACCGAATCGCTCCTCTCGTCGTCCTTCCGGGCCGACCAGCCGGACGTCGTCGACGGCATCGCCGAGTGGCGCGCAGACGGTGACGCCGATCCGGCGTCCACGCGCGCCCAGCTCGACGCCGCCTCCGGGTTCGACGCGACGGCGTGGGGCTACGAACTGACGACGCCGACGCTCGTCGTCCACGGCACCGCAGACTCGGTCGTCCCCCACGACGCCGGTCGCCGCCTCGCCGAGTCGCTCCCCCGTGGCGAATTGCGATCGATCGACGGCAGCGACCACCTGCCACAGATCGAACGGTCGCGGGCGGTCAACGATCACCTGCTCGGGTTTCTGGCGGACCAGACAGACGACGAATAGCGTGGGCGGTATCGAAGCACCACGCCAGATCCGTCCCGGCGAATCCGGCCCGCCGGTTTGACGGGGACCGCCGTCGTGAATCCCAGCGTGTCCATCGACGCGCGGGCCGCCCGGTGGGGCGACCGAACCGCGATCGTCGACGTCGCCGAGACCGACCGGTTCGCCCCGGCGGGGACCATCGACGACGATCGCCTGACCTACGTCGAACTCGCCACCCTGTCGTCGTGGCTCGCCGACGCGCTGGCAACCCAGGGCGTCGAGGCCGGCGAGACCGTCGCACTCCTCTCGCGCAACCGAATCACCGGCGTCGCACTCCTCTTCGCCTGTCGGCGCCTCGGGGCCACGTTCGCCCCGATCTCGCACCGACTGACCCCAGTCAGCGTGGAGACGCCGCTCTCGCTGCTCGAGCCGGCAATCGTGCTCGCCGAATCCGCCCAGCGCGACCTCGTCCGAAGCGTCGATGGCGCCCGGACGGTCGCGCTCGAATCGCTCTTCGACGCCGACGGTGGCGGGGCCGACACGACCGTCGGCACGGACGAGGGGCCAACCGACACTGCCGCCGACCCACCCAACCATTCGACGCCACCCGCAGACGGCCCGAGTCGGGGTGAAGACGGCGAAGCGACCCCACTGCTGGCCCTCAACGGGAGCGACGGCGCGCCGATCGCCACGTACTCGTCCGAAACGGTCGAGGCGAACTGTCTCGCGGCGGTCCTGACGTGGGGGCTCGGACCGACCGATCGGACGGTCCTCCTTCGGCCGCTCTCACGACCGGACGGGCTCCTCGCCGTCGCATTGCCGATCCTCTACGCGGGCGGTCGACTCGCTCTCGATCGGGCGTTCGACCCAGCCGACGCGGCGAAAGCGATCGCGGCCCACGGAGCGACCCACCTCGTCGGAACGGCGGACGAGTATCGGTCGATCCTCGCGAGTGACGGCGGCGCTGCGGCACTTTCCGCCGTCGATCGAGCAGTCGTCTCGGGGCGAACCGACGGCGAACTCCTCGACTCACTCGACGCGTGCGCCGGGACCGTCGACCGATCGTTCGGCTGGCTGGGCTGTCCGAACGCGCTCGCGAGCGACCGTGGGACGCCCGAATCCACACACGACCAGCACGCGAGTTCCCACCCAGAGGTGATCGGCCGCCCGTTCCTCGACGTCGACGCCCGGCTGGTCGACGACGGGACCGTCGTGGCGGGTGCGGGAACCGGTGAACTTGCCGTATCCGGGCCGGCCGTGGCCGACGTTGTGGTCCCCGACGAGGACGCGGGGAACGCTTCACAGCCACGACGGTGGCGACGGACGGAGACCCGATTCCGGCGCGACGAACGCGGTCGATATGCGCTGGAGACGGGCATGGACGGGACGCCCTGACGAAACAGTGAGACACAGCGAAGCCGGTTCCCAGAGACGATTGGCGACGATCAGGGGGCCGGCACAACGCATATTGAGCCGGCAACCCAAACACGACTCGAATGCGCCGACCGCGACTCGCCTTGCTCGATGCCAGCCACGGAGACGAGAACGTCCCACGGAACTACCGCCGCGAGCTGTCGGCCTCGCTCGCCGAATTCGACGTGACGGCTGGGTCGCTGCCGACGGACTACGACGTCGACGGCGTGGTCGTCACCGGGTCGCGATCGTCGGTCTACTGGGACGAAGACTGGATCGAGGCGACGAAGGCGTGGGTCGAGGGCGCGATCGACCGCGGGGTTCCCTGCCTCGGCGTCTGCTGGGGTCACCAGTTACTCGCCGACGTACTCGGCGGCGAGGTCGCCGATATGGGCGTCTACGAGATCGGCTACCACGAGATCGACCGGACGACCGACGAGTCGGTCCTGCTAGCGGGCATCGACGAGACGTTCCTTGCCTTTACGACCCACTCTGACGCGGTCGTCGACCTCCCCCCGAAGGCGATCGAACTTGCCAGGAACGAGTACTCGAACCACGCCTTCCGCCGCGATCGCGTCTTCGGCGTCCAGTTCCATCCAGAGTACGACGCCCAGAGCGCCCGCGATCTGACGATGGAGAAGGAGCTGGACGACGACCGTCGCGAGCGCGTCCTCGCCGGCATCACCGACGAGAACGCCCGGCGAGCCGCCGGAGCCAAGCAACTCTTCGAGAACTTCGTGGCGTACGTCGAGGGCGGAGCCGGCGTGTCCGACGCCACCGACGGCGCCGAACGCGTCGACGCCGACTGATCACGCCGTCCCGCGTCGTTCGACGATCACGAGGTCGGTCCGGGTGTGGACCGGGTCGCCGGCGTCGTTCGTCGCACGGAGACGGAAGGAAACCTGGCCGCGATCGTCGCTCCAGGGTGCCTTTTCGACGACCGATATCTCGACGGCGAGTGCGTCGTCGGGCCGAACCGGTTCGTGCCAGCGGAGGTCGTCGACGCCCGCGGCGGCGACGACGGCCACGTCCGCGAGGACGGTCTCGACGAACGGTCGCATGCAGGCCGCGGCGGTGTGCCAGCCGCTCGCGATGAGGCCGTCGAAGTGGCGTTCGGCGGCGGCTTCGTCGACGTGGAACGCCTGGGGGTCGTAGCGCTCGGCGAATTCGAGGAGTTCGTCCTCGGTGATCGTGACAGTGCCGACGTCCCACTCGTCGCCGACGGCGAGATCCTCGTAATACAGCGGCGATGCGATGTCGGTCGTCATGAGTGGGTGACCTCCATCACTCGTAGAGACGGTTGGCGACGACGAGGCGGTTGATCTCGTTGGTTCCGTCGTATATTTGGGTCCCCTTCGCCTCGCGCATGTAGCGCTCGACGGGGTAGTCGGTCGAGTAGCCGCGAGCGCCGTGGACCTGGACGGCGTCGGTCGCGATCTCCATCGCGGCGTCGGTCGCGAACGTCTTGGCCATCGCCGCGTCCTGGGTGATCCGCTCGCCGCGATCTCGACGGTCGGCTGCGGCGAGCGTAAGGAGGCGAGCCGCCTCGGTTCGAGCCGCCATGTCCGCGAGCGAGAAACTCACGCCCTGAAACTCGCGGATGGGCTGGCCGAACTGCTCGCGGTCGTCGGCGAAGTCGCGGCTGGCGGCGAACGCGCCCTGGGCGATGCCGACGCCCTGGGCCGCCGTGCCGAGCCGGCCGATGTCGAGCCCTTCCATGATGTAGCGAAAGCCGCGGCCCGCTTCGCCGACGAGGTTGTCGGCCGGGACCCGAAGACCGTCGAAGCGGAGTTCGCTCTCGACGGCCACGTCGCCCTCCATGCACGGAATGTTCCGGACGACCTCGATCCCGTCTCGCTCGTGGGGGCGCGGGACGCCGATGATGCTGATCCCGTCGTGGCGAGCGCCGCCACCCGCCGCGTCGTCCGTCGCACCGTCGTCCGCCGCTCCATCGGTCGGATCGGCCCCCTGTTTGTCGGCCGGATCACTCGTTCGTGCGACGATCAGGAGGAGGTCGGCGACGGCGCCGTGCGTGGTCCACCACTTGTGGCCGTCGATGACCCACTCGTCACCCTCGAGCCGGGCGGTGGTTTCGAGCGCCGCAGCGTCGCTTCCCGCCTCGGGTTCGGTGAGCGCGAACGCCGGGATCCAGTCGCCGGAGCAGACGTTCCCGAGCCACTCTTCGCGCTTTCGGTCGTCGCCGAACGTCGCGAGCGGGTAGCCGACGAGGCCGCAAGCGATGTTGACCGCACCCGCGAGCAGCTTCCACGAGCGGGCCAGTTCCTCGACCGTGATCGCGAACGACCGGAAGTCCCGGTCCGCGCCGCCGACGTCGGTGGGGTATGGAACACCGACGAAATCTTCTTCGCCGAGCCGTCTGACGAGAGCCTCCGGAAACTCACCCGCCGCTTCGAGTTCGTCGACGCGGGGGTCGACCTCGCGCTCGCAGAAATCCCGGACGCGCTCGCGCTGGGCCTCGTGGCGTTCGTCTATGGTAAACCGTTCGATCATGGCGACCTCGACGACTCGGCAGCGGTCGCGTCAGGCCCGCCGTCGTCGGCGTCGTCGATCACGGCGAAGCCCTCCATCTCGATCAGCGCCTCGTCCTGGTAGAAGCCGCTCACCTCGAACAGCGCCATCGCCGGATACTCCTCGACGTAGTCGGTGAAGATATCACCAACCTCGGCGAGGTGCTCGCGGTACCGGTCGCGATCGGCGACGTAGACGTTCAGCTTCACGATGTCGTCGCTCGACCCGCCGGCCTCCTCGACGACCGCGGCCAGGTTCGCCATCACCCGATCGAACTGACCGACGAGGTCGCCGGGGGCGACGATGTCGCCGTCGGGGCCGGAGGCGTCCTGCCCCGCGAGGAAGAGCGTCTTCCCGCCGTCGACGAGGAAGCCGTGGTTGAACCCATGGGGCTCCGCCAGGCCCGGCGGTGTCACGATCTGTCTGTCCATTGCCTGTGGGATTGTGGGGCCGACTCTTGAAGGTTGACCCCGATTCCGTCGAAATCGACGGGCGCGAGCGGCCGCTCACCCGACGGTTCCGGCCCGGCGATCCGACGCTGGCGATTCCAGTCCAGCGGTCCCGATCAGGAAGTTCCAGTCCAGCGACCCTGAGCAGGCAGTTCCAGCCGGCGGCTCCGGCCGATTCGACGAAAGACGCTTTGTCCCAGCCGACACACGACTCGAACTGTGATGGACGACCAGCGAACGGGCCGATGGGCGCGAAATGCGAGGAGCCAGCGATGAACGAGGAGGACGGAACGAACGGCACGGAAGCGACGGGCGAGGAGGGGGCAACCGACGGCGACGGCCGATGCGTGGGCCCGGAACTCTCCGGTCAGGTCGCCGTCGTCACCGGCGGCACACGTGGGATCGGCCGCGCCATCGCCGAGTCGCTGGCGGCCGCGGGGGCGGACGTCGTGCCAGTCTCGCGCACCGACGCAGACGTCGCGGACGCGGTCGCAGCCGTTCGCGAGCGCGGCGCCGACTCGCTGGCCTGCCCGACGGACGTGACGGACGACGCGGCGGTGAAGACGTTGGTGGATCGCGCCGTCGCCGACCTCGGCGGGATCGACATCCTCGTCAACAATGCGGGGATCAACCCCGTCTCGGCGATGGGGCGCCCGGAGACGCTCGATCCCGACGAGTTTCGGCGGGTCGCCGAGGTGAACCTCCAGGGCGCGGTCACCTGCACGAGCGCGGCCGGTGACGCCCTGCTCGAGGGAGGCGGCGCCGTCGTCAACGTCGCGAGCACGGCCGGCGTGGTCGGAATCAAGCGCCAGCACGGCTACGTCGCCTCGAAGCACGGACTCGTCGGGTTCACGAAGAGCGCGGCGCTCGACTGGGCACCCGAGGTGCGTGTAAACGCCGTCGCGCCCGGCTACGTCGACACCGACCTCACGGCGCCCGTTCAGGAGTACGACGAGCTCTACGATCGGTTGACCGATCGGACACCGGCCGGCCGCTTCGGCGAGCCCGCCGAGGTCGCCGATGCCGTCTGCTTCCTGGCGAGCGATATGGCGTCGTTCGTCACCGGCGAGTCGCTCGTCGTCGACGGCGGCTTTACGGTGCAGTAGCCTGCATCGAGGCCGGCGGGGCGAAACACTGACGGATTCGCGTGGCGAGGCCCTCGCCATGGTCAACGCCGCGTTCACGGTCGAGGACGACGTCGGACGGATCGAGTTGCAGCGGCCAACGGCGTTAAACGCCGTCGATCTCGCGACGAAAGACGCGATCATCGAGCACGTCCGCGAGTTCGACGAGCGCGAGGACGTCCGCGTCGTCGTCTTCCAGAGCGAGGGCGACGTCTTCTGCGCGGGCGGAGACATCGAGGAGGTCCGCGAGCTGGGATACGAACTCGAACCGTTCACCGAGAGCTGGAACGAGCTCTTCGAGGCGATGATGGGGCTGTCGGTCCCGACGGTCGCCCGGGTCGACGGCTGGGCGCTCGGCGGTGGATTCGACCTCGTCTTGCACACCGACATCCCGATCGCCGCGGACGACGCGAAACTCGGCCAGCCCGAGACCGGCCTCGGCATCGTGAATCACTTCTCGCCGCCCATCCTCCAGGAGACGGTCGGCCTCACGAAGACCCTCGACATGATCCTCACCGGCGACCCGATCTCGGGGACGGAGGCGGCCGATCGCGGCCTCGTCGCCCGGAGCCTCCCCGCCGAGGAACTCGACGCCGAGGTCGACCGCGTCGTCGACGCGCTCCGAGAGAAGCCACCGGAGATTCTCCGGAAGGCGAAGCGAGGGATCTACGCCACCGCCGAGATGTCGCCGCGTGCGAGTCGGTCCTACCTCGAAGCGATCGCTCTCGAGAGCGCTCGGGAAGAACCGTACTATCGGGAAGGGGTTACGGCGCAGCTCGAAGATCGACCGCCGGAGTGGGTGCCGTAACGGCCGGGACATCAACTAACTACGACGGGCCGAAGACTGCCCATTGAGCGCTCTTCACTCAGCGACGGAACCCGTTCGCTGCCCGTCGAAGGCCGTCCGCGAGACCGACGCGGCCGATCGACTGAGTTCGACGTCGAGGTCGGTCTCCGGGTCGAGAAGGAGGCGAACCACGTCGCCGTCGACGGTGTGGATCGAGACCTCCGTCTCTCGTCGCCGTGAGAGCTGGACGCCGGTGCACTCGGTCCCGTATCGACGAGCCACCGCGACGAGACAGAGACTACAACCGGCCGCGGCGAGGGCGAGGAAGACGAGCGGGGCGGTACCGATGACGACGAGCGAGCCCACCGACACGATAGCGAGGAGCCCGGCGAACACGCGGGCCACCCGCCGTCCACGCGCCGATGGGGCGGGAGACGACAACGAGAAGGACGGCCGTCGCGGCCGACGCGGTCGCTCGACGGCCGGCACTCGCGAGCGGACGGCGTGGGTCACCGTCGACCGACTCGTGCGCACCGTCGAGCGGAGTCGCCCGACGGGTCGCCGTCGAGCGATGGCAATCAGCGTCACACGTCCCCGGCGGATCGCCCAGGTGCTCGCCACCCCGAGCGCGCGCCACGCCGTCAGAGCGAATCGGCGTGCGAGTCGAACCGGTGCGGACCGCCACGCCGTCAACACCGATCGTACGAGAGGCGCGAGCGGCTGGTCCGTCCGCACCGCATACTGCCGATAGGCGGCGTCGACGGCGGTCTCGATCCGGTTCAGAAGCGATCGGACCTGGACCGAGATCCACCACGCCGTCGTCGACCGAAGCGAGTGGCCGTGCCGGGACAGTGCCTGCGTTCGGTCGCCGAACCACCGGGCGACTCCCGCGCCGTGCCGTCGGAGCCACCAGTACGTCCGCGAACTCTGCTCGACGACGGTGACGGAGAGACCGTCCCACAGGCCGCCGATCCGCCGTCCCACGGTGGCGAGCGTGGCCCAGCGGTTCCCCAGCCAGCGATTCGCGCTCGACGCCGCGCGAGTCGGGAACAGCCGGCCGCCGAAGATGGCCACGAGGGCGGCGAGCGCCGCGAGGGAGACGAGTGCAGGCCGTACGATCGACTCACCATCCGTCCACGAACCGCCCGTGAGCGAGAGGGCGACAGCGACGAACGTCGCGGACAGGCCGCCGAATACGACGGTGAGCAGGCGGCGGTCGATCCCCTCGACTGTCAGTCGCGATCGCGTGAAGCTCCGGATCGTGCTGATCGTCGCGTACTCGACGTCGACGAGGTCACCCGCCGAGGAGAGGCAGACGACTCGGCGGTCGGTCAATCCGATCGAGAGGTGGCCCCGGATCGAATCGTCGACCAATCGCCCCTCAGTCACGACACGAAGATCCTCGTCGGGAACGAGGCGCGCTGAAAGCTGCCGACGCGAGGGCTGCATCGGCTCGATACGCACCACCGATCGGCTAAGTAAGTGACTGCCTAGGGGCTAGGTGGAGACCCCGGTTCCCGTTCAGAAATCCAACGGAGAGCGTGGGAGACTGGTGTCTGGAGCTCCCCGTCGTCGAGAGCGAATCGGCCGGTGCGTCCGTCGTTCCGCGACAAGTCTCCCTCCGAGACCGTCCCCGTAACACTGGAGCCCGTGGCACGCGTTCCGACGACACCTCCGGCGCTAGTTCGTCCCGGTCTCCTCGCGTTCTCGTAACTTCGAGCGCTGTATCTTGCCGGTCTCGGTCGTCGGGAGTGTGTCGAGATACTCGATTTCGCGCGGGTACTTGTACGGGGCGATTGCCGCTTTCACGTGCTCCTGCAGAGCCTCGGTCAGCGCCGGCGCGGGCTCGGCGCCGTCTTCCGGAACGACGAACGCCTTGACGAGCTGGCCGCGCGCCTCGTCGGGCGCGCCGATGACCGCCGTCTGGTAGACGGCGTCGTGTTCCAGGAGGACGTCCTCGACTTCGGGACCGGCGACGTTGTTCCCGCCGGTGATGATCAAGTCGTCCGCGCGCGAGACGTACTCGAAGCGACCGTCCTCGCGGTGGATGTAGATGTCACCCGGCGCGCTCCAGCCGTCGTAGATGGCTTCGGCTTGCTTCTCCGGGCGATCCCAGTACGTGACGCCGGTGGGGCCGCGAACGACGAGGAGGCCGGCCTCGCCGCGCGGGAGTTGCTCGCCCGTATCCGGATCGATGACCTTGGCCTCGTAGCCGGGGACCGGGAATCCCGTCGCCGTCGGATCCATCTCGTCGTGATAGCGGTGGCTGATGAAGATGTGTAGCATCTCGGTCGAGCCGATGCCGTCGGAGGCTTCGACGCCGAAGTGGTCGCCGATCTGCTCGTAGGTCCGCGGGGGAAGCGGCTCGCCGGCGCTGACCGCCCGGCGCAACGAGGAGACGTCGGCGGACTCGAGTTGGTCCTCGTGCTCGGCGAACAGCTGGTTGTACGCGGTCGGGACCGAGGCGAGGATGGAGACGTCGTGCTCGTCGACGGCCACGAGGAGGTCGGTCGGTTCCGGATCCTGTACGAGCACCGTCGTGGCACCAAACCTGAGCGGGAAGGCCACCTCGAACCCGTAGCCGAACGTGAAGGCGATCGGGGCGTTGCTCGCGAAGACGTCGTCGGGGTTCGGATCGAGGCAGTAGCGGGCGTAGCCGTCGCAGATGGCCAACATTTGACGGTGCGTGTGGACCGTCCCCTTCGGTTTGCCCGTGGTCCCGCTCGTGTAAGCGATCATGACCACGTCGTCTCGGGTCGTCGTCGGCGCCGAGAGATCGGAGCTCGCCGCGTCGATGAGGTCGTCGTAGCTGTGATGATCGTGTTCGATCCCATTTTCTTCGACCACGACGATCTCGGCGAGCGACTCGAGCCCCCGTTCGTCCCGTGCGATCTCGAGTTCGTCGAGGAGGTCGTCGTACACGATGGCGACGGACGCACCGGAGTCCTCGACGACGTAGCTGATCTCGGTCGCGCGCAAGAGCTTCATCGACGGAACTGTCACCGCGCCGATCTTCTGCGTCGCGAGACAACTGACGACGTACTCCGGCCGGTTCGGGAAACGGACGAACACCCGGTCGCCCGGCTCGACCCCCAGATCGAGGAGGGCATTGGCGAGCCGGTCGACTCGGTCCTGGAGGTCGGCGTACGTGATCGCTTGGCCATCGAAGATAATCGCCGGTTCGTCACCACGGCCGTGCTCGACGTGGCGGTCGACCATCTCGGCCGCCGCGTTCACCTCCTCCGGGTAGTGCAGTTCTGGGAGCGCGTGGAACAGGTCCGGCTGTATCGCGTCGTCTGGAAGCCGCTCGGTCGGGATCGACTCCTGCATATAACGAGTGTGGTTTTCTATCCCATACCATAATTGTACCGCCGGGGATGGACAAACGGAGAGTGACTCGCGGGAATGGCCCATAATCGGCAAAAAGGTTAATGAAAACAGCATAGACGCCCAGATATACCCTGTCACCACCAGAATTGTTCGTCAGCGACGGTTATCCACCCGTTGGCTAGCAACGACCGACGCAACCGAACCGGTTGGCGCACCCTATCGTGGTACGTGACGGCATACCTTTATTTGACGGGCGATAGTTTCCCCGGTCGAACATGTCGAGTGGCACGTTCGGTGAGTACGGCGGCAGACACGTCCCGGAACCGCTCGAGGAACCGCTTTCGCAACTGGCGAATGCCTACGACGACCTGGGAACAAGCGAGGGGTTCCAGCGGGAGTTTCGCGACCACCTCCGCGAGTACGCCGGGCGGTCGACACCCCTCTATCACGCCAGAAACCTGAGCGATCGGTACGACGCGGAGATCTACTTCAAACGTGAGGACCTGCTCCACGGCGGCGCACACAAGATAAACAACTGTCTCGGGCAGGCGCTGCTCGCGAAGAAAGCAGGCAAGGACCGGCTCATCGCCGAGACGGGCGCGGGGCAACACGGCACCGCGACCGCGATGGTCGGAGCGCTGTTCGACCTCGAGACCGAGATTTACCAGGGGAAGAAAGACATCGAGCGCCAGCAGATGAACGTGTTCCGGATGCGCCTGCTGGGCGCGCAGGTAAACGAGGTCACACAGGGCGGCGCGGGGCTAGCGGACGCGGTCGACGCAGCGCTAGGGGATCTGGTCGAGAACGTCGAGGACACCCACTACCTCGTCGGCAGCGTCGTCGGCCCCGACCCGTTCCCGCGCATGGTCCGTGACTTCCAGTCCGTCCTCGGCGAGGAAGCTCGCGAGCAGTTCGTCGAACGGACGGGTGACCTGCCCGACGCCGCGGTCGCCTGCGTCGGGGGCGGATCGAACGCGATGGGCCTCTTCGACGCCTTCCGCGACGACGAGGAAGTCGCCCTCTACGGTGCCGAGGGCGGCGGAAAGGGCGCGGCGTCGACCCAGCACGCCGCGCCGCTCGCGGCCGGGCGGGACGACGTGATCCACGGGATGAAAACGCGCGTCCTCGACGACGACGTCGAGGTTCACTCCGTCTCCGCCGGCCTGGACTACCCCGGCGTCGGCCCCGAACACGCCATGTTCCGTGACTCCGGTCGCGTGACCTACGAGGGCGTCACCGACGACGAGGCCCTGGCCGCCTTCCGCGAACTCAGCGAGACCGAGGGCGTCATCCCCGCGCTGGAATCGAGCCACGCCGTCGCGCGGGCGATCGAACTCGCCGAGGAAAGCGATCACGATACCATCCTCGTCAACCTCTCCGGCCGGGGTGACAAGGACATGGAGACCGCGGCGGAGCAGTTCGACTTCGCCTGACCGACGAGAAGGGTTATTCCACCCACTCCCGAATCGCCTCGGCCAGCGCGTCCATCGCCTCGTCCGCCCGTGAGACGCTGTCGGTCAGGCTCAGGAAGCCGTGAGTCATCGACGGGTAGTGGTCGTGGTCGACTGCGACGCCGTGATCGGCCAGTCGTTCCGCGTAGGCCGCGCCTTCGTCTCTGAGCACGTCGTGACCGGCGGTCACCACCGTCGCGGGTGCCACGCCGGCGAGATCGGGCGTGCGGCAGACGGTCGCGAACGGGTTGTGTTCGTCGACCGGGCTGCGGAGGTACTGGTCCCAGAACCAGCGAACGTCGGCCTCGGTGAGCAGCGGGCCATCGCCGTGTTCGTCGTAGGACGGGCGGTCGAACCGCCGGTCCGTCATCGGATACAGGAGGAACTGACCGTCGAGGTCGAATCCGGCGTCTCGCGCCCGGATCGCCGACGCGGCCGCGAGGTTCCCGCCGGCGCTCGTCCCGACGACGCCGAGTCGGTCGGGATCGCCGCCCAGTTCGGCCGCGTGCGCGGCAGCCCACTGCAGGGCGGCGTAGGCGTCGTCGGTCGCCGCCGGGAACGGGTGCTCGGGCGCGAGTCGATAGTCGACCGACAGGACCAGCGCGCCCGCACGGCTCGCCAGTTCGCGACAGATGTTGTCCGACGAGTCGAGCGTCCCGAGCGTCCAGCCGCCGCCGTGGGTAAAGACCAGCGTCGGCGGGTTCTCGCGGTCGGGCCGGTAGACCCGGATCGACAGGTCGCCGCCGGGGCCGTCGATACGCAGGTCCCGCACGGTTCGCAGATCGGGGCTGGCCCCGCCGGAGAACACCTCGTCTTCGATGCGCCGCGCGCTGGCGACCGAGAGCGCCGACCACTGGGGCACGCCGGCCGCCTGGATGTCCGCGACGACCGCGGCGAGTTCGGGGTCGAGTTCGTCGGTCGACTCCCGATGCGGTTCGTCGTGCTCGCTCGATTCGACTGCGGTCTCGTCCATGCGCGGGACATCGGCGGACTGGTAGATGAGTCCACCGCCCGGAACGGAGGACTCGCTCGGTTTGCCGGCGCACAAATCCGATACCTCGCCGGCGATCGTGCACACCAGCGACGAGATCCGACCGTTCCGACGTCGAAAGCTACCTGTAGGTCGACCACGACAGCCGACATCATGGTTGACAGCGAAAGTGAGGGTGACGCCGCGGCCGATGCGAGTCGCCGCGACGCCCGCGAACGCGACCGGGCCGATCCCCTCGCCGACTTCCGCGAACGCTTCGAGATTCCCGACGACTACTACATGGACGGCAACTCGCTGGGACCGATCTCCGACGCGGCCGAGGAGAGCCTCCAGCGCGCCGTGGACCAGTGGCGCGACCAGGCGATCCGCGGCTGGACCGGCTCGGAGCCGCCCTGGTTCTGGTACGGCGAGCGACTCGGCGAGGAGCTCGCCCCCCTCGTCGGCGCGGACCCCGACGAGGTCGTCGTGGGCAACTCGACGACGATCAACATCCACACGCTCGTTGGAACCTTCGTAGACGCGCGCGAACCGGACGAGCCCCGCGGTGTCCTCGTCAACGACCTCGACTTCCCGACGGACCACTACGCGATCCAGTCCCAGCTACGCCAGCGCGGGCTCGACCCCGACGAACACCTCCACCTCGTCGAGAGCAGGGACGGACGGACCATCGAAACCGAAGACGTGATCGACGCGATGGATACCCACGATGTCGGCATCGTCTTCATGCCCTCGGTGCTGTACCGCAGCGGGCAGCTGTTCGATATCGAGGCCATCACGGAGGCGGCCCACGAGCGGGACATCCTGGTCGGGTTCGACCTGGCGCACTCGATCGGCGTCGTTCCCCACGACCTCTCGGAGATCGGCGTCGACTTCGCCGTCTGGTGTTCCTACAAGTACCTGAACGCGGGCCCCGGCGCCGTCGCGGGCCTGTACGTCAACGAACGCCACTTCGGCGAGTCACCCGCGCTCGCGGGCTGGTGGGGCCACGACAAGGAGTCACAGTTCGAGCTGAACCTCGACTTTACGCCCGCAGGCGACGCCGGCGCCTGGCAGGCGGGGACGATCCCGGTCTTCAGCGCCGCGCCGCTGTTTGGTGCGCTCGAACTCACCCACGACGCCGGCATCGATGTGATCCGCGAGAAGTCGGTCGACCTGACGACCTACCTGATCGACCTCGTCGACGAGCACCTCGCCGAGCGCGGGGTCTCGGTCGGGACGCCCCGTGATCCGACCCGCCGCGGCGGCCACGTCGCCCTCGAACACCCCGAAGCCGAGCGAATCAGCGAGGCACTTCGCGACCACGAGGTCGTCGTCGACTTCCGCCCACCGAACGTGATCCGCGTCGCCCCTGCGCCGCTGTACGTGCGCTACGAGGACGTCTACGACGTCGTCGAGATCGTGGCCGACATCATCGACGAGAAGCGCTACGAGAAGTACGAGGCAGCCGGCGACGTGACGTGATCGGCGCGCTGGCCAGTGACGAATCGGCACGCTGAAACAGCGCTGTAATCGACGCACCAGGGTCAACCGGCCCGATTCATCGCGTCTGCGCCGCCGTCTCCTCCTGCATCACCTGCAAGAACTCCATGTAGTCCGTCCCGCCGGTACCGGTCGTGTCGCCGGTCACCGCCCGAATGTACTGGATGACCTGCCCGAAGTGGACGCGCCGGAAGGTGGCGAGCGAGTCGGTACAGTCGTTGTACGCCTCGCGGAGGTCGTCACGGTCCGCCCGGTCGACGTACTCGCCGATCGCCGGTCCACGGTCGAACGCGTCGATCACCTCGCGGTGGGATTCGGGCATGTAGCTGCGCATGTCCGTGAGCTTCTCGACGAGTTCGGTCGTGGCGTGGTCGACGCCGAGGGCGGCGTCGAGCGAGGGAAGGATGGAACTCTGGGCGCCGGACCCACCGCGGTAGGTGCGCGTCTCGCCGTCGAAGCCGTCGACGCCCTCGTAGACGACGTCGTCGAACCCCTCGTAGTACGGGCGGTACTCGCGAGCGAAGACCTCGGGGTCGTTGCGCTCGGTCATCCGGCGCATGATCTCGGTCTGGGCATCGATCGAGTCGGCGAGGGTCTCGAGTTCGCCGACCAGTGCGTCCGGATCGTCGGCACGGACAGCCTCCTGCGCGTTCGCACCGGCCCAGAGCGCTTGCCCCGCCCGTGCCTCGATCGCGACGTGGATGACGACGAACCAGCGCTCGTCGTCGTGCTCGGTGAACTGAACGAGTGCCTCGAGATTCGTCGGCTCTGTGAGCGCGGCGTCTGGTTCGTGGCGGCGCCAGTTGTGGAGACAGAGCTGGTCGTAGGAGAGGATGGGTTTGCGACCGAACCGGCGAGACGTTTCCACGAGCGGGACGGCGACGGACTCGGGGAGCCGATCGGCGGACGCAGCGTCGACCTGGTGGACGTACGCGCTGGCGAAGAAGCCACTCAAGGTGCAGAGCCGGATCGCCTCGCGATCCGAGAGCGAGGCGACCGCGTCGGCCGACAATTCGGGCAGCGAATCGACCGCCGGCCGGACGGTCCCCTCGTCCAGCCGCGCCGGCAGTTCCGCGCCCAGCCGGTCGAACGCTTCCAGGGCCGCGCCGACCGGCGATTCGTGGGCATCGGACTCGAACGAAGGGAGAGGATCGCGCTCGGGGAGAAAGCCGCGTTCGCGAGAGATATCGTGGTGATCGAGAACAACCGCGGCGGATCGAGTCATCGTCGAAACGGACGCGAAGGAGCCGTATCAATATTTATCCGGTAATAGACACACCGATGGCGAGAGGTGCGGATCAGCACGAGAGGGCGGGCCCCAGTGTGTAAATCCACACGTTGATGGGCGGTTGTTGACATCGACGCGGGAGACAGTGGCTCGACGAACGAACGGGTCGGACGAATCGGTCACGCTCACCGTCAGGTATACGTGAACACCTGTCGAGGCTGTGGCCATGCACGTCGGAATTGGCCTGCCGAACACGCTAGACGCCGACGGCGAGACGCTCCTGTCGTGGGCCCGGCGCGCCGACGACGGACCGTTCTCGAGTATCGGCGTCTTCGATCGGCTGGTGTACGAAAGCACGGACCCGCTCACGACGCTCGCGACCTGCGCCGGCGTCACCGAGGACGTCCGGCTCGCGACGTCCATCGTCGCCGGCCCGCTCCGAAACGACGCGTTGCTAGCAAAGCGCGCGGCGACTGTCGACCAGCTCTCGAACGGGCGACTCACGCTCGGACTGGCGCTCGGGGCCCGCCGCGAGGACTACGAGGCCGCCGGGGCGAGCTACGACGACCGCGGCAAGCGCTTTTCGCGGCAGTTGAGTCGACTTCGGGAGATCTGGGACGACGACGCGTTCGGCCCCGAGCCCGTCCAGGACAGCGGCCCGCAGGTGCTCGTCGGCGGCGACAGCGACCCGACGTTCCAGCGCGTCGGTCGGTACGGGGACGGGTACATCCACGGCGGCGGCCCGCCGCGAGCCTTCGAACGGAACGCCCAGCAGGCCCGGGCCGCCTGGACCGAATCGGGACGGCCGGGCGACGCCGACCTCTGGGGGCACGGCTACGTCGCGCTCGGCGAGGAGGCCGAGGAACGCGGTCGCGAATACCTGCTGGACTACTACGCCTTTACGGGCCCCTTCGCGGAGACGATCGCGGACAGTCTGCTGACCACCCCGCAGGAGGTGCTCTCGTTCGTCCGCGGCTACGCCGACGCCGGCTGCGACGAACTCCTGCTGTTTCCGACCGTCGCCGACGGGGACCAGTACGAGAAACTCGAGACGCTGATCGAGACCGAGTGGCGGTGATCCGATGCAGGTAACCGTCGTCGGCGGCGGCCCCGCCGGCCTGTACGCGAGTCTCTTGCTCAAAAAGGAGTACCCCAACTGGGAGATCTCGGTCTCCGAACGCGACCCGGCCGACAACACCTACGGCTGGGGCGTGGTCTTCTCCGATGCGACACTGTCGAACCTCAAAGAGGCGGACACGGAGAGTCACGAGCGCATCACCGACGCTTTCGTTCGCTGGGATCCGATCGACGTCCACCTGAAAGGTGAGTCCATCCGCTGTGGTGGCCACACCTTCGCCGGCATCATGCGCGCGGACCTCCTGACGATCCTGCAGGAGCGGTGCCGGGCGGTCGGCGTCGACCTGAATCACGACGTCGCGATCGATGATCCCGAAGCGCTGGAAGCGGAGTCCGACCTGCTGATCGGCGCCGACGGGCTCAACAGCACGGTCAGGGAAACCTACGAGGACGCGTTCGCTCCGAGCGTCTCGTCTGGATCGGCCAAGTTCGCCTGGTTTGGCACCGAGAAACCGTTCGACGTCTTCACGTTCATCTTCCGGGCAAACGAACACGGCCTCTGGCGCGTCCACGCGTACCCGGGGCGGATGAGCACGTTCATCGTCGAGTGTACCGAGGAAACCTGGGACGCCGCGGGGATGGACGAGAAGGACGAGGCGGACGCGATCGCCTACCTGGAGGACCTGTTTTCCGACCACCTCGACGGCTACGACCTGCAGAGTAAGCTCTACGCCTGGCGGAACTTCCCCGTCGTGGAGTGTGGTTCGTGGTCGAAGCGCGACGAGGTCGTCCTCCTGGGCGACGCGGCCCACACCGCGCATTTCTCGATCGGCTCCGGGACGAAACTCGCCCTGGAGGACGCCATCTCGCTGCTCGAGGGGTTCAGAGAGCACGGCACCGACGTCCGCTCGGCGCTCAATCACTACGAGAAGGAGCGTCGCCCGCGCGTCGAAGGCCTCCAAGCCGCCGCCGAGCGCAGCCAATCGTACTTCGAGAACGTCGAGCGATACTGGGACCTGCCGCCGGAACAGTTCGCCTACAATCTGCTGACTCGAAGCGGTCGCATCTCCTACGACAGCCTCAAGCAGCGCGACGTGGGCTACGCCGACGCCTACGACCGGTGGTTCGAAGCGCAGGCATCGGTCGGCGAGGGCGGGGCCACAACGCCGAGTGACGGAATCGAGCCGCTCGCTGCCAGTCGACCGCTGAACCAACCGCTCACGCTCCGCGAGACGACCGTCGACAACCGGCTGACCGTCACCCGGCCGCCGAGCAACGGGTCGACGGATGGGGTCCCTGGGGCCGCGTACCTAGACGACCTCCGTGAGCGGGCGAGGGGCGGGCCCGGCCTCCTGCTGACCGATCCAGTCGCCGTCAGTCCCGACGGGCGGATCACACCGGGCACTCCCGGACTGTACGAGGACGCACACGTCGACGCCTGGGGCGCGTTCGTCGACGAGGTCCACGCGGAGACGGATACCGCGGTCGGCCTGCAGCTGGTCCACGCCGGCCGGCGTGGGGCCACGCGCCACCGCGAATACGGCCTCGACCGGCCGCTCTCGCCCGAGGAGCGCTGGGAGCTGTACGCACCCTCCGCGAATCCCTACGTCCCAGGCGGTCCCACACCGACCGCGATGGACGCCGACGACTGCGACCGGATTCGAGAGCGCTTCGTCGGCGCCGCTGAGCGCGCCGCGAACGCCGGGTTCGACTACCTCCAGCTCCACGCCGGCCACGGCTACCTCCTCTCGTCGTTCCTCTCGCCGCTCACGAACGATCGCGCGGACGAGTACGGTGGCTCGCTCGAGGCGCGGATGCGATACCCGCTTTCGGTCTTCGACGCCGTGCGCGACGCCTGGCCCGACGGGAGGCCGCTCGGGGCCGCGCTGCAGGCGACCGACTGGAACCTGAGCGGGTTGAAGACCCGAGACTCGCTGCAGGTCGCCCACGAGTTCGCCGACCGGGACTGCGACCTGCTCTCGATCGTGGCCGGGCAGGCGACCGTTCGCGAACGGCCGCGCTACGATCCAACCGTCCTCGCCGACTTCACCGAGACCTATCGAAACGAGACCGGGGTTCCGGCGCTCTCGACGAACTACGTGACGACCTACGACGAGGTCAACACGCTCGTCGGCGCGGGCCGCGCCGACCTCTGTACGTACAGATCCTAGCCCGGTCGGGTGGGCAGGTCTGCGGGCACGGTTTGCCGCAGTTGCTCGCGATGAGACCACCTCGTCCGAGCACCCCGAGTCTCCCGGCCAGTGAGATAGGAGCGCTTTTCACGTCGCTCGTCCCAACAACTGGCATGCTGGATTACGTCTCCCTGGAGGCAGATTTAGACGCCGAGGAGCGGATGATCCGTGACACGGCCCGCGAATTCGTCGACGAGAAGGTCCGCCCGGACATCGCCGACCACTACGAGGCGGGGACCTTCCCCACCGACCTCATCCCCGAACTCGGGGAACTCGGGTTCTTCGCGCCGAACCTGGAGGGCTACGGCCTCCCGAACGTCTCCGAGACGGCCTACGGCCTCCTGATGCAGGAGCTCGAAGCCTGCGACTCCGGTGTTCGATCGATGGCCTCGGTGCAGGGCTCGCTCGTCATGTACCCGATCCACGCCTACGGCAGCGAGGCCCAGAAGGACGAGTGGCTCCGAGACATGGGGACGGGCGAGGCCATCGGCTGCTTCGGCCTCACCGAGCCCGAACACGGCTCGAATCCCTCCGGGATGGAAACCGCCGCGGAGAAGGACGCGGACGGCTACGTCATCAACGGCTCGAAGACCTGGATCACGAACGCGCCGATCGCCGACGTGGCGATCATCTGGGCGCGCGATCGCTCGGCCGACGACGAACCGGTTCGCGGCTTCCTCGTCGAGACCGACCGCGATGGGTTCTCGACGAACAAGTTAGACGACAAACTCTCGCTGCGCGCCTCGATCACCGGCGAGATTGGCCTGAACGACGTCCGCGTTCCCGAGGAGAACGTCCTCCCCGGCGTGGAGGGGATGAAGGGGCCGCTGTCGTGTCTCACGCAGGCTCGCTACGGCATCGCCTGGGGTGCCGTCGGTGCCGCCCGCGACGCATTCGAGCAGGCCCGCGAGTACGCCCTCGAACGCGACCAGTTCGACGGCCCCATCGCGCGCTTCCAACTCCAGCAGGAGAAACTCGCCGAGATGGCCACCCAGATCACCACCGCCCAGCTGCTGGCCTACCGTCTCGCCGAACTCAAAGAGCGCGGCGACCTCCGCCCACAGCACGTCTCGATGGCCAAACGCAACAACGTCCGCATGGCCCGCGACCAGGCCCGTGTCGCCCGCGAGATGCTCGGCGGCAACGGCATCACGACCGACTACTCGCCGATGCGCCACATGGCGAACATGGAGACGGTCTACACCTACGAAGGCACCCACGACATCCACACGCTGATTCTTGGCCAGGATTTGACTGGGATTGCGGCTTTTGAGTAGCGAGGTTCGGAGGCCCGAAGGGCCGAGAACCTCGGAAAAGCGAACGGGGAGCGAAGCGACCCGTGAGTAGCGCGAGATTCGAACGAGCGGTGCGAGTGAGAATCTCGGTATGACGAACGGCGACCAGCGGGAGCCGTGAGTAGAGCGCGGTTCGGAGCGTGCGAGGCCGAGCGAAGTGAGGCCTCGGGAACGCGAACGGGGAACGGAGTGACCCGTGAGCGCCGTAGGCGCGAGAACCGCGATAATACGAGCGGGGAGCGAAGCGATCCGCGAGTAGCGCGAGATTCGAACGAGCGGTGCGAGTGAGTATCTCGGTATGGCGAACGGCGACCAGCGGGAGCCGTGAGTAGAGCACGGTTCGGGGCGATCGAGGGCTGAGCGTAGCGAAATCCTCGGTATGACGAACGGTGAGCGCAGCGAACCGTGAGCAGCGCGAGGGGCCGAACGCAGTGAGGGTACTCAGAAGGACGGGCGGGGAACGTAGCGGGCGAAGCGAGTGAGAATCGCTAGTAAGACGAAGGGCCGACCGCAGAGAACCCTCGATACTGCGAGCGACGAGAATCGGGCCACCAGCCCACAATTTTGGACGCCCGCACGTGCCGAATATCTGGGCGAGGGAAGGCGGTGGGCAATACGTTGATTGGACTGGCCTGCGGGGCATCCGTATGGACGAGTGTCCGTTCTGTGCGATTGCCGCCGGCCAGGAGCCGGCTCACAGGGTGCTCGAGGACGACGAGACGGTTGCGTTCCTCGATCACGCGCCCATGACGACAGGCCACACGCTCGTGATCCCGAAAACGCACGTCCCGACGCTGTCGGTGGCCGATCCCGAGACCGTTTCGAGGGCCTTCCAGACGGCCAGGCGCGTGGGGCGGGCCGTCGAACGAGCGTTCGACGTGGACGGTTACTCCATCTTGCAGTCCAACGGTGCCGTCGCCGGCCAGGAAGTCCACCATCTGCACGTTCACGTCGTGCCGCGGTTCGAGGGAGACGGCGTCGAGATCGGCGCCGATCACGAACCACTGTCGCCCGACCGTGGTGCGGACGTGTCCAGGTCGCTCAGGGCGGTGGTGGAATAACGCTACCCTCGAAGGCATGGCACACCCGGAGGAGAGTCGGCGGTGACGACCGGTATCAACGACGCTTTTTCCCGCCGGTGACGAAGAGTCGGTAGACTCGACCGTAACTGGTGACTCCACGACATGCGCTGGCCATACAAACGGACGGTGCTCGCGCTGACCACGCTCGCGTTCTTCGCGACGATGGCGGCGCGGATGGTCATCAGCCCCGTCGTGCCGCAGATCCGGGCCGACTTCGGCGTGTCGAACACCGTCGTGGGGGTTGCGCTGACAGGCCTGTGGATGTCGTACTTTCTGTCGCAGTTTCCGAGCGGCGTGCTGGCCGACAGGTACGGCGAACGGCCGGTGATCTTGCTCTCGCTCGGCGGGACGGCGCTCGCCAGTCTCGCACTCGCGCTCTCACCCGTCTTCGGCGTCTTCGTGGTGGCGACGCTGGCGCTCGGGGCGCTGGCTGGCCTCCACTACAGCGTCGGGACGACGTTGCTCACGCGGACGTACGACGACGTCGGGAAGGCGATCGGCGTCCACACGGCCGGCGGCCCGATCGCGGGCCTGGCGGTCCCGGGGGTCGCAGCGTGGGTCGGCGTCCGCTACGGCTGGGAACCGGCCATCGCGATCGGGGCCGTCGTCGCCGGCATCGTGTTCGTGCTCTTCGCCCGGTTCGTCCAGCCGACGGAGCCCCAGCGGCCCGCCCAGCCGATGCGCGAACGGTTCGAGGGCGGCCCCTTGCTCGAACTGCTTCGGCGGCCGCCGATCGCTTTCGCGATCGGGGTTTCGATTCTCTCCGCGTTCGTCTGGCAGGCGACGGCCTCCTTCCTCCCGACGTTCCTCCACGAGTTTCGCGGCTACCCGGAGCCGGTGGCCGGCGGCGTCTTCGCCGCGTACTTCCTCGTTCAGGGCGTCGCCAGTCCACTCGTCGGGACGGCCTCGGACCGCTACGGGCGCGACGAGACGACGGCGATCAGTCTGGCGATCGCGGCCCTGGGATTCGTCGCCCTCGTCGCCGTTCCCGGCTGGCTCGCGACCGGGTTCGCCGTCGTCACACTGGGCGTCGGGCTGAGCTGGTCGGCGGCGTTCCTCCCGCGCTTTTTCGACGTGTTCACACCCGAAGAGGAAGGCGCCGGGTTCGGGTTCGTCCGGACCGTCTACGGAATGCTCGGCGCGCTCGGCTCCGTTGGGACGGGCCTCCTCGCCGACGCCTTCGGCTGGGGCGTCGCGTTCGGCGTCCTCACGGCGCTGCTCGTCACCGTCTGTGCCGCGCTCCTCGGAAATCGCGCGGTTGGCGGTCGCTACTGAGGGACACGGTTGTGGGGAGTAGACTACGTCGATGGAAGGATCGCTCACCAGCGTGCGCGTCGCCGTTCGAGCCGGACATAGATTTAAGGGCTGCCGGCCAGTCACCTCTGCTAGCGATGGCCATCGACCCACAATTTCACGAGAACCGCGACCAGGTAGACGAACACGAGGGACACAGCGTCTGGGGCCCCGTCGACGAGCCGGAAGAACTCGGTATCCACGGGACCCACGTCGCCGTCGACTTCGACATCTGCCTCGCCGACGGCGCCTGTCTCGAGGACTGCCCGGTCGACGTCTTCGAGTGGGTCGACACGCCTGGCCACCCCGAGAGCGAGAAGAAGGCCGACCCGACCCACGAGGCCCAGTGCATCGACTGCATGCTCTGTGTCGACGTCTGTCCGGTCGACGCGATCGACGTCGACGCCGGCCGGACGGCCTGACCGGGCGAACGGCCTGAACGGACCGGACGAGGCTCGACGGCCGTCGGCGTGGCTCCCACGGCAGCAGTGCAATTTTTGAGCAGTAACGGAGTACAGCAGTGGCGAGCTGACGGGCCGGTGAGGCGCTGACGGACCAGTGACGTGCTGAGCTCGGGCCAGTGACGTGCTGACAGGTCACTACCGATCTGGCAGACACTCCTCGCAGCATCGCTCACAGACTCGTGAGGGATCTGGACGGACAGTCGTCGAAAATCGGCGTTACTCGACGTCGTGGTCGGGGTCGTCTTCGACGGCGCGTTTGAGGGAGTCGCGTCGGGCTTTCGCGTCGCGACCGGTCGCTTCGAGGAGGAAATCGTTCTTCGCGTCGACGGCATCGGCGGCGGCCTCCAGTTCGTCCGGACCGAGTTCGGTGGGGTCGCGTTCGTGGAACTCGACGGCGAGTTTGTCCTTCTTCCCGGAGTATTCGACGGCGCCGACGACGATTCGCTCGAAGACGGGATTGGCTGGTTCCGCGACGACGTGCAGCGAACTACCCTTGAACTCCTCCGTCCCGGTGATCGGGCCGAAGTAGTCCTCGATGGAGGCTTCCATGTCGGGGATCCGTTCTTCGAGGTACTCACCGCGGCGCATCTTGTACTCCTTCATGGCTCGTTGGAAATACGGGAGGCTCTTTACCTCTTTTCATCCGCGACGAACGAGGATCTCAGCGCTCGCGTTCGCCGAGGTAGCCCTTCTTGCACTCGGGGCAGATATCGCCCGCTCGAAGCGAGCTTCGGTCGCCCGGCGCGACGAACGAGCAGCGCGGACAGAAGAACTCGACGGGGACGTCCTCGTGCGGCCCGGTCTCCCCGGGCGTCGGGGCAGCCCCCGCGCGCTGGATCCCGCTGGTGGCCGTCGCCGTCTGGCGATCGGCTGCCGTCGAGGCTGCTTCCGGTGAGCCGCCCTCGTCGATCGGGTCGGCCTCGGGAGCGGCAGTCTCGTCGGACGCAGCCGCCGGCCACTCGGTCGGTTCGTCGGACGCGTCGTCCTGGCCGACGTCGTCGGAGTCTGGCCACGCACCGTGCGCACGGTCTCGATCGTCCTCGGCGGTGGGTTCGGCGGCTGGTTCCTCCAGAATCTCCGCGTCGTCGGTGATCGGTTCGCCGTGTTCGTCGGTCGGGAGTGATTCGGACTCGGCCTCGGCCGACTGTGAGTCACCCACGGGCGCCTCGGAATCGGCCGCAGGGGTCGGTTCGGCCGGCACCGTTGCGTCGTCGGCCGACTCCGAAGCGGCCCCGGCGGACGTCGCCGGCTCGGGGTCGTCCGCCGGCTCGATCCCTCGGACTTCGGTGTTCTCGCTGATAACGGTTCGTTCGCCACACCGTGTGCAGGATTCGTACTCCGTCACGGTGACGACGACTTCACTTCCGCGTTCTTCGCGCTCGCGTTCGACTTCTGTCGCCCCGAAGTCGTGCCCGAGCAGCGAACATCGAACAGCCATTGAGTTGGGTAGCCCACGCGGGAGTGAAAAACGTACCGCCTGGTGTCTGACGGGCGTCTCACCCAGACCCCGTCGAGGACGACAAACGTCAAATCCTGCGGGCACGAAGAGGCAAGTATGCGAGTCAAGCGGGAGTATCGTGACCGGGACGAGACACAGGTTACGATACTCGACGCTCTCGTCGACCGGAACGAGGATGGGATGACCGTCTTCGAGCTCCGGGCCGCCGTCTCGATCGACATCGATCGACTGGAGACCGCACTCGCCAACCTCAACGACGACGACCTGATCGTCGTCGAGAACAGTGCGAGCGAGACGGTGATCAAACCCGCCCCCCGGGTCGTTCCGGAACCAGGCGCGGACGAGTCCGACGGGTCGATCGTGGAGTGGGTGCGCGAGCGATTCCCCTTCTGAGTCGGCGTCCCGTGACGGACATCGTCCCGACGCGACGATCAGACGGTTTCAGACGCCCGAAATCGACGCCCCAGGTTTGCCGTCGACGCCAGGCAGCCGTCACGGCGGATCGCCACGTAAAAGGGTCCGTATCCCCGACTAGTGACGATGACGAGCATCGAGTCGACTCACGCCGATCACGGGGCGACGTTCGCCACTCGAGGCGGCGAGACAGTCGTCTCTCACTACGGGCGCCCGGAGCGGGCCCATCGCGCCGTGCGAAACGGCGTCGGACTGATCGAGCGGGTCGTCGGCGTCGTCTCCGTCCGGGGCGACGATCGGATCGACTACGTCGACAACGTCCTCTCGAATCGGGTTCCGTCCTCGGAAGGGGAGGGCTGTTACGCACTGTTGCTCGACCCCCAGGGTGGGATCGAAACGGATCTGTACGTCTACAACGCCGGCGAGCGGGTGCTGTGTTTCACGCCACCAGGCCGGGCCGCGGCACTCGCCGACGAGTGGGCCGAGAAGGTGTTCATCCAGGACGTCGAGATCGACGACGTGACGGACGACCTCGCGATCTTCGGCGTCCACGGCCCGCAGGCCACCGAGAAAGTCGCGAGCGTCCTCCACGGTTCGGCGACGCCCGACGAACCGCTCACGTTCGTCCGCGGCTCGACGGCTGACGCCGGCGTGAGCGTGATTCGAACCGACGCGCCGACCGGCGAGGAGGGATACGAGATTATCTGCGATGTCACGGACGCAGCCGCCGTCTTCGAAGCACTCTCCGTGCAGGGAATGAACGCCGCCCCCTTCGGCTACCAGACCTGGGAGTCGTTGACGCTCGAAGCCGGGACACCGCTCTTCGAGCACGAACTCGAAGGCACGATCCCCAACGTCCTCGGACTCCGGAACGCCCTCGACTTCGCCAAGGGCTGTTACGTCGGCCAGGAGGTCGTCTCACGGGTCGAGAACCGTGGGCAACCCAGCCGCCGCCTGATCGGATTGACGCTCGGAACTGAGGACGATACGGGCGAGGCGGACGACACGACCGCGGTAGGCGACTCGACCGAATCGGCCGAGACAGGCGACGGAGCAGCCGAACCGGCCGACCGAACCGCCACGTCGGGTGCGGCCGTCTTCGATGGAGACAGTGCCGTCGGCGAGGTGACGCGATCGGTAACGAGTCCGACGCTCGAGACGCCGATCGCGCTGGCGCTGGTCGATTTCGACCTCGAGGCGACGGCCCTCACCGTCCGTATCGGCGGCGAGGAGATCCCCGCGACCGTGACCGAGTTGCCCTTCATCGACGGGTCCGAACGGTCCGCGCGGCTGCCGAGTTACCACTGACCACGCGTCCCGATCGGTCGACCGACGCGGCTGTGTGAAGGGCAACTAGAGAGTAGTTGACGGAGATGTCCACATTACACAATATTTTTAAATTTCCAATCTGTTGTCGGGGTATGCATAGAAAGTGGCTCTGCGGGATGCTTTCCGGAGGGCTGTCTCTCGTGGTGGCGACCGGGACGGTCGCGGCGAGTCCCGGCGGGCCAAGCGTCGGACGGGCGACCGGAGCCCAGGGTGGTCTCGGTGCGGCGATCGTCGGCGGACTCGTGACGCTCGTCGTCGGTGGATTCCTCGTCTGGGGAGCCCGTTCGTATACCAGCACGGTCACCGACATGGCGCGGTCCGAATCGGGCCGATCGTTCCTCGTCGGGTTCGTCGCATTTCTGGGTATTTTGGGGCTCATATTTCTCGGATTAGCCACTGGAATCCTGCTTCTCGTCGCGATACCGGTGGCGTTCGTGTACGCCCTCCTCTGCATCGTCGGCTCGATGATCGGTTTACTGGCGATCGGGCGTTCACTGGCCGAGTCGTGGGTGAGCGCCCTTCTCGTCGCGGTGGTCGTCAGCCTGTTCGTCTCTGGCGTCCCGTTCCTCGGCGGCCTCGTCGGGTTCGTCGTCACCACGGTCGGAACGGGTGCCGTCATCAACCACGCGCGGGACGATTCGAACACTCGGTACCCGGGATCGTACCCACAACAGGTGAACAAGCGTAACTGGTGACAGGCCGGGGACGGATAGGAACCCTCCCGGTCATCGGGCACCCGTCGTATTCGGGTCCGACTACCGGGACAGCATCGCCCGAAGGTGCTCGGTCGAGAACACCGACGTCGGTCGGTCCATGTGGACGCCGATCTCGCCGGAGAAGGTTTTGAGGCCCGCGTGCTGGACCGGTTCGGGGAGCGAGTAGGCGCGCCGAATCCAGTGACCGAGTTGCTGGTCGGTGGCAATGTCGCGCCGCCAGGCGCGTTCGTAGGCGGCGACGGTCGAGGGGTGGTCGGGGTCGATCTCGCGAGCGGCGTGATCGGCACAGCGCATCCCGTAGAGGATGCCACCGCCGGTGAACGGCTTCGTCTGGGCGGCCGCGTCGCCGAGCAGGAAGGCTCGATCCGCGGTGACGCGGTCGGGGGGACCGACAGGGATCGCACCGGAGCAACGATGGGAGACGGAGACGCCGTAGTCGGCGACGAGATCGTCGAAGTGGCGTTTGACTGCCTCACCCGGCGGCGCGGCCAGCCCGTACTCGACGCCGGCGTCGCCGCGGGGGATCCGCCAGGCGAAGAACGTCGGCGCCGTGAGGTGGACGTCGACGAAGTCGTCGTGATCGGGGTCGTCGTCGAACGCCAGGACACCGTGGAGGAATTCGTCGGGCTCGGGGAGCGAAAGCGCATCACGGACTCGCGATCGGGGCCCGTCACAGCCCGCGACCAGCTTCGCCGCGAATTCGTGTGTCTCGTCCGGGCCGGCAGCGGTCAGGACGACCCGGTCGGCCCGCTCCTCGACGTCGGTCACCCGATGGCCCTCGCGGACGTCCGCGCCGGCTTCGCGAGCGAGGTCGGCGAGGTGGCGATCCAGTTCGACGCGGTCGACGACGTTCGAGACCGGTTCGTCGCGGTAGAACGGATAGGCATCGCTTCCAGGCCCGTCGACGTGAAAGCGGGCACCTCGCACCTCGTTTTGCAACAGGTTCCCACGGGCACCGTCGCCGGTGAACTGCCAGAGGTCCGTACTGACGTGGCCGGAACAGGCGAGCGGGGTGCCGATCTGACCGCGTTCGAGGGCGAGGACGTCGTGACCGGCGGCGGCCGCCCGTCTGGCGAACCGTGCGCCGGCGGGGCCGACGCCGACGACCGCGAAGTCGTACATGGATCGAGTGACTGCCGCGACGGATAAATAGCTTCTCGACGATCACAGCTGGATCGAAAACTGGGACCGACAGGCCACGGACACCGATCGACCGGTGAACGGGACAGCTGACGGGAGAGCGGGACGACTGACGAGCGAGCGAGACACCTCCGAACAGCACGGAGACGCGGCCGCAACTTCTTGCCGCTGGCGCCCAAATCGGAAGGCGACGATGCCAACGACAGCCAACTACACAGACGTCGACGCGACCGCGGGCGCACTGCACTTCATGCGGGACGAACTGGACTGCGAGGAACTCGGGTTTAGCGTCCTCGAGTGCGACCCGGAGTGGGAAGGGATGGAACACGACCACGCCGATGACGGCCAGGAGGAGGTTTACTACCTCGTCGACGGTTCTGCCACGGTCACGGTCGAGGGCGAGGAGATAACGATGGAACCGGGCGACGCGATTCGGCTGGCGCCGGAGGAGACACGGCAGATCCGAACCGGCGACACGACGAGCACGTTCGTCATGGCTGGCGCTCCATAAGCGGCTTCGACGGCCGTTCCTCGACGACGTGGTCCGGCGAATTTTCGTTTACCGCGGAGTAACAATAATATCAGACCGGTTCGAGTACCGACTATGGACGTTCTCGAACGTTTCAACGACCGCTACCCGTTCGGCGAGCACCTCGGCATCGAGCTCACGCACGTCGAGGAGGGCTACGTCGAAGGCCAGCTCGAACTCGACGACCACCACTCGCTCTCGGAATCGACGCAACTGGCCCACGGGGCCGTCCCGTTCGGCCTCGCCGATTCGCTCTCCGCGGCGGCGATCGCCTCGGTCGAGGGCACCCCTGGCCCGACCCTCGACGTACGGATCGACTACCTCCGTCCCGCGACCGGTGACATCTACGGCGCCGCGGAGGTCGTCAGATACGGCAACGATACCGGCGTCGTCGAGGTCGAACTTACGGATGCGGAAGATCGGCGACTCGCGACGACACGCGGCGTGTACAAGACGAATCTCGTCGACGGCGCCAACCCGTTCGTCGACTCCTGATCGACGGCCTGGCGGCTCGCAGGGTCACCACGACCGCGACTCAGCGATCGAGAATCGAAAACAGCGCTTCGGGATCGCCGTCGAAGCGAGTCAGCAGCGATCGGATCGCTGCGCGGCGCTCGTCGGTGACGACCGCGTGGACCATCCCCTTGTCGGGCTGACCGTAGACGACGCTCGCGCCTTCGGGTGCGGCGACGATGGCCGGCAACGTCGCCAGGTCTTCCTCGCCGTCGACCAGAATCGTCACCGGGTCGGGGTCGTCGATCGCCGCGACGAGCGCCCGAATCAGCGCGTCGGTGAGCGCACCCTGTGGATTTTCGACGTCGACCGTCTCGCCGGCCGTCACGGTCTCGCGGATGACGGCGTCGACCGCCTCGCGTTTGGTGATGCCGTCGACGATGGCGACGTCAGGCGTCCGACCGGCCTCGAGAACGTGGTAGGTGACGACGTCGCCGACGGTCACGAGCGGTTCGCCGGCAACCTCGAGAAGTGAATGTGGGTCCGTCTCGACGGGCCCGATGGGGTCTTTGAGTTCGTGTCGGAGGGACTTCGGCAGCGAGACCAGCGGCTCCGGTGGGGAAGCGTCGTCGGCGTCTGACGGAGACGAATCTGTCACTGGTAGCGTGTGAGCGGTGTGCTCACCGGACCTTGAGCGCGTACGCGCCGGGTTCGTCGACCTGCATCTCCGTCGCGATCTCGGACTCTTCCGGGTGGGCGATGACGACGTAGCCCGCCCAGTCTTCGGTGAGGGAAGAGGACGCACAGGACGCGCAGGTCTCCGCGTCGGCCTCGTTGACGAGGTGGCACTCGCGACAGACGAGTCGGTTCGACGCCATCGTCACTCACCCGCCGTGGCTTCCGGCTCGTCGCGCGCTTCCTCGAGCCAGCCGTGCTTGCCGAGGCCGGGCTGTTTGGCCGTCAGCCCGATCTTGGAGTCACGCGGGTTGCGCTCGTCGATGCTCTTCGTGACGATCCGGGTGCGGATGGCGTCCTCGACGCCGAGGGCCTGGTCGGACTCTGACGAGGAGAGACGCTGGTTCTCGCGATCGAACGCCAGGTACTCGTCGGAGATCTGCGAGACGTGCAGCAGGCCGTCGACGGGGCCGATGCCGACGAAGGCGCCGAACTCGACGACCTCGACGACCGTCCCGTCGACGACTTCCTGCATCTTCGGATCGAACGTGACGGCGTCGAACTCGGCCTCGTAGTAGACGCCGGGTTCGTTCGGCAGGACCGTCCCCTCGCCGATGTCGTCGACGTCGACGACGGAGACGATGGAGCCGACTTCTTCGTCCATCCGTCCCTCGAGTTTGTCCTGGAGCAATCGCTTCACGAGGTCGGGCGAGACGTCGCCCAGAGCCTCCGGTGGTACTTCGACCGTGTCTTTCAGTCTGACCCGTTTGTACATCTATGGTTGAGTGAGTCCCAATTTGTTTCTCCCGCGTAATGCAAGTACCGGTATCCCTTCCGCGAGCACGCGCTCACGCAGCGGCCGATCGTTCGTGACGACGGCGTCGACCATCCCCGCTTCGGCGAGCTCGACCAGGGCGTCGTCGGCGTACGATTCTTCCGTGTCGACGGGCAGGCAGCGCTCGGTCGCCAGATCGTGGCCGACGGACGCGGCCGTCCCTTCGGTCCCGCCCTTTTCGGCGAGTCGACGGAGTTCTTCGAGAACCGGCTGCGGCGTGACCGGCTCGTAGCCGCCTGCCGCCGCCAGTTCCTCGTTCCCTTGCAGGTCGATTGGACGTGGCCCGCTGTCGAGTAGACGATCGAGTTCGTCGAACAGCCGCACGTCGAGTTCGACGGGCATCATGAGCGCACTCGTATCGAGGGCCACGCGTGTCGTCATTCGTCAGTGAGGGTGCCGACGCCGATCAGTCGCCAGCGCGCACCGATGCGGCGGTTGATCGCGATCTTTGCGCCCGGTTCGGCACAGACCGGCCGTTTGAGGTTGACCTCGCACTCGCCCGACCGCGCGCTGGTGACGGCGCCGACGGTCGTCGCCGTGCCGACGGTCATCATGAGCGGTTCGCCGGTCGAGATCTCGTCGATCTCGCCGTCGGCCTCGTCGGCCCCGACGACGCGATCCAGCAGTTCTACCGACATCGTAAAGGACTGCCACGTCGGTGGGAGCGATCCCGGTGGGCCGGCGAGGCGGCCAGCCAGTGCGTCGCCCTTCGTCAGCGACGGGTCGAGGCCGGTCCCGATGCCGAGCAGGCCACCGGGGGTAGCCGTCTCGACCGAGTCGCCCGCCGCTTGCAGCGAGCGAATCGTCGTCTCGATCGGAACGTACTCGGATTGGCCGCCTTCCTCGACTTCGCGACCGGGTCGGATCTCGATGGCGTCGTCGACGGCGAGTTCGCCCTCGACGAGACTGCCACCCAGCACGCCACCGGCGAGCTCCGCGGCCGTCGTTCCCGGTTTGTTGATGTCGAAACTCCGGGCGACGTGCATCCGCGGATCGGCGTCCGGGTCGCGATCCGGCGTGGGGATCTCTTCCTCGATGGCCTGGATGAGCAGATCCATGTTGACGTTCTGGCCGGCGCTGACCGGAACGACGGGAGCGTCCTCGGCGACGGTGCCGGCGACGAACTCCTGGATCTCCTCGTAGTTCTCGCGCGCCCGCTCGCCGTCGACGAGGTCGACCTTGTTCTGGGCGATGACGATATTGTCGATCCCGATGATGTCGAGCGCCATCAGGTGCTCTTCGGTCTGGGGCTGGGGGACGGGTTCGCTCGCCGAGACGACGAGGACGGCGCCGTCCATCAGCGATGCCCCAGAGAGCATCGTCGCCATCAGGGTCTCGTGACCCGGCGCGTCCACGAACGAGACGGTCCGTATCGGCTCGCTCTCCGAGCCATCCGGACACTCCTCCTCGACGGTGAAACACTCGGGTTCGTCGACGTCCGGACACTGCCGGAACGTCGCGTCGGCGTAGCCGAGGCGGATGGAGATACCGCGCTTCATCTCCTCCGAGTGCTGGTCCGTCCAGGCGCCCGAGAGCGCCTGCACCAGCGTGGTCTTGCCGTGGTCGACGTGGCCGACGAGTCCGATGTTCACCTCCGGTTGATCGTTTCCTGACATAAGACGAGAGTAATCTCTACCGGGTTTTCGCCGTCTGCGATTGATAAACCTACTGTTCCGGCACGGTTGCGGGACTGGCGGTTCGTGGAGAAGTGAAAGCGGGACAACGTAACTGGAACTTGGCGAACCTTTTACCCGGTGTGGCGAGAGGCGCCGGTATGAGCGGAACGCACCACTCGGAGTTCGATCCGTTCGCCGAGGACGCCGTCCCGGCGGACGATCCAGTCTTCGCGTGCACGGACTGTCTCGAACCGGCCGAAGCCTTCGCGCTCGTCGCCGACGAGACTCGACTGGGAATCTTGCAGGCGCTGTGGGCCGCCGACGAGCGGCCAGTCGCATTCTCGGACCTGCGCCGAGCCGTCGGCGTTCGCGATTCGGCGCAGTTCAACTACCATCTCCAGCAACTCGAGGGACACTTCGTCACCAAGGTGGACGACGGAAGCCGGGCCGACGGCCGCGGCGAATCGAGGGGCACTCACGGTGGTGACGCCGACGGCGCCACCGGGTACGACTTCAAACACGCCGGCGAGAAGGTCGTCCGGTCGGTCATCGCGGGCTCGTTCAACGAACACCCGACGATCGAGCCGTTCACCGTGCAGGGGCGATGTGTCGACTGTAACGGCCAACTCGAGGCGAGCTACGGCGAGGAGCACCTGGCGATCGCATGCACCGCGTGCGGGCACGGCCACGGCGAGTACCAGTTTCCGCCGGGCGGCCTCGGCGACCGCTCCCGCGTCGAGATCGCCGAGGCGTTCGATCAGCGAGTGCGCCACTTGCACTGTCTGGCCGCCGACGGCGTCTGTCCGGAGTGCAGCGGCCGCATGGAGACTCGCGTCGTCGAGGCCGACGCCGACTGCTGTCTCGGCGCCAGCACGCGCGTCGACCACGAGTGCTCCCAGTGCGGGCACACCCTCTGCTCCGCTCCTGGCCTGCGCCTGCTCGATCACTCGACCGTCGTGAACTTCCATCAGGAACGCGGTGTCCGCCTCGAAGAGCGACCGTACTGGACGCTCCCGTGGTGCGTGTCCGACGAGTACACCGAGCTCGTCGACCGCGAACCGGCCCGCCTCGCGGTCCGAATGCCACTCGACGGCGACGAGCTTCGCGTGACGATGACCGGTGAGCTCGACGTCCTCGAGACGCGAATCGTCGAGTCGACGTAGGAGAAACGAAGCGGGAGACTCCCGATAGGAGAATCGAAACGTGAGACTCCCGATAACTGACGAGCGACGAGCGCCCGCTACGTGAGGAGACCGAGCACGTCGAGGAGTTTGTCGACGTACTTGTCGTATTTCCCCTCCTTCGGGTCGCCATCGTCGGAAGCCGCGTTGGAAGACGCCTCGGACCGTTCGTCGCGAGCCATAGCGCTACAACGTCCTAACGGATTGATAGTGTTGTCCCCATCTTACCACGTCTCGATCCGCCCGGCGCGGACGTCCTCCGCACAGCCCTCGCAGTCCGGGTGGCCCGCCTCGAAACACGCCGGACGGAACTCCTCGTCGAGCAGGGCGGCGCGGCGTTCGGTGTGGCGACGGCAGACGATCTTGGCCCGGCCCTCCTCGTCCGAGGGAATCCCGCGGGCGTTCCTGGCGTGCTGGTAGGATTCGCGGGCCTCGGCGAGTTGATCGTCCGTCGAGCGCCGTAGCGACTCGTACTGCCGACCTGCCTCCTGCAGTTTCCGTGTGAGGAGCCGCTTCAGGCGTCGCCGGTTGGACATGTCGATGCCATCCCTTCGTCCGGCACCCACATAGGCCCGTCGCCGCCCCGCGCATTCGCAGCCCAAAAGCGTCGATCGGGGCCGCGCATCGAACGGTTTCAGCAGGTCAGAACGGGTCAATCTCCGCAGGGAGCACGTCCGGGACGAGCCAGTCGGGGAGCGTCTCCCAGCCGAGCGCGTCGTCGCCTGGTCGGGCGTTCGTGTCGAGTCCCGTCCGGTCGGCGGGCCCGTCGCGATACTTGGCCGGCGGCGCGTCGTGCGCATAGACGCTCTCCGGGTGATCGACGGCCCAGACGTGTAGCACGCACGGCGTCCGGCAGGGCGGCAGGAGCGGCGGGTTACCCTCGTCGTAGACGGCCTGGTAGTACCACCAGGCCTTGCGCCCCGGGAGGCCGGCGTGATAGTGCCACGGCGAACAGCGCGCGTCGTCCGGTTCCCCTTCGCCGTAGACTGGCGGCGGATCGACGGGTTCGCCGTCACGCGACGCGATGAACATCACGCCCAGCGCTCGCCAGGTTCGGTTGTCGACGAGGACGGAGCCTGGGCGCTCGGGATCGAGTACCGTATCGTCACCGATGTACTCGGGATTGAGCCAGTGGGACCACCCGTCCTCGCCTCGCTCGAGCGTGTCGAAGTACGGGCGGTAGCCGTCGTCGACCAGCGCCCCGACGGTCGGGTACTGATCAGCGAGCGCTTCGGCAACCGCGGTCTGGATGGCGACCGTCTCCGGGTGGTCGTCCGCACAGCCGCCCGTCGTGGACTCCTCGCAATGGCCGTGACTCGGCTCGATCGTGGCGTCGGGACACCGTCCGTCGAGCCACCGTGCACGTCGGCCCCGATCACCGCCCGGCCGCTCCGCGCTCGCCCCCGCTCGCCCGGTCGCCGTCGCAGCGAACGCGCCACCCGATACAGCCAGGAGCCGTCGACGGGACAGGACCGGTCTGTCGTTTGCGCTCATTTCGTCCAGTCCGACACCAACTCCCATCGTAAATCCCACGTCACGCGAACGTGACTGTCACCGATCCACTCCCATCGAACGCCTCACACGTGTCGATCACCCGGCTCTCGATCGCCGAAACCCGGGGAGAGACGGCCACGTTCCGGCCGAACGGGCGGTCAGCGGGTCCGCACCGAATCGCCTGACTGAAACACTTTCGCCCCGGTTACGGCACTTTAAATACGATCGGGCACCAATCGGCGTATGCCTCCCGTTGAACACAAGAGGAGGCGAGCACTATGAGCGACGTTAGCCAGCACGCGGCAGACATACACGAGCAGTTTTCAGACCATCTCGACGTCTCGGTCGACGACGTCGAGGACAGACTCACGACGCTCGTCGACGAGTACAAGGTCCCCATCGAGGAGGCCCGACGCAGCGTCACCAATCACTACTTAGAACAGGCGGGCCTCGAACGCGAGGACATCGCGAGCGGCGGCAGCGAATCCGTCGAACTCGCCGAGATCGACGAGCCCGAGCAGTGGGTCGACGTGACGGTGAAAGTGATCGAACTCTGGGACCCCCGGAGCGATTCGGTCGCACAGGTCGGCCTCCTCGGCGACCCGAGCGGGACGATCAAGTTCACGAAGTGGGCCAAATCCGAGCTCCCGGCCCTCGACGAAGGCGGCGTCTACCGCCTCGAGAACGTCGTCACCGACGAGTACCAGGGACGATACTCGGTCAAGTTGAACAAGACGACCGTCATCGAGGAACTCGACGACGACATCGAGGTCGGCACCGACACCTCCGAGATCGAGGGGGCGATGGTCGCCATGCAGAGCGGCTCCGGCCTCATCAAGCGCTGCCCCGAGGACGACTGTACGCGCGTCCTCCAGAACGGCCGCTGTTCGGAACACGGCGAGGTCGAAGGCGAGTTCGACCTCCGGATCAAGGGCGTCGTCGACGACGGGATCGACGCCCACGAGGTCATCTTCGACCAGGAGGCGACGGAAGCACTCACGGGAATCACCCTGGAAGAAGCCAAAGAGATGGCGATGGACGCGCTCGACACGACGATCGTCGCCGACGAGATCGCCGACGAGATCATCGGCACCTACTACCGCGTCGAGGGACCGACGTTCGGTCGATACGTCCTCGCCGACGACGTCACGGAGCTCGACGAGCCGGCGGATCCGGATCCCCTGCTGATCAGAGCGAGGTCGATGTAACATGAGCCAGGCAGAACTCTCGCGCGAAGTCGCCCGCCGCGTCTTCGCCTCGGAATTCAACGACGCGACGTACACGTTCAAGGAATCGGACGACGAACGCGCGCCCAACTACGCGCTGTTGCCCACCGGCGATCGGGCCAACCGCGTCTTCGCCGTCGGCACCCTCACCGAGACCGAGGACGTCGGCGACGACTCGGAATACTGGCGCGGCCGCGTCGTCGACCCGACGGGCACCTTCTTCGCCTACGCCGGCCAGTACCAGCCGGAGGCCGCCGCCGTCCTCCGCGAGGCAGAGGCGCCCGAGTACGTCGCCGTCGTCGGCAAGCCCCGCACCTACGAACCCGACGACGGGTCGGTCACCGTCTCGCTGCGACCCGAGTCCATCTCGATCGTCGACGAGACAACCCGCGACCGCTGGGTCGTCGAGACCGCCGAACGCACACTCGACCGCATCGAGGCCTTCCAGGAGTGGGAGGCCGAGCGCGACGACCCCGAGGGCGGCTCGACCGCCCCGACGAACGAGTACGCCCAGCTCGCCCGCGAGGAGTACGACTCCCCGGTCGAGAACTACCGCCAGGCCGTCGTCCAGGCGTTAGAGAGTCTGGACGAACTCGAAGCGACGGCGTAGCCACGCACAGACGCCCCGCTGCCACACGTTTTTCACCGCCGTTCCGGCTGCCACGCAGCACTATCGGAACCGACGACTGACGAGAACGATCACAACCACTGCCGCGAGAACGCCGACGATCGTCGGGACGAGCTGGCCGCGAGCCCGTAACGACACTCACTCGTCGACCAGATACTCGTCCTGGACGGCGACGACCTCGCTCGAATCCGCACAGTCGGCGTACCGTCGCAGGGGCTCTTCGTTCAGTTCGAGGAAGGTCTCGCCCCAGCGGAACGGATCCAGCAGTTCCTCGGCGTGGCCCGGTTCGCCGAGGATCCACAGGCCAGCGGCAAGCGCCTCCACGGTGGTCAGCCGGAACGGCCGCCCGAAGTTGATTGGGTTGGCCGCGACGAGGAAGGGCAGCGCGCGGTGTTCACCGGGCATCGAGAAGGCCGCTTCGCCGGCGGACTCCCACGAGCAATCGAGCGCGACGAGGGTTTCTATCGCCTCGTCCCGATCGGCGGGCGACAGCGCCCGTTCGGCGTGGGGATTGAGGACGACGCCGTAGGGAACCTGCCCCATCGAACGATGGAGGATCGCCTCGTCGAAGCGCTCCAGCCGCCGGGCCGTACACTTCTTCGGATCGTCGTCGCCCTCGTAGTAGACGTGGACCTCCACTATCGCTTCCCCTCCACGTCTGGTCCTACGGGCCGCGGGCGAAAAGCGAGTCGGTTCCGACTGGTCGGGTACCCGAACTGCCGGTGGCGCTCACCCCTCGTGAACGCGCTCGCCACGGTTCAACCGGGCAGCGATGGCGAACGTCTGTTCGGCCTCCCGATTCGTCGGGAAGTGAGCGGCCATGTAGCGCGCCGTCGCGACGAGCGGGAGCCGTCGATCCGCGTCGGTTTCCGCGAGCGAATGCTGGCGAAACGCCGCTTCGACGTTCTGGAGGGTGTGGAAGCCGGCGTCCTCGCGGAGGAGTCCGTGACCGAGCGTGCGCTGCAGGTCGGCGGGCTCCCCGCCGCAGTCGAAGTACTCCGCGACGAGTCGACCCGCCTCGTTCACCTGTCCCTTCTCGTCGAAGGTCGCCAGAAGGTCGTCGCGAACGTCGCCCGGGTCCCGACCGGTCTCGTTGTCACCGGGCTCCGGGATCGGGGCCGGCGGCGTGTTCAGGAAGCGGTCGAGGTAGACGCTCAGTGCGGCGTCGAACACGCCGCGGTAGAGCGCGACGGCGTCGGTCCGGCGGGTCGCCTGGTGGACCGCGTTCGCGTAGGTGAACGTGTGGTGGACCGTGTTCCAGTCGCCGAATTCGTTCGCGGTACCGAACTGTGCGACCCGCGTCGTAGCCGCTCGCGTCACTTCGGCGGCGAGGTCCGCAGCCGTCGCGCCGTTTCGAATCGCATCGGTGAGCGTCTCGACGATGGCTGCCGGATCGTCGCCCAGAAGCGTCTCCCGAACGTCGGCGGGTCGATCCCACGACTCGCCGCGGCCGGCCTCGACCAGCGATTCGATTCCGCTCGTCTCGGTCACGTCGTCGCCGTAGACGTCGGCGAGGAGGGCGACGAGATCGACGGGCTGGCGCCACGACGACGTCTCGTCGCTGCGCGTCGCGGTCGCGAGCGGCTCGACGAGCGAGGCGAGCGTGTCGGCGACCAGCCCATCTCCGCTGCCGGTGGCGGACGAGCCAGCTCCCGTACCGGTTGCGCTCGCATCGGTCGTTCCCGTCCCGACTCGGCCGCCGTCGGGCCACCCCACCGCATCGAGGCTCTCGAACGCCTTGTTCGCGAAGTCGAGTGTATGGCCCGTCGAGAGATAGGGGTGATCGGTCGCCGCCGTGAAGACGAGGTCGGCGAGCGCCGCGTCGTCGTATCCGGCGGCGACGGCGGTCCGCAGGCAGCGCTCGGCGCCATCCTGATCGCGGACCTCGATGCAGTCGCGAAACCAGGAGCGGAGCCTGTCAAGTGACACCTCACCCGTCGAAAACGACGGCTGGTCGAATTTGGCGGGCTGGCCGGCACAGTCGGCCGCCACGTGTCGAATGCCGGTATACAGGGCCCGTTTGCGGTCGTCCTCGTCCAGCGAATCGAGTAGATTCGCCATACAACCCTGGATCGTCAACCCCGACGACCAGCCGTCCTCGCGATACTGAGTGCCGAACTCGAGCGCCGTGGTAAGCGGGTCCTGCGGATCGACGTCGGCGTCGAGCAACCCGATCGTCGACTTCGCGACCACGAGCCGAAGGTTCTCCTGCAGGCCGCTCTCCAGCCGGTCCGCCCAGTGTTCCGCCGGTGGCCGGTCGAGCGGCGGGTTCGGATCGACGTGAACCGTCCCGTCACGAATCTCGACGGGATAGGTCTGCACGTCGTCCGCCCACGGGTCGAACGTGTCTCCGCAGGACAGTTCGAACCGCGCGTGGTGCCAGTGACAGGTGAGGATGCCCTCCTCGACGGTCCCGTCCGACAGCGGAAAGCCCATGTGCGGACACCGATTGTCCACCGCTCGCACCGCTCCCTCGTGGTGAAAGAGCGCGATCGCCGTCCCCTCCGGTGTGACGAGTTTTCGCCCCTCCGATTCGAGTGCTGCCGCGTCGACGACCGGGACGAACCCGTCCGCATCAGCCTCGTTCGCATCTGATTCCATGCGAACAAGCACCAGCGCAGATAACAAAACGGTTCCCTGAATCGCGTTTTTGTTCCTTCATCGACATAAGTGAGAGACGAGATGGCCGGGAGCGCGTGATCGCGACAGCGATCCGCGCAAGCATGGGGAAGGGCAGGCATACTCCAGGGATTTCACCGGGAGCGAGTCCGCGTCGCGGACGAGCGAGCGGGCCGACGACTGACCCAGAAGCGCCGCTTCGCGGCGCTGTCGGGGAAGGAGGAAGGCTTTACATCAACGTTTTGCCGAGGGCGCGGCCGTGCCGCGCCCGCAGCGCAAAAGGTTGTTAGTCGAGTTGTTCTACCTGGTACCCCGCCTGCCGCAGCGAGTCGACGAGGGCGTCGGCGTGATCGTGGCCGCGGACCTCGAGTTCGAGCTCGATCTCGGCGTCCGAGAGTTCGATCTCGCGGGAGGTACGGTCGTGGTGGATAGAGTAGATGTTGGCGCCGTGGCCGGCAGCGATGGCGAGCAGTTCTTCGAGCGAGCCGGGGCGGTCCTTGAGGACGGTACGCAGTTTGAGGTAGCGACCCATCTCGACGAGGCCGCGCATGATGACGGTGGTGAGCGTGTTCATGTCGACGTTGCCGCCGGAGAGCAGCGGGACGATCACCTCGCCTTCGTCGTAGTCGAAGGCGTCGAAGATGGTGGCGGCGAGGCCGACCGCGCCGGCGCCCTCGACGACGGTCTTCGAGCGTTCCAGCAGGTAGACCATGGTGACGGCGATCTCCGCGTCGGTGACGGTGACGACCTCGTCGACGTACTCCTGGATGTGAGCGAAGGTCCGATCCCCGATCGATCGGGTGGCGATGCCGTCGGCGATGGTTTCGACGTCGTCGATGACGACGCGTTCGCCCTTCTGGAGCGAGGGGGCGGCGCTGGAGGCGCCGGCAGCCTGGACGCCGATCACGCGGATGTCGGGGTCGATGCCTTTGACGGCAGCCGCGATGCCGCTGATGAGGCCGCCGCCACCGATCGGGACGACGACGGTCTCGACGTCGGGGCACTCCTCGACGATCTCGAGGCCGAGGGTTCCCTGACCAGCCATGACCTGCTCGTCGTCGAAGGCGTGGACGTAGGTGCGATCTTCCTCGCGCTCGATCTCGTGGGCGCGTTCGGCCGCGGCGTCGTAGTTCGCCCCGTGGAGGACGACCTCGGCGCCGTAGTTCTCGGTGGCCTTGACCTTCGCCGTGGGCGCGTGTTCGGGCATGACGATGGTCGAGTCGACACCGACGCGGGTCGCGGCGAGGGCGACACCCTGGGCGTGGTTGCCGGCGCTCGCGGTGACGACGCCTTTCTCCTTGGCCGCCTCGGAGAGCGTGGCGATGCGGTTGGTCGCGCCGCGGATCTTGAACGCGCCGGTTCGCTGGAAGTTCTCGTGTTTGAGGTGGACCTCCGCGCCGGTCATCGCGGTATAGGTGTGTGAATACTCGAGGGGTGTCCCACGGGCCGTCTGGGCCACGCGCTCACGGGCGGCCTCGATGTCTGCGAGTTCGAGCATACCGTAGCCTACACACAGGTCACTGTTAAGGATTGTAGTCGGTGCGGGCGCAGCCCGATAGCGCCAGGCCCGCCCACCCCCAGTGTGATGACCCGGATCAGACAGGATTGCGGGTCGGTTCGCGTGCGAGAGGGAATACAGGATGCACGGCGTGTGTCGTGCATCTGTACTCGGGGCCGGGGCCTACATAAACGTAGGGGACCCGCAGTGAAAGTGAAACCGGGAGACTGCGGCGGGGAAAATCGATCGTCAGACGGAAAGCGGACGACCGTCATTCGTGATGGCAATTCAGCGAGCGGTAGAGCCGATCACCGGACACGCAGGACGTTACGACCGCGGCCCGACGACGGTGCAGTCGGCGACCCCGTCCTGGACCCGCGATTCGAACGATCGGTCACCGGGCCACTCGGCGGCAGCATCGAGACGGGTCGGCTCTCCCACGTACGTCCAGACGCAGTCCGCGTCGACCTCGGGATGGGAACACGAGACGGCGACGCGGACGTACAGCCCGCGGTCGACGCCCTCGTACTCGTCCAGCGCGTCGAGGCCTGGATCGTCGACGGCGAGCAGTGATCCCTCGACGGACCCGCCGGGTGCGAGCGTCGGGTACTCGCCCTCGACGCGGTGGAGTCCGTCGAGTATCGCGGGCCCCAGATGCGCGGCGTCGGCGGAGCCGACGACGGCCTCGACGCGTGCGGGATCGGTGAGCGTCCCGTACACGAAGCAGGTGTGTTCGACCGTCACTATCGGAGGGTGGACGCCGGTTCACTTTCCGTTATCGGCACACTCAAATCACCGCCGATATTTCGGATCGTATGAGCGATGGGGGCGTTCGCTCGCGGATGCTCGCCGTCTGGCGGCGCGTCATCGGGCTCGCGTGGCCGATCATGGCCGAGCAGACGACGCGAACGCTGATGCGGACGGTCGACATCATCATCAGCGGCATGTTCTCGCCGGCGGCGATCACCGCGATCGGACTGGCAGACCTCTACGCGCGCCTCCCGCTTCGCATCGGGCTCGGTCTCGGCGGTGGCGCGATCGCCCTGTCGAGTCAGGACACCGGCCGCGGAGCAGGCGATACCCGCGACGAGGCCATCACGCAGGCGATCGTGCTCGGGGCGATCGCGGGCGTTCCGTTCGTCCTCTTCGGGCTCGTCCTCTCCGAGTTCGCGATCAGCGTTCTCGGTGGAAACGCTGCCGTCGTCGCCTACGGGTCGGTCTACCTCGCACTCGTGATGGTGACGGCGCCGGCACGGCACGTCGGCCTGATCGCCGCCCGGGCGCTTCAGGGGACGGGCGACACCATCTCGCCGATGATCGTCAACGTCGTCGCGAACGTGGCCAACGTTACCGGGTCGGTCGTCCTGGGACTCGGCCTCTTCGGCGCGCCCCGCCTGGAGATCGTCGGCGTCGGAATCGCGACGGCCGTCGCCAACGTCTTTACCGGCATCGTCCTCGTCGGCGTCATCGCCAGCCCGTTCCGGCAGGGACGCCTCGTCCGCCCGACGGACTGGGTCGTGACGAAACAGCTCGTCGCGGTGAGTACGCCTCGCGTCGGCGAAGGGATGGTCGCGACGGCCATCGAGTTTCCCTTCAACTCCCTGCTGCTTCTCCTCGGGACCGAGGTGAACGCTGGCTATCAGGTCGGTCGGCGAGTGTACCAGCAAATCACGAGCCCGCTCGGCCGGGGCTACAACGTCGCCGCGAGCGTCGTGGTCGGCCAGTCCCTCGGGGCGGGCAAGCCCGACCAGGCGCGATTCGAAGGCTGGTCAATCGCCGCGCTCGGCCTCGCGACCGTCGGGGTAATCGGCATCGGACTCGCCCTGGAGGCGGATACGTTCGTGGCGATCTTCACCGACGACCCCGAGACCGTCGAGTACGCAATCACCTTCGCCGTCGCCTACGGGCTCGGGGCGCCGCTCCTGGTCACCTACATCGTCATCGCCGGCGCGCTCCAGGGGGCCGGAGAGACGAAGATCCCGTTCGTCGCCCGGGCGAGCGGACTCTTCCTGTTCTACCTCTGTGGCTCGTACATCGCCGCCATCCCCCTCGGCTACGGCGCGGCCGGCGTCGGCGCCGGGATCGTCGGCTACTTCGCCTGGTCGTTGCTCGTCGTCACCGTCGGCTTCAGGTACGGCGACTGGGCCGGGAAGGCGGCGCGGATGATGGACGAGCGCACGGATTCGGAACGCAGCTGATCGGCCCGGCAGCGTCGGTTCGACGAGAGACAGGGAAGGGAATCTATATGTGGGGAAAGGTTTTCGGCGAATGCCTCCATACGCACGGTCGTGCGGATCGAAATTCGACCCCAACTGGCGGTCGCGTTGCTCTTTGCCGTCCTGTTACTGACCGTCGGGGGGTCGATCGCGAGTTCGGAACTCGACGAGCCCGCTCAACGTGGCGAGATTGCGACGGAATCGTTGGAAGACGGCTCGGAACTCTGGCCGTACACGAGTCGCGGCGAGACGACGAGTCAGCGCACGCTGGCACTCAACGTCATCGTCTACGGCGACGCCGACGTGACGGAACGATACCTGCGAGAACGTTCGATGGGAGACTGGGAGGAACTCGAGGCGGAAGAAGCGGACGTCGCACCGGAAGAAGAAGCCGTCCCGGCCAGTAACGAAACGAGTTCCACCGCCTGGGGACAGGCTGACGGCGCCAACCGTTTCACCTACGTCGAGACGCCGTCGGGGCAGGGCTACTGGCTCCCGGAATCATATCAGCTCAAAGACGGTACCTATCTAGGTGAGCGCCACCACATTCGCGCGTACACCGATCCGGCCGCTGGAAACTGGACGGCGATGCAGGCCCACCACGAACACTGGGATTGGTTCCAGCTGCGTCATACCGTCCACGGCATCGAGCAATCCCAATCGTACGTCGATGCGGAATTCAAAGATCGGTGGTTCGTCGAGGAGCTGATCCGAACGAACGTCGGCAACGACCGCAGCGCCGACGCCGACGGCTGGATGACCGTCGTCACCCTGCGCGGCAGCGAAACGCTCGCAATCCTCTCGCTCCTTCTGGTTGGCTCGATCGGCTGGGGATCGATGGGCCGGAGCGACGTCTACACGTTTTGGAACGACGATGCCGTCCGGGGAACAATCAACGCGCTCCTCGTCGTGACGTCGATCGTCGCGTTTTACACCTTGATCAGGGTGGCCGGCATCGAAGCCGAACAGTTCTTCGCTGACGCGCCGCCGAAGGCGATCGTGTCCGTACTCTACCCGTCACTGGTCGTCGGCCTCCCCGTCATCGTCTATCTCGGTTCCCGGCACCTCTCGGCGACGCACGCCTTTACCGCCGCGTCGCTCGGGTTCGTCGTCGCGATGTTCTTCGATTACACGAACATGGGCGTAACGACACTCCCGCTCAACACGATCGTCCACCAGGCCGCTCTCGCGACGGCACTCGGGTTCGTCGCCGCAGGCGCCTCCCAGACCGCCCGATCGCCAGTCGTGGAGCCGGGGCACGTCCGAACCGGCGTCCTGCTGTGGGCCGCAGCGATGGCCATTCCACTGTTACGCTACCTCGGCGTCTGAGCGGGCCGCTAGCGAACACGACCGCATTTCTGTCCGGTGTCAATCCGGGCTCCGGTACGGACGCTCCCAGGTCGGCGTCACCCGCGTGTACAGCACGACGCCCGAGAAGATGACGACGTAGAGCAACCACGAGGGTTGTTCGAGCCAGTCGAACGTCGCCGACGCGACGAACATCCAGCCGAGTAACAGGGCGACGTCGGCGACGATCCGACCGCCGTTGTACCGCAGGTACGCGAGCAGGCGTCGCGGCCGCGACTCGATGACCGGCTGCTCGGAGTCCATACGGAGACGTGTAGACGGGCGACAATAGGCGTGTCGGCGCTCGCATCCAGACGACCGCGACGGGCGGTACAGCCAGTCGGTCGTTATCGCTCGTCGATCGGGACGTACTCCCGCTCTTCGGGGCCGATGTAGCGCCCGCGCGGGCGGATCAAGCGATTGTCTGCCTGATATTCGAGAACGTGTGCGGTCCAGCCACCGGTGCGGCTCATCGCGAAGATGGGCGTGTACATGTCGATCGGGATGCCCAGCTGATAGTAGACCGACCCGGAGTAGAAGTCGACGTTAGGGGCGATTCCCTTCTCGACGAGGCCCTTCTCCTCGGAGAGGTAGTCCTCGATCGTCGTCGTGATCTCGCACCAGGTGTCGTCGCCGTTCGCGGCGAGTTCCTCGCTCCGGACCTGGAGGATCTTCGCGCGCGGGTCTTTGACGTTGTAGACGCGGTGGCCGAAGCCGGGGATGCGTCGGCCCTCGTCCGTCGCGCGCTGCACCCACTCGCGGGGATCGAGGTCGCTCTCGTCGATCTCGAACATGACCTCCATGACGTCCTGGTTCGCCCCGCCGTGGAGCGGGCCGGAGAGGGCGCCGACGCCGGCCGTGACGGCCGCGTACATGTCCGCCATCGTCGAGCCGACGACCATCGCGGTGAACGTCGAGGCGTTCAGGCCGTGGTCGGCGTGGAGGATCAGCGCCTGGTCGAACGTCTCGGCGGCCACCTCGTCGGGTTCCTCGCCGGTGAGCATGTAGAGGAAGTTCGCCGCGAGCCCGAGGTCGGGATCGGGATCGATCGGCGATTCGCCCTGGCGCACGCGATCGTACGCCGCGAGGATCGTGGGCGTCTTCGCGACGATCCGGCGGGCCTTCCGGCGGGCCGCCTCACGATCGTCGGCGGGGGCGTCGGCGTCCCCGTCGGTCGCCGAGAGCATCGAGACGGCGGTCCGCATCGCGGCCATCGGTTCCTCGTCGGCCGCCGCGAGCGAACGGATCGTCTCTTCGACGGCGTCGTCGATCGTGCGTTCGTCGGCCATCGCGGCCGTGAACTCGTCGAGTTCGTCCCGTGTCGGGAGGTGGCCCCGCCAGAGCAAGAAGAGCACCTCCTCGAAGGATGCCTCGGCCGCCAGGTCCTCGATGTCGTAGCCACGGTAGATCAGCCGGCCCGCGTCGCCGTCGATCGAGCTCAGCTCGGATTCCGCGGCGAGTACACCTTCTAGCCCTTTGGTGAGCTCGTCAGCCATACCATGGACTTTCGGTCGGTAGTGGAAAAGAGTTGCCGTTTGCGAGGGATTCTACCACGCGATTGCTGGCGATCCGTCGCCGGTCGGCTGTCCGGACACAGACAGTGTCCACACGTACTCTGGCGAAATCGGACGGATAGTTTAACTGTCGGCTCGTCCAACCACCGCTATGCGACTCGATCGTGCCGTTTCGACGGCCTGGCACGTGTTGTGGGATCGGCCGTCGGATCTCCTCCCGCTGTACGTCCTCGGGCTGGCCATCAGCGGGCTCACACAGGCGGGCGTCCTGCTCGGGGCCGCGCTGATCGGCCTCTACCTCTCGCTGACCGGCCGACTCGAGACGATTCAGGACAACCTCTCGGGGCTCGGTGGGCCACCCGATCCCGAGCGCGCGCCCGACGCGTTCGCCGCGTGGACCGAGTCACTCGGAACGGCACTGGAACCGGCGATGACGCTCCCCGTGGGTATCATCACGATCGGAACGACCCTCGTCGTCGTGCTCGTTGCCGTCCTGACCACGACTGCCGTCACCGCCGGTCGGCTCGCTGGCTGTCTCGGCCGACTCCGGGACGAGCGGGGCCTCGTGGCCGGCCTCGCCGGTGCCAGACGCTACTGGCGATCGATCCTCGCGCTGTACGTGCTCGAACTGGTCGCCTGGATCGGTATCACGCTGCTCGCCGTCCTCCTCGCGCAGGCCGGTCCGATCGGCGTCCTCGTCGCCGTGGTCGGCTGGCTCGTCGGCGCCATCTCGATCCGCGCGATCTTCGCGTTCGCCCCAGTCGCCGTCGTCGTCGACGAGACGGGCGCCCTCTCGGGCCTGCGATACGCCGCCAGCTACGTCCGCCACCGGACGATCGAGGCCGCCGGGTACTACCTCGTCGTACTCGTCGCACTCGTCGGGTTCGGCGCCGTCACGGCTGCACTCGGGCGTCTCGGCGTCGCAGCCGGAACGGGGCTTGGCTACGCGCTACTCGTCCTCCCGTTGCTCGATCTCGTGAAGACGACGCTCTACGGGGGCGGTCGGTTCGCCATCGACCCACCGGCCCGGGTCGAGCGGTCGCTCGTCGATCAGCTAGTGAGCGCCCTCGGTCGGAGTCTGCGCGAACTCCTCGCGTTCGTCAGGGCGACGCCCGGCGCCCACACCATCGCGACGGTGACGCTCGTCGGGGGCGTCGTCGCGGGCTGGTTCCTCGCCACACCACTCGCGGGCGCCGTCGAGAGTTCAATCGCCGGACGGCTGGTCGGCCACTCGGCGCCAGTCGCCGCGGCCGAGTTCTTCGGTAACAACTGGACGGTCGCACTGACGATGGCGTTCGCCGGGTTCTTCGCGGTCGTCCCGGCAATCGTCACGCTCGCGTTCAACGGACTCGCCATCGGCGTCGTCGCTCGCACCGAAGTCGAACTGGCCGAGTTACTCGCCTTCATGGCACCCCACGGCGTGATCGAACTGCCGGCGATCGTCGTCGCCGGCGCCGTCGGCATCTTCCTCGGGACGACCTGGGTGCGGACCTGGCGCGGGTCGGGAAGCCGCCTCGAATTGGCCGACGCCCTGGAACAAGCGTTCTGGGTCCTGCTAGGCGTCGGCATCCTGCTCGCGATCGCCGCCCTGATCGAGGGATTCGTCAGTCCCTACTACTGGCGACCGTTCCTGTAGGCCCCGGTGACGGGCGACGGACGACCGGTCGACTGATTTGTGCGGTGCTCTGCGGAACCGAGGAGCCGCCACCTCAGGCGTAGGCCTCGAACTCCTGGCCGAAGACGAGGAAGTACGCCGTTCCGACGAGACCGATGACGGTGGCGAGTACGAACGCGAGCGTCGGCGATCCCTCCACGATCGTCGCCCCCGAAAGCGGGTTCGAGAGGCCAGACCAAAGAACCCCACCCAGCGCCGCGCTCGGGATGACCAGCACGTTCCTGACGAGGTAGTACGAGCCAGTCACACGCCCGCCGGCGTCCCGGTCGGCGGGCCCGACGATCAGCGCCTTGTGCGCGGGCAGTCCCGCGAATCTGAGCCCGGAGAACGCGAAGAGGGCGGCGACGACGGCGGCGTTCGCCGGTGCCGAGATCAACGCGATCGGGAAGACGGCGTAGACGGCGAATCCCAGCGCGACGACCGGTTTCAACCCGACGCGTTCGGCGAGTTTCGACGCGGGGATCATCACGAGCAGGGCGACCAGCATCTCGAGCGCCAGGAGGAGCCCGAAGAACGCCTGGGGCGAGAGCGCGTCGCCGAGGACGGGGAGCGAGACCGGTAGTGTCAGCCCGACGCCGAGTTCCCGGGTGACGACGAGGACGAAGAAGACGTAGACCATCCCGTTGGCGAATCGGACGAGTGCGTCACCGACGAGCAGCGGTTTCAGCGGTGCCGGAAGGCTCCCGAGGTCCTCGCGGATCTGCGCGACGCCCGCGAACTCCGAGCCGAGGCTGTCCTCGCTCGCGTCGTAGAGGACGTGCTGGGCGACCGTTCCCAGAATACCGAACCCGATCGCGATGGCGAGGATCCACTGGAAGGCGGTGACGACCGACGCCGCGGACAGGGCCTCGGCCGTCGGCCCGCCGAACGCGAGGAAGACGACCGCGGCGAGCAGCGGCCCGACCAGAAACGCCGTCCGGCGGAACGTCTCGGTGCTCGCGAACCCCGCGGCGAGACGCGACGGTGGAACCGCCTGTTTGACGATGGCGAACGTGGCGCCGAGGCCGAACGACTTCCAGGCCTGCGAGAAGAGCAGTCCGACGAAGAGCGCGACGATGGCGAGCGACGTCGGTCCGATCGTGACGTCGGCGAGTGCGGGCGCGACAAACCAGATCGCGAACCCGGCCGTCGAGATGGCGCCGAACGCCGTCAGCGCGTACCGCGAGCCGATTCGGTCCGAAATCGCCCCACCCGGGTAGGGATAGACCGCCGAGACGACGTTCCCGACGGTCCCGAACAGCCCCACGGCGATCCCGCCGGCACCGAGGGCGACCATGTACTCGGCCATGTACCGGCTCGTCATCTGGAAGCCGAGGCTGAAGGCAAACATCGCGAGCGAGAGCACCAGGACGTCTCGCTCCAGCGCGAGAAACTGCCTGACTGGATCCAGCGGATCCGGGTCGGCGTCGGTCGCATCCGCCGTGTCGCTCATGGCGAGGCGTGTGCGGTGGATCCACTTGTCGATTCCCGTTTCGGGCCCGGCCAGCCAGTTCGATCGATGATTCGATCGAGCGGACCGATCAGTCGCTTCGGTCGAGCGGGACCACCGGACGACGGGACCGTCCTCACCCGGGCCGACGTGCCGGAGACCGAACCAGTAAAGACACGCGCCACCATCGTCCATCCCATGACGACGCTGGGAACGGCGAACGCGGCCCCCGGGGAGCTCGATACGGGTCGGCTCGAGGTCGGCGAGACTCGAGACGGCTCGCCGTTCGGGCTCCCGGTCGCCGTGATCAACGGGGCCGACTCCGGATCGACCCTCTACCTGCAAGCAGCGAGCGACGGCGACGAACTGAACGGCGTGGGCGTCCTCCAGCGCGTGGTGCCACAGCTCGATCCCGCCGAGCTCTCGGGGACGATCCTCGTGGTCGGGATCGTCAACTACCACGCCTATCAGGTCGCCGAACACCGTAACCCGATCGACGACCGGAAGATGAATCGGACCTACCCCGGCGACGAAACCGGGACATCGAGCGAGCGCATCGCGGCGGCGACGTTCGAGGCCGCGAGCCGGGCGGACCTCGTGCTCGACCTCCACCAGGGATCGACGAGCCGCATGATCGACGAGGTACGCGTCCGCTGCGGCCAGCGCCACCGACTGCACGACGAGTGTCTCGAACTCGCCCGCGTCTTCGGCGCCGGCCACATTTTGGACCAGAAAGGGCCGGAGGGACAGCTGGCCCGCGTCGCCCCGGACGAGGGGATCCCGACGGTCGACCCGGAACTCGGCGGCTGCGTCGGGTGGGACGAATCGAGCATCCAGACCGGCGTCGAGGGTGTCTTCAACGTGCTCCGGTACTACGGCTTCCTCGACGGCGACGCGACGGTCGAGCCCCAGATACGCGCCGACGATTTCGACCAGTTCAGTGCGCCGGCGGGCGGGCTCGTGAGCCTCGCGTGCGATCTCGGTGACCGCGTCGAGGCCGGCGAGACGCTGTTTACGGTGACGACACCGTTCGGCGAGCCCAAGGCGACCGTCCGTGCGAAGACCGACGGCGTCGTCTGGCGGACCCGACGACTGCCGCAGGTCGCCACCGGCGAGTACGTCTGTTCGGTCGGAACCGGGGTGGAGACGGTCTGATGGCGTCAGATCTCGTCTGCCCCGACTGCGACGCCGTCTACGAGGCCGGCCCCGACGAACCCTGGCGCTGTGGCTGCGGACACGCCCTCGAGTTCGTCGACCGACCGTACCCGGAGGGCCATCCCCGGCCACTGTCGAGTCTCGACACCTCCCGCGGTCTCTGGACGTTCTTCGAGTTCCTCCCGATCGAGGAACACGTCACCTTCCACGAGGGCTTCACGCCGCTCGTCGACGCCCCCGAGTGGAACGCCGACTTCAAACTGGAGTACGTCTTCCCGTCGGGCTCGTTCAAAGACCGCGGGGCGACCACGACGCTCTCGCGGGCGGTCGAACTCGGCGTCGAGAAGGTGATCGAGGACTCCTCGGGCAACGCCGGTGCCGCGATCGCCACCTACGCTGCACGGGCGGGGCTCCCCGCCGACATCTACGTCCCCGAGGACGTCAAACAGTCGAAACTGATGGCGATCCAGCGCGTCGACGCCCGGCCCGTCCGGGTGCCGGGCTCGCGCGAGGACGTCACGGCCGCCTGCGTCGACGCCGTCGAGGGCGTCCGTGCGGCCACCGGCAACCAAAACGGCGCGGCGGCTGACCGTGAGGGTAGTGACGGCCACCCGACCCCCGCCGACGGCCATCCGGACGCCCCCTATCAGACCGGACGCGGCTGGTACGCCAGTCACGCCTGGAACCCCGCCTTCTACGCGGGGACGATGACGTTCGCCTTCGAGATCGCCGCCCAGCGCGAGTGGAGCGCCCCCGACGCGCTCGTCCTCCCGATCGGACACGGGACGCTCTTCCTGGGAGCCTACCGCGGCTTCGACCTCCTCCGTGAGGCAGGCATCACCGACACGATACCTCGTCTGCTCGGCGTCCAGTCGGTCGGCTACGACCCGATTGTCACCGTCGTCGACGGCGACCGCGTCGTCGAGGAAGGCGAATCCGAGGCGTCCATCGCCGACGGCATCCAGATCCGCGAGCCCGCCCGCGGCAGTCAGATCGTCGAGGCGATCGAAGCGACGGACGGGACCGCCATCGGCCTCGGCGACGGCGCGGTCGAGAACGCCCTCGATCGACTCCACCGCGGCGGGTTCTACGTCGAACCCACGACGGCCGTCGCGCCGGCCGCACTCGCCCACCTGCGCGAACTGGGCCACCTCGACGAAGACGAGGACGTCGTCGTGCCGTTGACCGGCTCCGGCCTGAAGACGATGTAGCGACGTCCGACGACCGCCCCACCGCAGTGACCGCGCGGCATCCGCGGACCGGCCGAACCCGACATTCCTATACCCGCGCCCCGAAAACGGAGCGATATGTTCCCAGCGCTTCGCGACGAGGTCGCCTCGGCGCTCGACGCGGCCCTCTCGGCCCGCGAGTTGCCGACCGACGACCTCGGGATCGAGGAACCGCCGGACGACGTCGACAGCGTTCTCGCCTCGAGCGTCGCCTTCCGGCTCGCCGGCGAGGTTGGTGCCGCGCCGCCACAGGTCGCTGCCGAGCTGGCCGACGAGATCGACGTCGACGAGTTGCGCTACGTCGACCGCGTCGAGACCCAGGGACCCTACGTGAACTTCCTGCCGAGTCCCACCTACTACGCCGAGACGGTCGAGGCAGCGACGGCCGACGACTACGGACACCGGCCGGATCGTGACGAGTCGGTGGTCGTCGAGCACACGAGCGCCAACCCGACGGGACCGGTCCACGTCGGCCGCGCCCGCAACCCGATCATCGGCGACGCCGTCGCGACGCTGCTTTCCTACGCCGGCTACGACGTCGACCGCCACTACTACGTCAACGACGCCGGGCGCCAGATGGCCGTCTTCACGTGGGCCTACGAGACCTTCGACGAGGCCGAACTCGACCGAGAACCCGACCGCAACCGCATCGAGTACGACCTGGTTCGCTACTACCGCGAGGGCAACGCGTTCCTCGAAAACGGCCCTGACGACGAGGTCGCGGCGGCAGAAGCCGAGATTGAATCGATCATGCAGGGGCTCGAGGCGGGCGACGAAGCGACTTACGAGCGCGTGAGCGAGGTTGTCGATCAGGTGCTCTCGGGCATGCAGGAGTGCCTCGCTCGCTTGCCGGCCGAGTTCGACGAGTTCGTCAAAGAGACGCGCTTCATGCGCGACGGATCGACCGACGACATCGTCGCCCGACTACAGGACAGTGAGGTCGCCGAGCGTGAAGAGGATGCCTGGCAGCTCGATCTCGAGGCGTGGGGGATCGATAAGTCGTTCGTCTTCCTGCGCTCGGACGGCACGTCGCTGTACACGACGCGCGACCTGGCCCACCACGAGTGGAAGTTCGAACGTTTCGATCGCGCCGTAACGGTCCTAGGCGAGGATCAGGAGCTACACGCGCGACAGCTCGCGGCCGCCCTCGAGGTGCTCGGCAACGACACCCATCAACTCACCTCGATGTTCTACGGGTGGGTCAACCTCCCCGGTGGCGAGGGGATGAGCACCCGTGAGGGGACCGGTATCGACCTGGACGACCTCTTAGACGAGGCCATCGACCGTGCTCGCGAGGAGGTCGAAGACCGCCTCGACGACCGCATCCGCGACGACGACCTCACCGAGGACGACATCGATCGCATCGCCCGACAGGTCGGCATCGGCGCCGTTCGCTACGACATCGTCGCCAAGCAGCCGACCAAGGCCATCACCTTCGAGTGGGACCGCGCGCTCGACTTCGAGGCCCAGTCGGCGCCGTACGTGCAGTACGTCCACGCTCGCTGCTGTGGCATCCTCGAAGAGGCTGGCCTGGACCCCGGAAACGCACAGGACGGACTCGCGACGACGATCGACACGGACGCACTCGCGACCGACGCCGAACGCGACCTGATCGAGACCATCGGCCGCTTCCCGTGGGAGATCGAGGAGGCTGCCGACGACCTCGAACCCCACCGCATCGCGACGTACACGCGCGAGTTCGCCGAGACGTTCAACGCGTTTTACCGGGAGTGTCCGGTCCTCGCCGACGACGTCGACACAGACACCCGGGACGCCCGCCTCGCGCTCGTCGCCGCCTCGAAGCACACGATGGCGAACGCGCTGGACGTCCTCGGCGTCGCCCCACCGCGGTCGATGTGAGCGAGACGACCATCTCACACCGAGGGTCGCAGCCGCTCAGATCGGGAGCACAACACGACGATCGGTGACCCGCGCTACCGGCTACCCTCGCTCCAGCCCAGCTGGCGATACAATCAGACCGGTCGATCAGTTCCCGTCCGTAAGCGTCGCGACGGTCGGCTGACGATCGTCCGGGGCGAGTTCGGCAATCCGGTCGAGCGCGTCGAACCCATCGCTTCGAACCACGTCACCCGACCGGCTGTCCCACTCCAGGACGCCGTGGTCGACGAGCCGCGGGATGTGGTTGTGGACGAGTTCGATCTGCGTCCGTTCGGCGGTCGCCGACGAGCCAGCCGCCGACGGCGCCGTTCCGTCGCGATCGACGAGTTCGACCGCGAGTTCGTCGATCGGCCAGACCGCCCGGTCACGGAACAGTTCGAGCACCGACCGCCGGAGGGGGTCCGAGAGAAGTTCACAGGCCTCGGTTGTGTCGATGGGGGTAGCCATATCAAATTGCTCCGGCTGAAAACGTATGACAATTTCCCCAAACTGTTTAGGTTCTCTGGAGTCGGGCGGAGACGGGCTCAGGCGTCAGGTTCGGCGTCGGTGATCGCACTCGAGACCTCGTCGTGGGACGCAGCGTCGTCAGGGTCGGCTGTCGATGAATCATCCGCCGCAGCCTCGTCCCCCGACGGCCCGGCAGTCTCGACGCCGGTCAACGTCGTGGCGAGTTCGCGGTACGCGACCGCCGCGTCGCTCTCGGGGGCGTGGACGACGAGCGGTGTCCCCGCGTAGACGCTCGCTCTCACCGCCCTGTCTTCCGGAATCGCCCCGAGTTCCGCGACACCCAGTTTCTCGGCGATGGTTTCTGGGGGGACGTCACCGGACGGATGGGTCCGCGTGACGAGGAGGCCGGCGACCTCACCGTCGACTCGATCGACGAGTTCGATCGTCCGCGAGACGTCCTGCACCGCGGCGGGTTCCGGCGTCGCGACGAGGACGACGGCGTCGGCGAGCCCGAGTGGGAGTATCGACTCGTGGCTCACGCCGGCGCCTACGTCGATGAGTACGTAGTCCACGCGGTCACGGAGGGTCTCGACGACCTCGCCCAGGCCATCGGGTTCCGTCTCGGCGTAGTCGGCGAGTTCGTTACCGCTTGGTACCCCGACGATGTTTGCTGCGAGCCGGTAGGTCGCGTCCTCGATCGATGCCTCGCCCGAGAGCACGTCGTGGAGCGTCGCCGACCCGGGAGAGAGACTGACGAATCCGGCCAGATTCGCCATCCCCAGGTCTGCGTCGACGATCGCGACCCGCTCACCCGCCTGCGCGAGGGCAGTCCCGAGGTTTACCGTCGTGGTCGTCTTCCCGACGCCACCCTTCCCGCTCGCGATGGCGTACACCGTCTCCTGGGGCATGGTCACTATCGGATCAGTGGGCCGGGATCACCTTAAATCGTGGCAACCCGTCCGACGGGCGGCAGACGGCTCACGCCGACACGGGCGCTTATCGTGTCAACAGGTACTTAGCCCTCGCTCCGTTTCGTTTGGACAATGAGTAGCGAGGGAGCCGAGGGCCAAACCGACCGGAAGAAATACGAGTTCCGGAAGGTGATCGAGGACCTCAAAAATTACGAGGGGTCGGGGACCCAGCTCGTAACGATCTACGTCCCCGACGATCGCCAGATCAGTGACGTCGTCGCACACGTCACCCAGGAGCACTCCGAGGCCTCGAACATCAAGTCCAAGCAGACCCGGACGAACGTCCAGGACGCGTTGACGAGTATCAAAGACCGCCTCAAGTACTACGACACCTATCCCCCGGACAACGGAATGGTCCTGTTCTCGGGGGCCGTCGACTCCGGCGGCGGCCGGACCGAAATGGTCACCCAGGTCCTGGAGGGACCGCCCCAGCCGGTCGAATCCTTCCGCTATCACTGTGACTCGGACTTTCTCACCGAACCGCTCGAGAATATGCTGGCCGACCAGGGGCTGTACGGCCTGGTCGTCCTCGATCGGCGAGAAGCAAACGTCGGCTGGCTGAAGGGCAAGCGCATCGAGCCAGTCAAGTCCGCCTCCTCGCTCGTCCCCGGCAAACAGCGCAAAGGGGGCCAGTCGGCCCAGCGATTCGCCCGCCTCCGACTCGAGGCGATCGACAACTTCTATCAGGAGGTCGCGGGCATGGCGAACGACCTCTTCGTCCCCGAACGCCACGATATCGAAGGTATCCTCGTCGGTGGCCCCTCGCCCACCAAAGAGGAGTTCCTCGACGGCGACTACCTTCACCACGAACTGCAAGACTCCGTCATCGGCAAGTTCGACGTCTCCTACACCGACGAGTCCGGGCTCCGCGAACTCGTCGACAACGCCCAGGACGCGCTAGCCGACGCGGAGGTAATGAAAGACAAGCGCCAGATGGAGACCTTCTTCGAGGAACTCAACGCTGGCGAGCTGGCCACATACGGGTTCGAACAGACCCGGCGAAATCTGGTCATGGGCTCCGTCGAACGGCTCCTGATCAGCGAGGACCTCCGCAAGGACGTCATCAGCTACGATTGCCCCGACTGTGGCACCACCGACCGCGAGGTCGTCGACCGGCGCAAGTCGACGACCGATCACACCTGTAGCGAGTGTGGGACGGAAGTGGACGCCGACGACGCCGAACGCGAGGACGCGATCGAACACCTGATCGAGATCGCCGAACAGCGCGGCACGGAGACGAAGTTCATCTCGACGGACTTCGAGAAAGGCGAGCAGCTCTACGATGCCTTCGGCGGATTTGCCGGCATCCTCCGGTACTCGACCGGCGTCTAAGGACCCCGAGTACCCCGTCGTACACCGCCCACGGTCCACCCCCGTTTCGCCCGTCCATCCAGTTCGTCACGGTCGCCCACTCTGGTTCCGCGGTGTAATCGTCCGATCGAACTATCGTCGGCTCCCGATTCTCACGAGTGATCCGCTCACCGTCCCCTGTTCGCTCACGACCAGCTGCAGATGACTGGCGAAGACAGCGACACGGCCGACGCCGCCGACGGAATTCTTAAACCCGTGACCGTATACGATAGTCATATGTCATCACCGGCTGGCGAGGAAAATGGAGACACCGACGTTCGGGCGGTGTTTTCGTCGGCCGGAACCGGTGAGCCGCTCTCGACGGGGGAAGTCGCCGACGCGGTCGGTCGTGATCCGACGGTCGTCGCCGATCAGTTGGCGGCGCTCGCCGAGGCGGGCGTCCTCGACTCGAAATCGATCGACGACGGTGAACGGCTCTGGTGGGAGCGATCCACCGATGATCGGGGGCCGTTCGAAGCCACCGGCTCGCTAGCCCGGCGCGTCATCGAAGTGGTTGGCGAACCTGTCTTCGAGATCGACGGCGACGGCACGCTCGTCGCAGTCAACGACGCGTTCACCGCTCTCCTTGGCTACGATCGGGCGGACATACAGGGACGGGCACTGTCGTCGATCGGCCCCGGCAACGTCACGACCCAACTCGACGCCCGGCTCCGCGCGACCGAGGACGAAACGACGACGACCGACCTCTCGCTCGAGTTCGAACTGGAGCGCGTCGACGGAACGACGGTCCCCGTCACCACGGCGTTCGGCGCGTGGACCGACGACGCAGGTGCACTTCTGGGTGCCGTCGGAATCGTCCGGGACGACCGCGATCGAAACGCGCGCGAGGCGACGCTCGCCCGCCAGCAGGAACGGCTGGCGATCTTGAACGACCTTCACGACATCGTCAGCGACGTGACCGCCGCCGCGCTCGAAGGGTCGACACGAGACGAGATCGAAGAGGCGGTCTGTACCAAGCTCGTCCAGTCGGACGCCTACGCCAGCGCCTGCATCGCCGAGGTCGATCCGACGGGATCGGAACTACAGCCGCGGGTCGAACGTGGCTTCGACGGCTACGCTGACGAGGTGACGATCTCGACCGATCCGGAATCGCCCCTCGGACAGGGGCCTGCCGCCCGCGCCGTCCGAACGCGGGAGGTACAGGCCTGCCCCAACGTCCAGGCGGACCCCACGTTCGAACCCTGGCGAGAGGTCGCCGCCGAACACGGCTTTTCGGGCTGTGTCGCGATCCCGATCCTCCACGAGTCGACGCTGTACGGACTACTCTGTCTCTACACCGATCGGACCGACGCCTTCGACGAGGACGAACGGGCGGTCATCGGCCAACTCGGCGAGACCGTCGGCCACGCTATCTCCGCCGCGGAACGCAAACGGGCGATGATGAGCGACGATATCATCGAAATCGGCCTGCAGTGTCGCGATTTCTTCGAGACACTCGGACTGAGTTACTCCCCGACAGGCACGGCCCAGTTCCACCAGACGATCCCCGTTGGCGACGGCTCGTACGTCCTCTACGGAACGGCCAGTGACGGCGGCCTGGCCGCCGTCGAAACGCTCGTAGACACCGACGAAACACCCCAGTACGAGTCCTGCGAGGTCATCTCGACCGATGGCGACGAGACGAGTTTCGAAGTTTCACTCACAGACGCACCGATTCCCTCCGTGGTCGCCGCCAACGGCGGGTACGTCGACGACGTACGGCTCGTCGACGGCGACCTGTTTACCCGCGTGCACCTCCCGCCTGGTGCCGACGTATCCCGCCTGATCGCTGGCCTTCGCGACAATTACCCTGGCATCGAACCGGTAACCAGACGCCAGAAGACGAAACGACGCCCGACCGAGGACTACGTCTCGTCCGTCCTCGAATCGACGCTCACCGAGCGCCAGCTGGCCGCCCTGAAAGCCGGGTACTACGCCGGTTTCTTCGAGTGGCCACGCGACAGTTCCGGCGAAGACGTCGCCGAGACGCTCGATATCAGCCCCGCAACCTTCCACCAGCACGTCCGCACGGCCGAGCGAAAGATCCTCGACGAATTCCTCGACGGGCGCTGACCGACCCCCGCGGTTCAGTACAGTAGACTTTCGAGTTTGTCCCGACGGCGCTCCAGATCGATCGCCGGCTCTACGTCCGGATCGTCGATCAGCCGGTCGATCACGAGCAGCGTGTCGGTTCCAGCCCGCTCGGCGGCATCTAACGCCGATTCGATCGCCGACCGGTTCAGCGCCAGCGACTCCAGGAGTCCCAGCGCGAGCGCAAGCGCGATAGCCCCTTCACCGTCCGGGAAAGCCACACTGATCCGGGAGAAATCGGGCTCGGTCGACGAGGAATCGGGAGCCGACGCGACGGTCAGACAACGAGGACAGATCGCCGCCGCAGCCGCCTCGTCCGGCGCACACGCTCGAAGTGACTCGGGGACGATGAAGACGACTGGGTCGACGGTGCACGGACAGTCCATAGGAGAGAAAGCGAGGGGTCCGAACTCAGTTGCCGCCGGCGACTGATTCCTGGACGTCGGCGTCGACGAACGGGTCAGCTTCCTCGGCAGCGGCCGCGTCCTCCGCCTCTTCGGCCTCTTTCTTGTCCTTGATCTTCTTCATGCGGAAGATCTCCTCACGTTCTTGCTCTTCGAGTTTCTGCTCGATGTACTCCTCGCTCTCGTAGAGGTCGGGGAGCAATTTGAACTCGAGGGCGTTGACGCGACGCTTCGTGGTCTCGATCTCCTCTAGCATCTTCTTCATCGCCGTCTCGACTTCGGCGGCGAGAATGATGCTCTCTAAGAGATCCTCGTAGGCCTCGGCGGCCTCGTCGATACGGGCCGAGGTGCCCATGAGCCCGTAGCCACGCTGGTCCAGGCTCTTCGAGACGCGCGAGGACTCGATCTGCGGGACGACGACGCCCATGATGTTCTTCGACTCGGTAGTGATCTCGGGATGTTCCTGCAGCGCCGCGGCGGCACCGCGAACCGCGACGTCGCCCTCCATCGCACGGGCCATGTTGATCGTCCGCTGGGCCTCCTCGTAGTCCGAAGTGAGTTCGCCCCGGACGTCCTGCGCGCGATCGAGGATGTCCATGAACTCCATGATGAGGCCGTCGCGCTTTTGCTCTAGCGTGCCGTGGCCCCGCTCTGAGAGTTCGATGCGATCCTCGATCGCCATCAACTCCTTGCGGGTCGGTTTGACGTCGGTGGCCATCTTACCGAGACCTTTCGCACCCAGGCGGATAACTGTTTTCAGATGTGCCGGAGACGGTCCAGCGACGACGTCCGACCGAGTCCGGAACCACCCGACACCGATTCCGACTTACCCCAGAAACAGATCGATCATGTTCCCCGAGGATTGTCCCCGGTACAGCTCGGAGTAGCCGCAGTTGGTGCAACTGACGACCTGAAAACTCCGGTTCTGGATATCGAACATCTTCGAGAGTCCACCGCCAGTCGTCGAGATCTTGTCCGTCTCCGTCTTCGTATGCCCGCACTTCGGACAGCCGCGTTCTCCGTCCTTCATATCACGAGATGGAATCCGGAGAACAAAGTATTTGCCGGTCGAGTTGACACGTATGGCTATGGTAGCCGCGACGATGGTTGCTCTCCTCTTCGTTTCGCTCGCCATGTTCTTCGGCCTCTGGTGGCTGATCGAGGAAGAAACCGCCGATCCGCCGGTGATGGACCGGGCGGAGGCCGAACGGCGCGCGATCGAACAGGGCGGGCGCGGAACGAAAGACGGGTCACCAGACGAGCGGCCGAATGACGAACGCGACGACGATGACGTCGGCTGGGACTGACTGAGACCGACAGCAACCACTCGAGACGAGCGACGCACTGGTCAAACGCGTTCGATACCGACAGCAGAACGGAAAGTCGCGAGCGATCAGTCCGCGGACGCTTCGACCGTCTCGCTCTCGTCTTCGACGTAGTACTGGTCGATGAACTCCTCGTCGACGCGGTTGAGTTCCGCCTTCGGGAGCATCGAGAGGAGCTCCCAGCCGACGCCGAGCGTCTCCTCGATCGTCCGGTTGGTGTCGAAGCCTTGCTGGATGAACTCCGCTTCGAACCGCTCGGCGAAGTCGAGGTACTTGTTGTCACGCTCGGAGAGGGCCTCGCGACCGACGATGTTCACGAGGTCGCGCAGGTCCTCACCCTCCGCGTACGCGGCGTAGAGCTGGTCGGAGACGTCGCCGTGATCCCCACGGGTGAGGCCTTCGCCGATCCCGTCGTCCATCAGGCGCGACAGGCTCGGGAGGACGTCGATCGGCGGCTCGACACCCTGACTGTTCAGGGATCGGTCGACGATGATCTGACCTTCCGTGATGTAGCCGGTCAGGTCCGGGATCGGGTGCGTGATGTCGTCGGATGGCATCGTCAGGATCGGAATCTGCGTGACCGATCCCTCCTGGCCCTCGATCCGACCCGCCCGCTCGTAGAGCTGGGCCAGGTCGGTGTACATGTATCCGGGGTAGCCACGGCGACCCGGGACCTCCTCACGTGCGGCGCCGATCTCGCGCAGCGCCTCACAGTAGTTGGTCATGTCGGTGAGGATGACCAGGACGTGGTAGTCCTTCTCGAACGCGAGATACTCGGCGGTCGTCAGCGCCAGGCGCGGCGTGACCGTCCGCTCGACGGCCGGGTCGTCCGCGAGGTTCATGAAGACGACCGAGCGCTCCAGCGCACCGGTGCGCTCGAAGTCTTCCATGAACTCGTTCGCTTCTTCCTGCGTGATCCCCATCGCACCGAAGATCACCGCGAACTCGGAGCCCTCGTCGTCTCCGTCACCGCTCTCGTCTTCTTCCGGCACGGACGCCTGGCGCGCGATCTGCAGCGCCAGATCGTTGTGTGGCAGGCCGGAGCCCGAGAAGATCGGGAGCTTCTGGCCGCGCACGAGCGTGTTCATGCCGTCGATACCGGAGACGCCGGTCTGGATGAACGCTTCCGGGTACTCCCGGGAGTAGGGATTGATCGCCTCGCCGACGATGTCCTGGCGTTCGTCCGGCACGATCTCCGGGCCACCGTCGATCGGGTTCCCGGAACCGTCCAGCACCCGTCCGAGGAGATCCTCGGTGACGGGCATCTTCATGGTCTCGCCGAGGAAGCGGACCGACGCGTTGCGGTCGATCCCCTCGGTCCCCTCGAATACCTGGATCGCGACGAGCCCTTCGCTCGACTCCAGGACCTGCCCACGCAGCGTCTCGCCGGCGGGCGTTTCGATCTCGACCATCTCGTCGTAGCCGACGGCTTCGTCGACCTCGGCGAAGACCAGCGGTCCGCTGACCTCGGTGATCGTCTGATACTCCTTCATGTTAGTACAACCCCCTGAGCTGCTCGGCGAGATCAGCTTCGATCTCGTCGATGAACTCGTCGTACTCCTCGGCCGTGCCCATCCGGTTCAGGCGCGGCGCGGCGTCGACGCTCTGAATCTCGTCGACGGGGACGCCAGCGTCGAGTGCCTCGAAGGCCTCGTCGTTGAACGTCTTGATCGCCCCGAGCATCTGGTAGGTCTTCTCGGGTTCGCAGTAGGTGTCGACGTCGTGCAGGGCGTTCTGCTGCAGCCACGCCTCGCGGAGGTAGCGTGCGACCTCCAGCGTCAGCTGCTGGTCCTCCGGCAGCGCGTCCTTGCCGACGAGCTGGACGATCTCCTGCAGTTCTGCCTCCTCGTCGAGCACGTCGACGGCCCACTGACGGATATCCGGCCAGTCGCCGGCGACGTTGTCGGTGAACCAGGGATCGAGCTGGCCACGATACAGCGAGTAGGACTCGTCCCAGTTGATCGCCGGGAAGTGTCGACGCTCGGCGAGGTCCGCGTCCAGCGCCCAGAACGTCTTGACGATGCGCAGCGTGTTCTGGGTGACCGGCTCGGAGAAGTCCCCACCCGGTGGCGACACCGCGCCGACGACCGAGATGGATCCTTCGCCGCCGTTTTGCAGTTCGAATCGACCGGCGCGCTCGTAGAACTCCGCCAGTCGCGCGGCGAGGTAGGCCGGGTAGCCCTCCTCACCGGGCATCTCCTCCAGCCGGGAGGAGATTTCGCGCATGGCCTCGGCCCACCGCGAGGTGGAGTCGGCCATCAGCGCGACGTCGTAGCCCATGTCGCGGTAGTACTCCGCGATCGTGATTCCCGTGTAGATGCAGGATTCACGCGCCGCGACGGGCATGTTCGACGTGTTGGCGATGAGGCAGGTCCGGGCCATCAGCGGGTTCCCGGTCTGCGGGTCCGGCAGTTCCGGGAAGTCCTCGATGACCTCGGTCATCTCGTTGCCACGTTCGCCACAGCCGATGTAGACGACGATGTCCGCGTCGGACCACTTGGCCAGCTGCTGCTGGGTGACGGTCTTGCCCGAGCCGAACGGACCCGGAATCGCAGCCGTCCCACCCTTCGCGAGCGGGAAGAGGCCGTCCTGGATCCGCTGGCCCGTGACAAGCGGTTCCGTCGGGGTGCGTTTCTCGGCGGCCGGACGGGCGGTCCGAACCGGCCACTCCTGGTGCATCGAAATTGCCTCGCCGGTGTCGAGTTCGACGACCGTCTCCTCGACGGTGAACTCGCCGGACTCGACGGCGACGACTTCGCCGCCCTCGGAGTCGGGCGGGACCATCACCTTGTGTTCGATGGTGACGGTCTCCGGAACGACGCCAACGACGTCGCCGGGTTCGACGACGTCGCCCTCGTCGACCTTGGGTTCGAATTCCCAGGTCTCCTCCAAGTCGATGCCCGGTGCGTCGACACCGCGGTCGAGGAACGCCGATCCCATCTTCTCCTCTAGGGCGTCGAGCGGGCGCTGGACACCGTCGTAGATGGAGTCGAGCATCCCAGGTCCAAGGTCGACGGAGAGGGGGTCGCCCGTGTTCTCGACGGGCTCTCCGGGGCCGACCCCGGAGGTCTCCTCGTAGACCTGGATCGTTGTGACGTTTCCTTCGATCTCGATAACCTCGCCCATCAGCCCTTCGTCGCCCACGTAGACGACGTCGTTCATCCGGGCGTCGAGGTCCGTGGCGGTCACGACGGGACCGCTCACGCTGTCGATGACACCGTCCTCCTGGACGGTCTCTGTATCTGTTGCCTGACTCATACTAGTCTTCTTCCTCCATCAGGTCGATCCCGATCGCGCGTTTGATCTGCTCGCGCAGTCCGCTGCCACCGGTACCGCTGCCGATCGTGACGACGACGGGTTCGACACTCGTTTCGACGCGCTCGCGGACACCCCGCGAGAGGTGCTCGACGTCGTCGTCGTGCATGACGACGATACCGACACCGTCGTCGTCGAGCGCTCGCTCGGCCGCGTCGTCGAGTTCGTCGTCCTTGTCGTCGTCGGCCACGTTTTCGAACCGTCTGACGCCGGCGAGCCGGAATCCAGTCGTAAACTCCGGGCTGCCGACGACGGCGATTTCCTGGCTCATAGGACCACCAGTTCGTCTTCGATCTCCGCTTCGGAGAGGCCGACTTCGCGACCGCGCGCGATGGCGCGGATGTTCTCGACCTCTCGTTCTTTCGCGAGGATGTACGAGAGCACCGCCGATACCGACACCGGGTAGATGCTCGAGAGTCGATCCGAGTACTCGAGCAACGCCGCATCGAGGGCGTGCTCGAACTGGATGAGGCTGTCGGCCTCGCGCAGTTGATCGAGTGCGGTCGACAGGCGGTCACCGTACGTCCGATCCTCGGTGATGTGTGTGACGAGTTCGTCGCGATCGTTCACCAGTCGGTTCAGTTCCGACTCGGTGAACAGGGTACCGCCCTCGATGTAGAACGCCGACGGATCGAGGTCGGCCCCACTCCGGGCGAGCCTGAGTGCGTTCCGGGCGTTCCGGAAGTCGATCTCGGCCTGCAGGAACTCGACGTACATCGCTTCGGGCCCCTCCTGCGGGCGACCGAGGTCGGCCAGCAGGCGCTCGTAGAACGTTCGATCGAGGGCGTTCTCGAGCGGAACGAGCGTGCCGGACTCCTCGTAGACCTCGAACGCAGCCGACAGCGGCTCGTAGAAGATCGTCCGGTTCAACAGTTCGATCACGTCTTCGATCTCGCCGGCGTCGACGAGTCGGTCGAGCAGGGCGTCGTCGAGCTCGCCGGCGCGGATGAGATCCGTGCGGATCTCCTCGGCCGGCGTGTCCGTGTAGATGCCCCGAATAACCGTCTTGACGTTCCAGACGTCGAACTTGCGCAGATACCGGGCGATCAGGTCGTACAGCCGCCCCTCCGACCAGTCGAGCAGGTCGTCGAAGTGTTTCGCGAGGTTGCGATTGAGGGCGTACTCGATCAGGTCGACGCCCGAAAAGCGTGCGCCGAGTTCGTTGATCTCGTCTTCGTACTCGCGCTCTTCCATGAACCGCGCGATACCGCTCGGCCCCATCCGGATCAGCTTCCGGTAGTCTTCGTCGGCGAACAGCGTCGCTCTGCGTGACCGGACGCGTGCGTTGACGAACTCCGGATTCGAGGCACCTGTACTCATTGCTCGAACAGTTGCTCGCTGATTTCGCGGAGATTGTCCTCCCAGACGTCTGCGAGGACCGAGTCGAACGTGTTGTTGACCCGGACTCTCGATCCCTCGCTTTCGACGACGACGCCGCCGAGGCAGTCGTACTCGCCGGCCACCTCGTAGCCGTCGTAGTCGTCGACGATGGATGCTAAGAGTTCCTGATCTCCGGCACGACCGTAGACGCGCACGTCGTCACCGGCCTCGAACTCGTCGCTTGCAGCCGAAAGCAGCGTTCGGGTGAGTTCCTCGCGAGTGTCACCGTCGAGGGAGGTAAGCTCCTCCTCGACGGCCTCGCGAACGTCGCCCAGCACGTCGCGGCGCGCCTCGAGACGCTCCTGCTTGGCCTCGAGTTGCGCACTGGAGAGGCGCTGTTCGCGCAGCTGCTCGATCTCGCGGTCGGCCTCCCGTTCGGCCTGGTCGCGGATCTCCGCAGCGTCGTCCTCGGCGTCGGCGACGATCTCGTCGGCGCGAGTCTCGGCCTCTTCGCGGAGTTCCTCCGCACGCGCGTGGGCTTCCTCTCGAATATCCGCTACGACAGTATCCAAACTCATTGTGAGAGGTGGTCGCTTACTGGACCAGGAAGATGACGACGATGGAGAAAATGACGAGCGTCTCCGGCAGGACTGTCAGCAGAATGCCGGGCGCGAGCATGTCACGGTCCTCGGCGATCGCGCCGACGGCCGCAGCGCCGATTCCTCGCTCTGCGTAGCCGGAGGCGAGCGCCGCGAGCCCGACACCGATCGCCGCCGCCGCAGCGGCCATGTACGAGGCCACTTCGACGTCAGCATCGTTGGTCGCCGCTTCAGTCGTCTGCAGTGCCGTGTCGAGTAGGTCGGGTACGTTTTCGATCATGATTGGATGAAGTCCGCACGTTCAGTTGGCTGTGAACAGTCGTACCTGGCTCTGCACACCCCATAAATCCCTCGAAAGAAATCGATACCGCTAAAAGCTGGGTGGCCCGATTTCGGGAGAATTTGACCGCTGTGAGCGTCGATGGCAGACGCGAAACGGGCAAGCAGTGAGACCGCGTTCAGTCGGCCGTCTGGCCGACGTCACGCCCGAACGGCTCGTACTCCTCGCCGCCGCCCTCGTAGAACTTCTGGTAGAACTCGACCCACTCGAGGCGGAGCATCTGAATGCCCGCCGAGGTGATCCCGAGGATCAACACGAGGACGTGTCCGAAGACCAGGACCAGGATGCCGGCCACGATCGCGATAGCCGAGACCAGTGGGCCGTCACCGAGGTGGATCAGACCGACGAACTCCATCTCGTAGCCCGAGACGTCGTACGTCGGGAGGTTGAACACCGTGTGACCGTGGCCGTCGGAGTAGCCACCCCAGACGAGCAGGTTGACCGCGAACGCCATTCCCGCCTTCGCGAGCAGCACCGCAGTCAATCGGAGGTACGAGAGGACGTGCCCGAACATCCAGGCCGGCGATTCGACGAGGCCGGTCGCCCCCTCGCCGATGCCGACCATCACGAGGCCGACGAACATCGCGATCAAGCCGAGGATACCGACGAGTTCGGGGAACCCGGCGAAACCGAGGTAGTCGTAGAGGACGGCCTGGTCGGTCGCCCCCGCGAGGAATGCGGGCTTCATGCTGCCGAATGTCATGTCCCCCGGCAGGAATCCCACGCCGTGATCGAAGCTCCCGGCGTCCTGGTGGGAGAAGATCCAGATGAACAGGCCGTTCATCCCGAGGATCCACGAGAACTTCTCGTAGAGGGCCGCCTTGAGGCCGTGTTTGAGCTCGTTGAAAAAGCCCATGAGCAGTCCCAGGTTCAGGTGGATCAGGCCGAATACGAGGCTGATCACGATCCAGAACAGGGCCCACTCAGAGGACTGCAGCCCCTTCGCGAGCGATTCCATGAGCGGGAGGCCCTCGATGCCGAGGTACGAGAGGTGTGTACCGAACAGCTCGCCGTACAGGTAGCCGAAGATGGCGGTGAAGGCGCCGGCCCAGATCCCGATCGTCCCGAGCGCCTTGCCGGCGCTCGAATCCATGCCCTTCCAGAGCCCGTAGCCGAGAGCCATGTAGAGCAGCCCGTAGCCGATGTCACCGATCATGAACCCGAACGCGATCGGGTACGTGAGGAAGACGAGGAAGGTCGGATCCAGCTCGCTGTACTTGGGCTGGCCGACCATCTTGACCATCATCTCGAACGGCTTCGCCGGCGTGAGATTGTCCATCACGACCGGCGGATCTTCGTCCATGGTCACCGCGCCGGACGCGCCGGAGACCGTCGTCCCGCCGTCGGTCGCTTTGGCCGGTTCCGGTTCCTCCTCGGCCGCCGACTCCGGTGACTGCGTCTCTCGGTCGCCGGTTTCCGCGCGGTCTTGCTCGTCGGCGTCGCCCACCTCGTGTGCGTTGCCGTGGGCGTGTTCTTCGTAGTCGGCGATCTCGAGTTCCTCGATCTCGACGCTCTCACCGGCCGTGTCGCGAAGCGAGGCTTCGAAGGCGTCGAATCGTTCGGCCGGGATCCAGCCCTCGGCGACGAACGCGTGCTCGGTCGTGGCGAACCGAAGCGGCGCCTCGGCACGATCGACGTCGACCGTGAGCTCGCGCTCGACGCGCCGCAGGAACGGACCGCGATCGGTCGCGAGTTCCGCGAGTTCGGTCTCGATCTCGGTGAGCGTTCGATCGAGTTCGTCGCGGCGTGTCTCGAGGTCGTCGAGGTACGCCGCCGGCGTCTCGTCGACGTCGGGAACCTCGTAGTTCGTGAACTCGACGCTGACGAGCGCGTCGGCGACGAGCCCGCGAGTGTCGGCCTCGGTGGGCGCTTCGTCGGTCGCCGGCGCCGCGGCGATCGCGACGACGCCGTCGGTGGCGAACGTCTCGAACGCGCGGATCTCGTCGGCCGACCCGAGTTCGGCTTCGATCTCGGCTCGATCACCCTCGCCGACGACGAGATCGATGCTCTCGTAGCCGGAGAGCAGATCGAGATCGATGCCGAGGGCGGCGAAGGGTGCGAGGCGGTCGATACGATCAACGACCTCGCGCCGTTCGTCGCGAAGGGCGCTTCCCTCGTCGTCGAGTTCGTTGACGCGGTCGCGCAGGTCCGCCAGTCTCGTCTCCCAGTCGTCCGGCAGCGTCGGCTGGGGCGCGACGTCCTCGGCTGTCACGTCGAGCGTGCTCTCGAGCGCCCGAACCGTGACGAGCTTCTCGGAGGCTTCCTCGGCGCCCTCGATCGGATCACCGTTGTCGAAACCGTCCCAGGAGCCGTCGTAGTCCGAGAGGTGGACGAGGCCGAGTTCGTGCAGCGTCTCGATGACGTCGGGCATAACTGCCCGTGCACCCGTCACCGAGACCTTCGCCATCCGTTCAGGCCTGAACATCGACTTCCTCCTGGAACAGGCTCACGACGTAGTCGGTCACCTCGTCTACCTGCTCGCGCGCGCTGTCGGCGAGAGCCTCACGTTCGGCCTCGCCCTCGCGGAGGATTCGCTCGCACTCGGCGTCGATCTCGTCTCTGGCCTCCTCGAGACGCGCCTCTTTCGTTTCTCGAGCCTCGGTCTCGGCTTCGGAGCGGATCTCCTCGGCGCGCTCCCGGGCCTCGGCGATGCGTTCGTCCCTGTCTCCGGCCGCCTCGGAGACGATCTCGTCGGCTTCTGTCTCCGCCGACTGTATCCGTTCGAGAACCTCTGGCCTCGGCATAGTCGAATCGTGCGGATTTTGGCGGGGCGCCGTATAAGGTAGTTGCGAAACCACATTGACCGCGGCCAATCACAGACGTGACCGACGATCGATCCGCGCCGGCCGATCAGGTGTCGTTTCCCGACAGTACCGGCCGCTCAGCCGTCGACGACGGCGTTCGACCGGTTAGCGAGGATCCATGGGCTGGATTGACACCGATCAGCAGACATATTGCGGTCGCCACAGCAGTAGCGGGTAATGGGAATTCTCGAGAACAAGGCTCGCGCGCGGTTCTTCTACAAGTACCTCTCGCGGGTCTACGACCAGGTGAACCCGTTCATCTGGAACGAGGAGATGCGCACGGAGGCGCTCGACTTGCTCGACTTCGACGGCGAACCGCTGGTCTTAGACGTCGGCTGCGGAACCGGCTTCGGGACCGAGGGCCTCCTCGAACACGTCGATCGCGTCGTCGCGCTCGATCAGAGCCCCCACCAGCTCCAGCAGGCCTACGGCAAGTTCGGCAAACGCGGGCCAGTCGACTTTCACCTCGGCGACGCCGAACGCCTGCCGTTCGCCTCGAACACCTTCGACATCGTCTGGTCGTCGGGGTCGATCGAGTACTGGCCCCAGCCGGTGCGAACCCTCCGCGAGATCAGGCGAGTCCTCGTCCCGGGCGGCCAGGTGCTCGTCGTCGGGCCGAACTACCCCGACCACACGATCACCCAGAAACTCGCCGACGCCATCATGCTCTTCTACGACGAGGCCGACGCCGATCGCATGTTCACCAAGGCCGGGTTCGAGGACGTCGAACACGTCCTGATGGGACCGAGCTACGAGCCCGAGGTCGCCATCACCACCGTCGGGCGCGCGCCGGAGTGACACTCGTCGAGGCCGAGTAGGTGCACAGCTGCCGACGACTGCCGGTGACAGAGCGGCCGACGGCCGGCCGGTTGGGCAGAATCGCCAACGGCCGGCCGGTTAGACAGAGTCGCCAACGGCTGAGTGGGTTTGACCGAATCGTCAACGGTCAGCGGATCGTGGCGAACTGCCGCCCACTACTACTCGGCGACCGTCGACGCCTGGCCGAGCAGATTTCCGTCTCGTTCGATCGAGACGACGATTTCGTCCCCCGGATCGATCGTCGGCGCGTTCGTCGACGCGAGTCGAAATCCCGCTCTCTCGCCGACACGCCACCGAGAATCCGCCCGAGAGTTGAACGGACCGCTGGGACCGCCTCGAAATCCGTCTTCCTGGAAGAAGGGGACAGGTGGCTGGACCGCCAGCGCCTCGCCGTCGACCGTCACTACCACGTCGATCGTCGAGACGTCGATTTCGTCCCCATGCTGGTGTTCGAGGACGATTCGATCGGTTGCACTCTCGGCAGTGGCCTCGAAGCCGAACGCAGGCGACTCGGCACCGATTTCGACCGAGCTGACTCCGACGGCGACGACGGCGCCCAGACAGACTGTCAGGGCGACCAGCGCGATGACACCAACGACCGGCGATATCGACCGGAGGCGAGGGCGTCCGGTATGAGGGCGTCTGACCACGGGACCCGCTGGCCGCGGCCTCGTATTTTAACCCGCGGACGGGGGTCGCCGTGGCCCACGCAACGCTCAAAGATCAAAAATACAGGAATCGACGTCAGCGACCGGTACCAATCTTGGCGTTAGCTGCCGGGTTCGACGGAGATCGTCTCTCCGTCGACCTCGACGGCGATCTCCGACTCGGCCAGCGGCCGAACGACCCAGGCCGCCCCGTCGTCACCCGTCCGTGTAACCGGTTCGCCATCCACGAGGACAGTCGCGTCGAGTGGTGTGCCCGTCTCCGTGTCGGTGACGTTGAACTGGATCGGACCGTCCCGTGGCGTCACGTTCAGTTCGACGGTCGCCGCGTCGCCAGTCCAGCTCCCCGCCGTCTCGATCGGGAGTCGCGCGAGTTCGAGTTCCTGCGTTTCTCGGAAGACGTCGGTCGTCCCGCTGTCCAGGTGCACGCGGAGCAGCCCCTGCGTGTGGTACATCTCGAACGTGAACTGGTGGCGCGAGAGGAACTGATCGTGTGAGTTGGCCGCGTCTGCCTCCGGGCTCTGGGCCCACGGATACAGTTCACGCAAGCGGTCGTTGCCGTCTGACATCCCCTCCAGCTGGCTCGGACGCGAGAGATCGCGGTTGTCGTACCGGTTCACTTCCCGGAGATACGACCCGTCGGTCACCGACGAGACGAGAACGCCCGAGTCGGTGGTCTCCACGAGGACCGGCGTGTCGAATTCGGACTGGCTCCCGGAGGAGAACGTGTGGAACGCCTCGTCTCGGACCGGTCCCTCGTGCGTTTCGATGGCGCCTTTCGTCGTCCGTGTCATCGACATGAAATCGCGCGAATTGGGGGCGTAGGTCGAAAGCCGGTCGAGGTTCGACCGGAGGATCTCGGCTTCGTGGTCGTTTCTCGCGAGCGTATTGAGGACACGAGACACTGGAGCGTCACCGGCGGTCATCGCTCGAACGGCCGCCTTCTCACGAGCCTCCAGTTCGTCAAGTCTGTCGAGAACCTGGTCGTTGTACGCTTCGATCCGCTCTTCTCGCTCACTGTCGGGGATCTCGTCCCAGTTGTACTCGAGTTCGTGGAAGGTCCACTCGCGACGCAACTCGTCGTCAGTCGCGGCGAGCGCCGTCCCGAAATCGGGCGACGGGTCGGCATAGGCCGAGGTGGCCGACCCCTCGAGGCCGAGGCGTTCGGTCGTTCCATCCGGGGCCGTCTGCTGTGCGACGGCTGTGCTCGCTTCCGACGGGCTCGCGACGGTCGAACCACTACCGGGCGCAGCTGCGACCGACGCCAGTGGGAGGAGGGAGGTTACGAGGAGGGCGGCAATCGCCACGGAGAGCGCGTTCCTCATCGATTCCGTCGTTTTGAGCCCAGGTACAAAAACCAGTCGTCTTTTTCTTCGTTTGCTGAACGCGTAAATGAGAAGGAACGAGTCGTGACACGGTCGCCCCAGACCGACCCCAGGCGACTGAAATCGGCAGAACAGTCCTGCCTGGTCTCCCGCCTGCCGGTTCGCAGCCGGATCCGAGAAATGGACGTATAGAAAGGGTTTTTTGACACGGGGCCGCACCGAAACACATCAATGCGGGTCCGATCGGCCCTCCTGGTCTCCCTCGTCGTCGCCCTCCTGCTCACCGCGGGCCCCACGCCAGTCGCGGCGCTCGACGACGGTACCGGGGACGACCGTCGACAGGATATTCGAGTCGAGTTGCTGGAAAACGGCGACGCGAGCTGGACCGTCGAACACCACATCGTCCTCCGGAACGAGTCCGATCGCGAGCGATTCGACGCGTTCGCCGAAGACATCAAAAGCGGCGACCGAGACGTCAAGCTCGACCGGTCGTGGTTCGAAGGCTTCGTCCCCCATGCCGAGGCAGGCACCGGTCGCCAGATGGCCATCGAAGACGCAGGCTGGGAAGAGCCAACGGTCCGATCGGCGTCCGAAGTCGGTGCGTACGAAGCCGGCGAAGTCGGGCCCGACACGCAGATCGGAACGCTGCGCTATAGCGTGACGTGGACGAACTTCGCCGAAACCGACGGCGACTACCTCCGTCTGCAGGAGACGTTCATGACCGCGTCCGGCGACACCTGGCTCTCCGGCCTCGAACCGCACCAGCGCCTGATCATCGAGGCCCCGGACGAACACGACATCGTCACGGCACCCCAGGGAATCGAGAACAACCGAATCGTCTGGAACGGCCAGACGACACTCGGTCCGGGCGACTTCGAGATCGTCTTCGCCTCCCAGACAGGTGTCGTCGGATTCGTCCAGGACTCGTGGCCACTACTGCTCGGTCTCCTCTCGCTGGTCGCCGTCGGAGGCGGTGCACTCTGGTACGTCCGAACCACGCGCGACGGCGAGTGGGACGAGGACGACCGCCCCGACTGGTGGCCCTCGATTGCGCCGGTGGCGACGCGACTGCGCCACCTCATCACCGACGCTGACCCGGGCGACGACACCGACGACCGCGACTCGATCGACGAGCCGTCACCGGAACCGACGGAGTCGGCTGTCGCCGACGAGGATCACGACGCGGTCGATCCCGAACTCCTGAGCGACGAAGAGCGCGTCATGCACTTGCTCACGGCGAACGGTGGCCGCATGAAGCAGGCCGCCATCGTCGACGAAACCGGCTGGTCCAACGCCAAGGTGTCCCAGCTCCTCTCCCAGATGGACGAAGACGACGACATCGAGAAACTTCGGATCGGCCGCGAGAACCTCATCACGCTCCCGGACGTCGATCCCACGCAGGTCGAGTGACGACGGCTCCGCTCGCATTTTCGCGGGTAGTACGCCGCGCTCGCGCGATCCGCTCCGCCAAAAATCTGCACCAAAAAGTCCGCTCGCTTCGCTCGCGGTCAGACCAGCGGTGTTCGCTCGACGACCTGGCGCGTGCACCTTTTTCTCGTCGGGATCGCTCCCGGTGGTCGCGATTCGCTCCGCCAAAAATCTGCACCAAAAAGTCCGCTCGCTTCGCTCGCGGTCAGACCAGCGGTGTTCGCTCGACGACTTGGCCGTCGTACGTCGGGTATTGCTCGACGATTTCCCCGTCGTCGAGGTCTCCCTCCTCGATCATCTCCTCTAAGAGCCACCAGGCGACCTCGACGTGGTTCGATTTCACCGTGTAGAATTCGGCGGGCACCCCGAGGGCCTCGAAGCGAGTGGGATCGGCACGCGTCTTGCCGTAGACGAGAGTCCCGTCGTCGGTGACGTCGTCGAACTCGCGACGGATCTGGCGGGCCATGCGTTTGAGACGACGGCGGTGCTGGGCGGCGTCTTTGAAGACCGACGTACAGAAGTAGACCTGCTCGTGGTCACCCATCACGTCGAGGATCTCCTCGCGAGAGCCGTCGACGGCGCTCATGTGGTCGTCTTTGAGTTCGAAGCCTTCCTCCTGCATTCGGCGATAGTTGCCGTCGGACATCTCGAACTCGTTGACGTTACAGAAGTCGGCAGCGCCCTCGTCTAAGAAGTCGAGAAACTCCGGTTCGGGGCGGATGCCGGGGATCTCGAACGCAGGCGTGAGTCCTTCCTCGCGAGCAATATAGAGGATGTCCTCCCACTCGGTGCCGTGGAGGTCGCCCCACTGTTCGAGCGGTGGGTGAAAGCGGATCTCGTCGAGGCCGGCCTCGGCGAGGCGGCGCATGTTCTCGCGACCGCCCGTGATCCCCGTGTAGAGGTGCGTGTGGTGATCCTCGCCGAACTCGTCTTTCAGCAGCGAGAGGTAGTGGCAGGTCCGGTCCAGGGCCTCCTGGGGTTCACCACCGGTGATCGAGGTCCCGAGAGCGTTCATCCGGTGGGCCTCTTCTAGGACGTCGTCGTCGGTCTCGACGAGCCGTTCGTTGGCGTAGACGTCGGTGACGTTCTTTCGATTCTCACCGAGCGGGCAGTAGAAACAGTCACGCTGGTCACAGTAGCCGTAGACGAACATAACCATCTTGCCGCCTTTCGCGCACTGCTCACAGCCCTTCGAGATCATTCGGTACGTCCGATACTGGGCCGGGCGTCAAAAGCACCACGCATCGGCTCCAGCCTGAAACCTTTTGAGACGGGCGCCCCTCTCCCGAGACTATGCGAGAGCGGATCCGGGTGTGCTGGGTCGGCCCGACGCCGGAGGGGCAGACGCAGGCGATCGTCGAGCAGGCGATCCACCCGATCACCGTCACCAACCGGTCGGTCGAGTGGCTCCACGACGGTGAAACGACGGGAGCGACCGTCGAGCACGATGCAGACACACCGATCGCAGACTGTTTCGTTCTCGACCTCGACGCCGAGGGACGAGACGCCGGGATCCGCGCCGTCCCCGGGCAGACGCCCGTCGCCGTCGTCCTGGGACACGACGAGGACACCAGCCACCCACTGGAGGCGGGTGCCGCCGACGTCTTCCGGCGCGACACGGTTCAGCAGGAACCCGCCCTCGTGGCTCGACGGCTCCGTTCCGTCGTCGACGCGAGCGCGTCGCGCCCGCCGCTGACGCGAGTGTCGGCCGATTCAACCCGACTCGGGCGCTATCAGACGGTCGTCGAGCGAGCGGCCGACCCGATGTACGTACTCGACTCGTCGGGCCGGTGCGTCCTCGCAAACGACGCGCTCGCCCGGTTTTCGGGGTACGAGCGCACCGACCTCGTGGGAACTCACGCCAGTACGTTCATCGGTAGCGCCGAATTCGAGCGAGCAGGGGAACTCCTCGCCGACCTCGCGTCGAGCGATGAGTCGGCGGGTCGATTCGAATTCACCCTCGAAACGGCTGACGGCGACGAGCGCGTCGGGGAGGCCACCATCGTGCCGGTGACGACGGACGATCGCGTCCTCGGCTCGGTCGGCGTCGTTCGCGATATCTCCGAGCGGACGCGCCGAACCCGCGAACTCGCCCGCTTTCGGACCATCGTCGAGACGGCACCGGTCGGCCTCTTCAGCCTCGACGAGACGGGGACGATCTCCTGGGCGAACGACGAGTTCGTCGCACCGTTCGCGGAGCCGGCCGACGAGATCGTCGGCGAGCCATTTCAGGCATTGGTCGAGCGCGGCTACTTCTCCCCAGAGGAGATCGACGCGTACGCCGAGCGCGTCCGAACCCTGCTGAGCGACGACACCGACGTCACGGAGATTACCCACGAGCCGAGACTCCACACGCCCGACGGCGAGACGAGGACCTACCGGGCGACGCTAACCACGTTGCCGCTCGACGACGGGGAGTTCACGGGGACCGTCAACGCGTTCCGCGAAATCACCGACGAGCGGCGGTACCAGCGGGAGCTGGAGCGACAGAACGACCGACTCGAGCAGTTCGCCAGCCTGGTGAGCCACGATCTCCGAAATCCTCTCAACGTCGCACAGGGCCACGTAGACCTGCTCGAAGAGGCCGTCGACCACGACTCCGTCTCGGAGGTATCGTGGGCCATAGAACGAATGGCGACGCTGATCGACGACCTCCTGACGCTCACCAGACAGGGCGAAACCGTCGGGGACCCCGAGCGTGTCGACCTCGCCGCCGTCGTCGACGATGCGTGGGCCGTCGTCGAGGGACCGGTCACGCTGCGTCGCGACGTGGCCGGGACGGTGGCCGCCGATCGAAGTCGGCTGGTCGAGCTCTTCACGAACCTGTTCCGCAACGTCGTCGACCACGGGATGGCCGACGAAAATCGAGCGCCCATCGACCACGACGCCCACGCGAACGAAGCGGCCGTCCACGACCCGGAAGCGACCGACAACGAGCAACACCCCACGAACGAACCCGAGTCTGCCCGTGAGATTACCGTCGGCTGGCTCGACGATGAGGCGAGCGCCTCGGCGGCTCCGACGGGTTTCTTCGTCGATGACGACGGGCCTGGCCTCCCGGACGCGGACGTCTTCGAGGCGGGCGTCACGACCGACCCGGACGGGACTGGTATCGGCCTCGCCATCGTCGCCGAGATCGCCGAGGCCCACGGGTGGACCGCCACGGCCGGCGAGAGCCCATCCGGTGGCGCACGGTTCGCGTTCCGCGGGGTCGACTCGGCGCGGGCAGAGCGGTCCGCACGATGATTCGGCGGGGCGAACTGGGGGCGTGGTACAGTCGCTCCGGCACCAGCCAGCGGTTCGATCCCCGAAGACCGATATAGGCGGCTTCCGTACACTCGCTCGATGCTGCTGGTCCTCTGTGTCGACCTCGACGACGACCTCGGTCGGAAGACCGGCTTCACCACGCCGGTCATCGGGCGCGAGCCGGTCGAGGAAGCCGCCATCGCCATGGCGACGGCCGATCCCGAGGACTCCGACGCGAACGTGATCTTCCAGGGACTGCACGTCTACGACGAGATCGACGCGCGCGACGAGAGCGTCGAGGTCGCGGTCGTGACCGGCAACGAGGAGGGTGAAGTGAGCGCGAGTCGAGAGATCGGCGACGAAGTCGATACGGTACTCGCCAGCCTCTCGACCGGCGAGGACGTCACGACCGTCGTCGTCACCGACGGGGCACAGGACGAGTCGGTCCTCCCCGTCATCCGTGCACGCGTCCCCGTCGACGGCGTCCGCCGGGTCGTCGTCCGGCAGGCCCAGAATCTGGAGTCGATGTACTACACGATCAAGCAGGTGATGGCAGATCCCGAGACCCGCGGGACGATCCTGATTCCGCTCGGTATCTTGCTCTTGATCTATCCACTCGCGCTCGTCGGCGCGCTCCTCGATTTCCCGGGGCTCGTCATCGGGTCGGTGTCGACGCTGCTCGGTGTTTACCTCATCTCCAGCGGTCTGGGATTAGGCGCCTCGGTCGGCGGCGTCGCCACGAGTCTCCGGCGGTCGCTCTACGCGGGCCGGATGACGATCGTCGCGTACCTCGTCGCCATCGCCCTCGTCGCCCTGGGCGGAGTCAGCGGATTCGAAACGATCCAGTCGCTCGGGTCCAGCCAGGAGGCGATCGCGCTCCCGATCGGCGCCGCCGCATTCCTCCACGGGGCCATCCAGTGGTTCGGCGCCGCTGCCCTCACGACGAGTCTCGGTCAGCTCACCGACGCCTACATCGGTGAGCGACTCGAGTGGCGCTACCTCAACGCCCCGTTCTACGTCGTCGCGATGACCGTCGTGCTCTACGCCGTCAGTGGGTTCTTCGTCGACCGAATCGACGTGGCGGCGCTGGCGACGGCGCTCACCGGTGGCACTGTCCTCGCCATCCTGAGTACGCTCACCTTCGCGATCGTCGAGTCGCGGATTTCACGTGACGGGAGCCCGCGGACAGTGAACGTCGGGGAGTGACCACCGGTTCGCCGCCCATTTGGAGCCACCTGTAGGGAAAGCATTACGACGATCGGCCACTCTGCTTGCGGTATGCACCACGTTCTGGCCCCGGCGAGGCGATCTGCATGGTAGACATCGTCTTCTCACTCGGTCGGCTCTTCGTCGCACTCGCACTGGTCGCTGTGAACGGATTCTTCGTCGGCGCGGAGTTCGCGCTCGTCCGCATCCGTCCGAGCGTCGTCGACCGACTCGTCGATGAAGGGCGAACGGGCGCCGGAATCCTCCAGGAGGCAATGGAGAATCTCGACAACTATCTCGCAGTCACGCAACTCGGCATCACGCTCGCCTCGCTCGGATTGGGGTGGGCGGGAGAGCCTGCCGTCGCGGCACTGATCGAACCGCTCCTGGGAGAGGTCCTCCCGACCGGTGTCGTCCACCTCGTCTCCTTCGCACTCGCCTTTACCTTCATCACGTTCTTGCACGTCGTCTTCGGCGAACTCGCGCCCAAGACGTTCGCCATCGCCCGGACCGAACAGATCGCGCTCTTCGTCGCCCTCCCGATGAAGCTGTGTTACTATATCCTCTACCCCGGGATCGTCGTCTTCAACGGCGCCGCCAACGGATTCACCAGTCTGCTCGGTGTACCGCCCGCCTCCGAGAGTGAGGAGACGTTCACCGAAGCGGAGTTACTCACCGTCCTCTCACAATCGGGTCGCGAGGGGAACTTCGATCCGGACGAAGTCGAGATGATCCACCGCGTGTTCGAACTCGACGACATCGCCGTCAAAGAGATCATGATTCCCGCCCCAGACGTGGCGAGTTTCGACGCAGCCGACGATCTCGAGTCGATGCGAGCACAGATCGTCGAGATCGGCCACACCCGGTATCCCGTGCTCGGCACGGACGACGAAACCGATCGCATCGTCGGCTTCGTCGACGCCAAAGACGTCGTGCGAGTCATGGGACCCGAAACGGCGGCCGACGAGACGACGGCCGAATCGCTCGCACGCGACCTGCCCGTCGTCCCCGAAACGGCGCGCGTCACCGACCTGCTCACCCAGTTCCAGACCGAAGGACGCCAGCTGGCCGCGATCGTCGACGAGTGGGGCGTCTTCGAGGGGATCGTGACCGTCGAAGACGTCGTCGAAGTCGTCGTCGGCGACCTCCGCGACGGGTTCGACGAGCACACGCGGGCCATCGAGCGCCAGTCGGACGACACGTACGTGGTCGACGGTGGCGTCACCGTCGCACACGTGAACGACCGACTCGGGACCGCGTTCGAAGCCGAGCAGGTCGAAACCATCGGCGGAATGATCCTCGAACAACTGGGCGAAGTGCCAGCACCCGGCGACAGTCTCGAACTCGACGACGCTACCCTCACCGTCGACGACGTCGACGAGAATCGCATCACGCGCGTCGTCGTCAGCCGAGCCAGTCAAGCGGATCGTCCAGACGACGGTGATGACGGGCAAGACGGGGAGAAGTAATCGAGACAGTGCCGGAGTAGAGCGGGCCGGTCAGTCGAACGGCCGATCCATCACTGTTCACGTTCGACGACGAACTCGGCGAGTTCACGGAGGTACGCCTCCGCCTCGGTGTCGACCGGTTCGATCCGCTCCAGGGCGTCGATCGCCAGTTCGACCTGATCGCGGGCACGCTGGTTCGCCGCACTCGGAGAGAGGTCGGTGACCTGTAACAACGACGGTCGATCGAGCGACGCGTCGCGACCGGTCGGTTTCCCGAGCAGTTCCGGGTCGGCGACTGCGTCCAGGACGTCGTCGCGGATCTGAAACGCGACGCCGACGCGCTCTGCGTACTCGCCGATGGCCGCGACGGTCTCGTCGTCGCCGTCCGCCGCGATCGCACCGAGTTCCGCCGCCGCTCGAAACAGCGCACCGGTCTTGCGGCGCGCGAGCGTCATGTACTCCGCCTCCGTCGACGGGATCGAGACGAGCTCCATCGCCTCACCCTCGCCGAGTTCGACCATCGCCGCGGTCACCGATTGCATGGCCGCCGGATCGGTCGAAAAGTGATCGAACGCCTCCCCGAGCAGTCCGTCGCTCGCGACGATCGCGGGTCCGTGCCCGAACGCGCTCCACGCGCTGGGCGCATCGCGACGGATCGGCGACCGATCGATGATGTCGTCGACGACCAGCGACGCGGTGTGGACGAGTTCGATACCGACGGCGAAGTCGAGCGCGTCGGCCGGGTCGCCGCCGACGAACTCACACGAGAGGATCGTCACCGTCGGCCGCACGCGCTTGCCACCCGCGAGGGTCGTCCGGGAGACCTGCTCGCGGAGATCGGGGGGCTCGATAGCCGTGACGACCGCTTCGAGCCGGTCGTCGATCAGTGCCTGTCGGCGTACCGGACGCTCCATTATCGGGTAACGGGGCGACACGAAAAAGTACGTGACGGATCGAAACGGGTCAGTCGGCAGTCAGTTCGTGTTCGAGTCGTCGAACGTGAACTGATCGCCATCGCCGCCTGCATCGGTCGCAGGAGACCAGTCTTCGGCTGTGCCATCCTCGAAGAGCTGGCCATCGCCAGCCGTGTCGACCTCGGCTGGGACCGCGTCGCCGTCCTCGACGGTGATATCGACGGCCGTGTCGAATCCGTCGAGCGCTGTACTGAGTTCGTCGGCCTGTGACGTCAACGAGTCAGCACGGTGGCTGACGGCGGTAATCGCCGAGGTCTGTTCTTCGGCCGCAGCAGCAACTTGCTGGGCTTCGTCCGAGGTCTCTTCTGCGATTTCGGTCGCCGAGGAGACCATGGCGACGACTTCTTCGGTGGAGGCCGCCTGCTCTTCGGTCGCAGCGGAGATCTCCTGGACGCCGTCGTTGGTCTCCTGGGCGTACTCGGCGATCTCCTCGAGGGCTGCAGCGGCGTTCTCGACGGAGTCGACCTGTTCGGTCACTCGATCGGCAGTCTGCTGGACTTCCGCGGAAGCCCTGTCGGTTTGGGACTTGATGCTGTCGAGGCGTTCTTCGATGTCCTCGGCCGCCTCCTTCGTCTCGGAGGCCAGTTCTTTGACCTCGTCGGCGACGACGGCGAAGCCGTCACCCGCGTCCCCACCACTGCCGCTTCGGGAGGCCTCGATGTTGGCGTTCAGCGCCAGCATGTTGGTCTCGTTGGCGACCGTCGAGATGAACTCGACCAGTTCGTCGATCTGGTCCATCTCGGCTTCGAGTTGCTCGATCGCGGCGACGGCATCGGCCGAGTCCGCCTCGATCTCGTGCATGCCCTCGATGGCGTCCTGGGCGGCGTCACGACCTTCGGCACCGGTCGTGGCCGTTCGCTCGGCTACGTCGGCCACCTCGTTCGAGGAGGCAGCGATCTCCTCGGTCGTCGTCGAGAGCCCCTCCATCTCGCCCGCGACCGATCGGAGGTTCTCGTGCTGGCGATCGGCACCGTCCGATATCTCCTGGACGGATTCGCTCACCTGGGCGGAGGCGGACTTGACCTCCTCCGCGCTGCCCGTGACGTCCTGGCTCGCCTCGGCGACGATCTTCGAGAACGCCTGGGCACGCGCCGTCGTCTCCTCCAGATCGGCGACCATGTCGTTGAACGCGGTGGCGATCTCGTTCATCGACTCGTTCTCGCTCGACGGTTCGAGACGCCGGGTGAGGTCGCCCTCGGCGCAGTCGGCCATCACCTGCTGGTACCGTTCGGCCGTCGCCTCCAGGTGTTCGTTCATCGCCTGGGTTTCGGCGCGGGCCGCCTCGGCTTCGTCACGAGCCTGCGTCGCCTCGTCGATCCGGGCTTTCAACGACGTGCGCATGCTGTCGAACGCGTCGTACAGCCGCCCGATCTCGTCGACCCGGTCGGTCTCGAGATCGACCTCGAGATTGCCGTCTTCCATCGCAGTCGCCCGGTTTCGAAGCTGCGTGAGCGGGACCACCGTCTGGCGGCCGAGTACCATCCCCATCACGCCGAGCGACAGGAGACTCAAGCCGATCAGGACGAGAACGTTGCGCCCGACGGCGTTCGCGACGCCGTAGGCCTCGTCGGTCGGCACGGTCGTCACCGCGACCCAGTCGCTGTTGGCGACCGGAACGTACGCGGCGACCGTCTCGTCCGATTCGACGACGTCGGTCTGTCCCGTCATCGCGGTCTCGAGCGCGTCGGCGTCGATGGCGGGACGGTCGGCCCCGTCGGTCGATTCGAACACCGGCGAGCCGCTCGCATCGACGATCGTCGTCGTCGCAGCGGCCGAGGGCTGCTGGAGTTGTTCGACGCGATACTCGAGCGTCCCGATCACGACCGCGACACGATCCGTCCGTTCGTTGACCGGGCTGACGAACGCCATGACCTGGTCTTCGAGGACGTCGTCCTCGTAGGATGCGTCGGTGTGCCAGACGTCGTCGTCGTAGGACAGTTCGGCGGTGACGTCCGAGCGCGCCCAGGGTTCGTCGATCTCGCCGAGGGCGACGCCGCGCTGGGACGGGCTCGTGCTCGTAACGATCTCCCCACCGTCCGTATCGACGTAGTGGATCGCTCGAACGTCGACCGACATTCGTGCCTGTTCCTCTACGAGGTGTGCCTGAACGTCCTGCACAGCCCCGTCTCGGAGCGGCGCTGCCGCCGAGATCGTTCGGGTCTGAACGCCCATCGTTTCGACCCAGTCACCGATCGAACTCGCCTGCAGTTGTGCCGTGGATTCGAGTTGCTCGTTCGAATCGTCTTCGACGGTCTGTTCGGCCTGTACGTAACTGGCTCCGCCCACGAGTCCGATGACGAGGACGACGGCCAGAATCGAGATGACGAACTTCGTTCGGTAGCGCCGACGCACGAACGACGGCACCAGTTGTGATCCGAGAGACATCAGTATTCCACCGTATCGAGTTGCGTAATCGAGTCGCCTTCGTAGGTCCAGTACGAGAAGTTCGCCGCGACGACGTCCCCGTTCTCGTCGAATCTGACGCCACTCGAGGCGCCGACGTACTCGACGGGGTCGCCCTGCGCGGCGAGTTCGATCCCCCGTGCCAGGTCCGACGGGCCGATCCGCTCGCCGGTCGCGTCGGTCACCGCGGGGATCGATGCGCGAATCAGTTCACCGTCGTTTGCGCCGGCGTAGGCGTTGGCGAGCAGGAGTACCGCCGTCGCGTCGTAACTGTGTGCGTTGAAGGGTGTGCTATCCGGCGGTGCGTCGTAGGTCGACTCGTACGTTCGATCGAAGAAGTCCTTCCCGGGACCGGCCGAAAGTGGCGCCGTCCCCCTGACGTGATCGATCGGTTCGCCGACGCGCCCGGGGAGACTCTCGTCTCGCATCCCGTCGGTCACCAGCACCGCGGGATCGGCCCCATTATCGTGCAAGTCGCGAAGGAGTTGCGCTCCGCTGTTGGCGTACCCGATGAGAACGAGGACGTCCGGATCGTCGGCGAGGGCCGTCTCCAGTTCGTCGGCGTAGGAGATCGACCCGTCTTCGGGCGCCTGCTCGAAGGGGACCTGTGCAGCAACCGTCCCGCCAGCCTCCCGGACGAACGCCCGTTCGAACGCGCGACTCAACTGATAGCCGTAGTCGTTGTTCACGTAACACGTCGCGGCGCTGGAGTAGCCCTCGTCGGCGGCCTGCCTCGCGAGGACGGCCCCCTGCAGGGTGTCGGATACCGCCGTCCGAAAGACTAACCCCCGGTCGTTCAGCGTCGTGATCGTCGGCGACGTGCTCGCCGGCGAACAGCTCACGGTCCGGTAGGGAATCAACACCTGCTGGGTCGCCTGAAGCGTGACGTCCGAACTCAGCGCCCCGTTGATTGCCGGATACTTCGCCTGCGCGAGGCGCAGTGCCTCTCGAACACCCACGGCCGAATCCGTCTCCGCGTCGGCCCGTCCGACGTCGAACGCCAGATCGACGTCGGCAGCCTCTAGCTGTGTGATCGGCAGTTCACCGGCGTTACGAATCGGCTCGCCGACGTGACTCAGGTCACCAGTAAGCGAGTGTAACATCCCGATCTTTATCGTGCGACCAAGCCCGCCGGGGCCGTCGTCGGCCTCGCCGGACCCGACTCCCGGAAGCCGATCCAGACACCCCGAGAGTGACCCGAGAGCACCAACGGCAACCCCCGACAGCACTGTTCGTCTCTTGTGGCGATCCACCATGGCCCTCGGTTGTCAGAGTACCACTATAATATCTCCGGAGTGTGGTACTAGTATGATATATTGTTATTCGTAGGTTTTGGTCGACGGGTGCGTCAATGAACAGGCCCCCTGTGTGCACTCGACGCATTCATCTGATGATAAAAACGACACAGACACGCACCGGACTCACCCGCTCCGTCGCCTCCTCGAACCCACACGGCTCGCGGGCTACGCTGTTACGTGACCGACAATCAGCGGGTTTCGCTCCGTTCGACCTCGGCGTTCCCACTGCCAATCTAAATCAAAAAGCCGCTCCCTTCGGTCGTGCTCGCGGGTCACTCCGTTCCCCGTTCGCGTAACCGAGGTTCCCGCTCGCGATTCCGAGGCGGAGAGTAGAGCGAGGCGCCTCGTCACGCTCGCTCACGGGTCGTTCCTCCCCGTTCGCGTAACCGAGGTCTTCGCTACGCTCAGACCTCGCTCGCTCCGAACCGCACGACTCGCGGGTCACTCCGTTCCCCGCTCGCTGTTTCGGGATCCTTACTACGTTCGGATCCCGCCCTACTGGAACTCTTCGATCAACGCCGGCACGACGTCGAAGAGGTCGTCGTGAATCGCGTAGTCGGCGATGTCCATGATCGGGGCGTTGGGGTCGGTGTTGATCGCGACGATCGTGTCCGAGCCCTTCATGCCGGCGACGTGCTGGACGGCGCCGGAGATGCCGATGGCGATGTAGACATCGGGTGTGACGACCTTCCCGGACTGGCCGACCTGGCGGTTCGCGGGGAGCCAGCCGTTGTCGACGATCGGTCGCGACGACGAGAGCGTGGCGTCGAGTGCGTCGGCGAGGTCGCGAATCAGATCCAGGTTCTCCTCCTCTTCGATCCCGCGGCCGATCGAGACGAGCAGGTCGGCCTCGCTGATGTCGACGTCGCCGCCGGCGACCTCCTCGAAGCCGGTGACCGTCGAGCCGACGGCGTCCTCGTCGATCTCGGCGTCGAAGGCCTCGATCGGGGCGTCGCCAGTGCCTTCGGCTTCGGGCCACTCGCCTTCCCGGATCGTGGCGAGGGCAGTGCCGGCATCGAGTTCCGTCGTCGTCTCGACCTTGCCGCCGTACATCTCGCGCGTCGCGATCAACGAGTCGCCGTCGACGGCGAGGTCGACGACGTCGGTCACGATCGACAGGTCGAGGCGCCCGGCGACCGCCGGTGCGTAATCGAGTCCGTTGACGCTGTTGGGAACGAGGACGTACTGCGGGTCGATCGCGTCGACGAGTTGCTCGATCGCCTGGACGTAGACGTCGTGGTTGAACTCCTCGCCGTCTGAGACGGTGTGAACGACGTCGACGCCCTCGCGAGCGAGTTTCTCGCCGAATTCGTCGACCGCGCCACTGATGACGGCCAGGTGCAGGTCACCGTCCGTCTCGTCGGCGAGTTCGCGCCCCGCCGTCGCGAGTTCGTAGCTCACCGGTCGGAGTTCGCCGCGGCGGTGATCGGCGATCGCGAGGACGTCCGTCATGCCGTCACCCCCTTCTCGCGAAGCATCTCAGCTAACTCGCCCGCGGTTTCCTCGGCACTTCCCTCCCAGACCGTCGCATCGCTCTCGGACTCCGGTTCGTACATATCCGTCAGTTCGAGGCTGCCCTCGACGACGCCCGCGTCGACGGCGATGTCGTCGAGCGTCTTCGCGTCGAGCGGCTTGCGCTGGGCCTGGCGGATGCCGCGCAGGCTCGCGTAGCGCGGTTCGTTGATCCCGGTCTGGATCGTCAGCACGGCCGGGAGGTCGACCTCGCTCAGCTCCTCGACGCCGCCCTCGAGTTCGCGTCGCACGGACGCGGTACCGTCCTCGAGGTCGTGATCGAGGTCGTTGACGACGGCCGACCACTGGAAGTCGAGCGATTCGGCGAGGGAGACGCCGGTCGCCATCCAGCTGTCGTCGCCCGTCTGGACGCCCGAGAGGATCAGATCGGGTTCCTCTTCGGCGACGACGGCCTTCAGGATCTCCGTCTTCGCGCGGACGTCGAGCAGGTCGACGCCCTCCAGGGACTCGTCCCAGACACGGATGGCCCGGTCGGCACCCTTCGCGAGCGCCTGTCGGATCGTCTGTTCGGCGTCTTCGGGGCCGATCGTGACGGTGACGACTTCGTCTGCCACGCCGCCCTCCTGCAGCTGGACGGCCTCCTCGATGGCGTAGTCGTCCCACTCGTTCAGATCGGCATTCAGGTACTGGTCGGCGATCTCGGTACCGTCGATCTCGAACTCGTCGTCGACGGTTGCCACCTCCGCGACCGTTACGAGGATTTTCATCGCCTCGAACTCCGACCGCAGGACCGTAAATGCTTTCGAAACCGGCTTCGTCGCGTCGGTAGTTGATCCGTCGAACCGCAGCCAGCTAGCCCACAGTCCAGCCGTCGTGACGGATTCGCCCCAGTCACACCCAGTGGGCGATACGCAAGCGGTTTAACGCTGCCGGCGCTACGGCGGGTATGGCAGATTGTCCACTCGCCGACGACTGTCCGCAATTCTCGGAGCGGATCGCTGGCATGGGGTGTCAGCACTACGGCGACAAGGGTGGCAAGGAGTGGTGTAACCACTACAACCAGCCGATCAGCGAACTCAAAACCCAGCCCGTCAAGAGCGGCGAGGAGGTCGTCGTCGACATCGTCGACATGCACGAGAGCGGCGCCGGCGTCGGCCGGACCGAGGACGGCTTCATCGTGATGGTCGACGGTGTCCTCCCGAAGGCCCGTTCACGCGTCGAGATCTCCCGCGTTCACAGCAACCACGCCCGGGCAGAAGAGATCGAACGCCTGCCGCTCGACCCCGACGAAGACGAGAGCGACGACGAATCCGACGCCGACGCAGACGATGACGAGGAGGGAGATGCAGACGCAGACGCAGACGCGGACGACCACGAACGCGAGGACTCCGGCCCCGATCGCCCGCAGCTTGGCAGCCGCGAGAACTTCTGGGGCTCCTGAGGACTCGCCGCGGCGACACCCCGTCCGCGAGTGGTGACACACCTGCCAATCCGTTCCCCGAAACCGGTGCAGCCGGCGACCCCACCTGCCCCGCGACGTTTTTCCCCACGGACCGCAAACGCCGAGCCATGCGAGCCCCGCTCCGGGCCGGCATCGCCGTCTACAACGACGGTCACTACCACGCAGCCCACGACGCGTGGGAAGCGCACTGGCTCGATCTCGAGACCGGAACCGACGACGAGCGGTTGCTCCACGGGTTGATCCAGTTCACCGCGGCGGTTCACCACGCCCACCGCGGGAACTGGGAGGGTGCCGTCGGCCTGGCCGGGAGTGCCCGCGAGTACCTTGCCGAACTGAACGCGGCCTATCGAGCGTGCAACGTGGGTGCCGCGCGACGGTTCCTGGCCGACCTCGCTGCCGACCCCGAACTGGTCGAGCGACGGGCACCGCTCGCGCTCTCCCACGAAGGCGAGATCCTCACGCTCGCCGACTGCGCGCCCGCGGAGACGGCCGTCGCCGCCCACGTCCTCGCCGAGGAGTGGGGCTACGACGAGGAACCCATCGAGCGAACCGGGGAGTTCCTGCGAACCGATATCGATCGCGGACGGGCTGAAACGCCGTTCCAGGCGTTACTCAAGGATTTCGTCGCCGGCGACGGCGCCAATCGGGCGATCATCTACCAGCGACTCGAACAACACGTCGACCGTCGGCGATCGGAAGTCGAGGACGTGGCTGGACTCTTCGAGTGAGTCGCCGGGCGAAACGTGTCCGTCCACGTCAGTTCATGGCAGCCTCGACTGGGTTCGACGAACGGGCGCTGTTCGGTTCCGGTAGTCGATCTCGGCCCGATCGAGGAAGCAGCCCACCGATCTGTCTGACTAGCGTACATTCTTAACACATTTACCACTCGGTCGGAGAGCATAGTGAGATGACAGACCAGTCCTCCATTCCTGACTCACTCCCGGTCCAGGCGTACATCGAAGACGGCGCACGCCTCGCCGCCATCCTGCTCGTCTGGGGTATCATCAGCGCGTTCTTCACGTATGGCTTGACCGAACTCGGCATCTTCGAACAGCTTTGGTTCCAGCTCGGCGAACTGTTCGCGCTCGTCGGCGTGTTGAACGCGACGCTCTACCTCGGCTATCGCGTCGTCGACTACTGGCGTGCGACCGCCTGACGATTACACGACTCGTTCGTCGCCGTTCCACTCCGCGGAGTTGTCCTGTGGCTCGTAGCCGAGCACCTCGCGAGCGCGCTCGATGGAGTAGTACTTCCGGTCGTTGTCGGAGATGCCGTAGACGATCTCGTAGCCGTAGTCGGCCTCGATACAGCGCTGAAAGAGGTGCGCACAGTCACGATAGGAGAGCCACATCGCCTGGCCGCGCTCGTAGTCGATCGGCGGGTGGCCCTTCGTGAGGTTGCCGATACGGACGCACGCGACCGATAGGTCGTGCTCGTCGTGGTAGTAACGCCCGAGGAGTTCGCCGGCAGCCTTCGAGACGCCGTAGAGGTTGCCGGGGCGCGGGAGTTCCGTCCCGTCGAGGCGGAATTCATCGTCCTCACGATACATCCTCGGCGTGCGCTCGTCGGTCTCGTAGTGGCCGACGGCGTGATTCGAGGAGGCGAACGCGACCGTGTCGACGCCCGCCTCGACGGCGGCCTCGTAGACCACACGAGTACCGTCGATGTTGTTCGGGAGGACCGACGACCACGGGGCCTCCTTACGCGGGTCGCCCGCGAGGTGGATCACGGCGTCGATTCCCACCATCGCCTCGCGGACGGCGTCCTCGTCGGTGATGTCGGCGACGACGAACTCGCCCGGCAGCTCCTCGGTCGGTGGATCCCGATCGAGAAGTCGCCATTCGTACTCGTCGGCGAGGTCGCTCAGGACCGCCGAACCCACGCGACCCGCCGCCCCGGTCAAGAGGACCGACTGTGCCATTCGTTCGACCGATAGGCCCACCCAGATACGTAGCTTGCGGTCTGGGACGACGATGGGAGCGCCAGTGAACAGCCGTAACGCGAGCCCTGGACGCCCGTCGAGATGTCCAGCGACCGGAACGGCCAATGGGCTCGGGGACTGATCGACAAACCATGAATCAGACGTCACCGTCGGGTGAGAAGCCTGACGCGACCGAGCCGACCACGGGCGAGGTCGCCTGCTTCGAGACCGGGATCAAGTTCGGATCGCTGTACCACCAGTTCGCCGGGTCGCCGGTCTCGCCCGCGAGCGTCGACAGCATCGCCCGCGCGATGGAAGACGCCATCGAGAACCAGCCTCACTGTGAGTCGGTGACCGTCGCGGTCGACACCGACGCACTACAGGCCGAACTCGACGAATCGAGCGCCGACTACACCGAGTTGACCGGCCGCTTCCTCGACGTCGAGATCGTCGTCGGCTACGAGGGCCACACCGTCACCGCCCAGATGGCGATGGAAGACGGCTACCCGCTGATGCGCGTGGTCGACGTCTCGAGCGAGGAGGGCCGAGACACGGACCACGGCAGGTGACTGCGTCTCGACAGCTTCGAACCAGGGGCGGCAACTTCGACCACCACGCATTGGACGGAGTTACCGACGAGAGAGCCCACCTCACGCCCCAGTTTTCACTTTCACTTTCGGGCGATCGTTTAACCCCAGCCAGGTCGTACATTCAGGTATGAGTCAGGCCTCACTCACCGACGACGACCTGTTCGGCGAGGCGGCGAACGAGATGCGCGAGGACGTCGAATCCTCGCTCGCCGACGCCCGCGACGCCCTGCCGGACGCCGAATCGATCTGGGAGACCGACGCCGACAACGTCCTCGGCGCCCTGAACGGGTTGAAGTCCGCACTCGAGACGGGCGACGCCGAGGAGCACCTGCGTGACGCCAAGAAGTGGTACACGATGGGCGAGCGCGCCGACGCGTTCGACGACGCCGAGGACCTCGCCGACGAGATCGAGACGCTCGAATCGACGATCGGCGATATCGAACAGGCCGGCGACCAGGTCGGCGACCTCACACAGACGATCCCGGGACTGCGAAGTACCCTCCAATCCGCCGACGACGAAGACGAGGAGTGAGTTCCGACGGGAGGCCCAGCCACTAGTGTGTCGGTGAGGGGGTATCGAATTCGCGGGTGTCGACGGCAGTAAGGAGGCGGGCGAGCGACTCGGCTGCCAGTTCTCGCAGTTCCTCGCCACGGTCGGCGTCGCCGTCGGTCGGATCGCCGACGACGCCGTTCTCGGTAAACTCGGCCGAATCGTGGGCCAGGTTCGTGTGACTTACCCACTCGCCCCAGCCGTCCGCAGCACCGTCACGGGCCGACGCCACCCTGTCCTCGCGGACGAGGTCGGGTTCGATCGCCCTGAGGAGCGACGTTTCGAGCGGGCCCGCGTGGCCCATCTCGGCCGAATGCTCGCCGACGGCCTCGAACCAGGTGAACGCGACGGCGTAGGCGTCGTCGTGACGGCTGATCTCGGCGGTGACTTCGTTTAGGGCGTCGACGTTTCCGCCGTGCCCGTTGACCACGACGACGCGATCGAACCCGTGGTGGGCGAGGCTCCGGACGCAGTCGCGGACGGCGTCGCGGAACGTATCGGGTTCGAGCCAGAGTGTCCCGGCGAAGTGACGATGCTCTTCGGCGATCCCGACGGGGAGCGCCGGGGCGACCGCGACCTCGCCGTCGAACGCCTCGACGCCGGCCTCGGCGACAGCGGCCGCCGCCAGCGTGTCCGTCCCGAGCGGGGCGTGGGGCCCGTGCTGTTCCGTGCTGCCGACGGGGAGGACGGCCAGGTCGGTGTCCAGATCGGCCGCCTCCGGCCACGTGGCACGTTCGAGGTCCATGTCCGCTCTCACGGATGGTCGGGTCTTGTAAGCACCGTCTCTGCCCGCGTCCCAGGCAGCGGGGCAACCTCGTGTAGAGTGACCTCGGCGATGCACACGCGCTGGCAGGGCGAAGGGGTTTCCGGCGGTCTCCCAACGGACCGGGTATGAGTGACGAAAATCGCGAACAGGGTGTCGAACTCGGCGAGCTCGGGACGAAACTCGAGGAACACGATTATCCCGCGAGCCAGGACGAACTGCTGGAGGCTTACGGTGAGGAAGAAGTGAAGATGGACGAGGAGACGACGACGTTCCAGGAACTGCTCGAACCGTTCAACGAGGATGGCTACGAATCGGCGGCCGAGGTCGAACAGGCGATCGTGACGATGGTCGGCGACGAGGCGATCGGACGCAAGAACTACAGCGACCGGACGCCGCCTGCGCCGGGCGAAGATCGTCAGGACGAGGGCGCGCCGGGGCAGGACGGCCAGCGAGAACAGGAGTCGTTCTAATCACCCGACGAGTGTGAGGAAGATCGATCCGACACCGACGATGACGGCAGGGACCATCGCCGTGTCCAGCGACACGTCGTGTGTTTCTGAGACGCCGTAAGAGAGGATGTAGACGCTCCAGGCGGTGGTAACGAGCAGACACGCAATGGGGACCAGCTCTGTCGATGCCTGGGTAGCGAGTTCGTTTGCCCGGTTCGAAAGGCGGGCGGGATCGGACCCGTCCAGGTCGAGAGCGCTTATTCTGTTCCAGCTGTAGACTACCTGCGGAACGAGAAAAAGGAGTTCAGGAGCGTAGGCCCAGCCTGCCACGCCGAGTGCATCGCCAAAACTGCCGCCGTTCGACGAACTGCCGCTCCCGAAGTGCATGATAGCTGCGACGACGAGCCAGGCGATGAGAAACCCGATAGCCACGAAGAAGAGGAGCGATGGAACGAGCGAATTGAGCACGCGTTCTTGTTCGGGAGAAAGCCCACTGATCTGATCGAACACGTGTTGAATGACGACGAACGCGACGACGAGACTGGCGAACGCGTACACGAGGAACACGGAGACACCAGTGCCAAACGGTTGGGAGTTGGCCGAGAAGTACGCTTTCGGATTACGAAGGGGAGTACGTGGAGCCATAGGCCACCTGATTTTTCAATGAATATTTGCATTTTGTAATTCGTCCATATTTTAAGAAGATCAACGGATCTGGGTCGGTCGAAAAGCGAGAGAAGCCACTATCAGCCGAACCGGCAACTGGACGTAACACTCCGGAGAGCCGTGTAGCAGGAAGCAAAATCGGTTCGAACGGCAGTACCGCGACAGATCAGCCGAACCGAGGGAGCGCGTAGCGATCAGTCGTCTTGCTGCGACTCCGTTCGAGCGGTCCGGCGCTGGGCGCGCTCGATGAACTCCTGGGGGAGTTCGTCGATCTCACCGGCCTGGACGCCCCAGAGGTGCGCGTAGAGGCCGCCGTTGTCGAGGAGGTCGTCGTGAGTGCCACGTTCGACGATCTGTCCACCCTCGAGGACGACGATGGTGTCGGCGTCTTTGATCGTCGAGAGGCGGTGGGCGATGGCGAACGTGGTCCGGTCGGCGGCGAGTTTGTCGATCGAACGCTGGATCAGCATCTCCGTCTCGGTGTCGACGTCGCTCGTCGCCTCGTCGAGGATGAGGATCTCCGGATCTTTGAGGATCGCCCGCGCGATGGAGATGCGCTGGCGCTGGCCGCCCGAGAGCTTGACGCCGCGTTCGCCGACCTCGGTGTCGTAGCCCTCCGGCAGGTTCTCGATGAAGTCGTGGGCTTCGGCCATCTTCGCGGCCTCGATTACCTCGTCGCGGGTCGCGTCGAAGGTCCCGTACTTGATATTCTCCTCGACGGAGCCGTAGAACAGGAACGAGTCCTGGCTGACGTAGCCCGTCCGCTCCCGCAAGCTCCGGAGGGTGACGTCCCGGAGGTCCTGGCCGTCGATCCGGATCTCGCCATCGTCGATGTCGTACATCCGCAGCAGGAGCTTCAGGATCGTGGACTTGCCGGCACCGGTCGGGCCGACCAGCGCGAGGGTTTCGCCGCCCTCGACGTCGAAGTCGACGTCCTCGACGATCGTCTCGTCGCCGTAGCCGAACGAAACGTGATCGTACTCGACGTGTCCCTCGGTAACCTCAAGTTCCGTCGCGCCGGGGTTCTCCTCGACGCGGCTCGGTTCGTCCATCAACCCGAACATCCGCGCGGAGGACGCACGAGCACGCTGGTACATGTTGATGATCTGCCCGAACTGGGCCATGGGCCAGATGAAGCGCTGCGTGTAGAGGACGAAGACGACGAAGTTCCCCTCGGTCAGCGTGCCGGTGAACGGCCCCGGCGCCGTGCCGTTGAACACCCACAGGCCACCGACGAGGAACGTGATGACGAAGCCGACGCCGGCGATGACCCGGAGACCGGGGAAGAACTTGATCCGGGTTTCGATCGCGTCCCAGTTCGCGTCGAAGTAGCCCATCGAGACGTCGTCGACGCGATCCGACTCGTAGTCCTCCGTCGTGCTTGACTTGATGACCTGGATACCGCCCAGGTTGTTCTCCAGCCGGGAATTGACTTTCCCGACGGTCGAGCGGACCTTGGCGTACTTCGGCTGGATGATCTTGACGAACGCGTACGTGAACGCGGCGATCAGCGGCACCGGGAGCAGCGCGACGAGCGCCAGTTGCCAGTTGATCCACAGCAGCAAGCCGCCGATTCCGAGGACCATCACCGACATCCGGAACAGGGAGTTCATCCCGTCGTTGAGGAATCGCTCGAGCCGATTGACGTCGTTCGAGAGAATGGACATCATCTCCCCCGTCTGCTTGTCGGAGAAGAAGTCCATGTTCAGCCGCTGCATCTTGTCGTAGGTGTCCGTCCGGACGTCGTGCTGGATGTTCTGTGCGAAGGAGTTGAACCCCCAGTTTCGCACCCAGTGGAAGATCGCCCCCAGGCCGAACGCACCGATCAGGACGGCGATCGTAAACCAGAACTGACCCTCTTGCGTCCCTGGCAACAGGCCGTCGGGGAGAACAACCAATGGAATCTGTTCGGAGAATGACGCGGCGCCGCCATCACGAAAGATCGAGTCGATGGCGATGCCGAGCATCAGCGGCGGCAACAGGTCGAGCAACCGAGCAAAGATACTCGCGAAGATCCCGACCAACGCCTGAAACCTGTATCGAGACCCGTACTCGCGGAACAGCCGCTTCATCGGGTTCTCGATCTTGTCCCGTTGTTCCTCGAAAGGGTCATCTTCTTCCCATTCTACACTCATTACACCGCCGTGCGAGAGCACGCCCAATAAATATTCCCTTCGAATCGAAATACTCCGGTATCGGCCGGCCCACTCTCGACAGATCGTCGGACCGACGCTCGCACACGACGGACGCAAACGCGCCGACAGCCGGCGACGGAACGCCGCTGCTGGCCTGCAACTGTCCCGTTCCACCTGGCACAGAAGGTAACAGTTATTCGAACGCGTCACCACCGGTTGATTACGGGCTCGTGGTCTAGCTGGTTATGACGTGGCCTTTACAAGGCCGAGGTCGGTGGTTCGAATCCGCCCGAGCCCACTCCTGCCGGCGCGAACAATTGGTGAGCGCCGGCTGCGTGACGTGAGGACGGATTCGAATAAGACGCCACCGAGCGTAGCGAGGTGACGGCGTGGTTCGAATCCGCCCGAGCCCATAATTCTGCCGCGAGCAATCCGCAAGCGGCAGAACTCTGATTCGAGGGCGATTCGAATGAGACGGCACCGAGCGGAGCGAGGTGACGGCGTCGTTCGAATCCGCCCGAGTTCGTGCTGCGTACGTCGCGTTCGACGGCAAAGGTTGGGCCGACCCCCTAGGTTTATGATGGCAGATACGCTCGGTGAGAGCGCAATGACGACACCAGAGGGCGCCTCTGTCACCCGGCAGGGGAGTCGAGTTCTTCGACGGTACTGAAGCGGCTACTGTAGCCAACGCAGACGACGTACAGATTTTCGATACGACGCTTCGTGACGGTGAGCAGGCAGCACGCGTCTCGTTCACGTACGACGATAAACGCGAGATAGCGGCGGTGCTCGACGAGATGGGTACGCACGTCATCGAGGCGGGGTTCCCGGTGAACTCCGGGGCCGAGTTCGAGGCGGTCCGCGACATCGCCGAGGCGAGTGATGCGACCGTGGCCGGCCTCGCTCGGATCGTCGACGAAGACGTCGAGGCGGCACTCGACGCGGGCGTGGATATGGTCCACGTGTTCGCGTCGACCTCGGACGTCCAGCTCGCCGATTCGATGCACGCGACGCGAGAGGACGTCAAACGCCGATCGGTTGCCGCAGTCGAGCGCGTCGCGGCGGCCGGTGTCGAGTGCATGTTCTCACCGATGGACGCGACGCGGACGGAGCCGGCGTTCCTGGCCGAAATGGTCGCGGCCACCTCGGCGGCGGGCGCCGACTGGATCAACGTCCCCGACACCGTCGGCGTCTGCACACCCGCGCGAATGCGAGACCTCGTCGCGTTCGTCGACGACCACGCCGACGCGAGGATCGACGTGCACTGTCACGACGACTTCGGCCTGGCGACGGCGAACGCGGTCGCCGGCATCGAAGCCGGCGCGAGTCAGGCGCAGGTCTCGATCAACGGCATCGGCGAGCGCGCGGGTAACGCTGCCGCCGAGGAGGTCGTGATGGCGATCGAGTCGGTCTACGGGATCGACACCGGTGTCGACACCACGCGATTCGTCGAGCTCTCTTCGCTCGTCGAGGAGCGAAGCGACGTCCACGTCCCCCGGAACAAGCCGGTCGTCGGCGAGAACGCGTTCAGTCACGAGAGCGGCATCCACGCCGCGGGCGTGATCGAGAACGCGGCGACCTTCGAGCCCGGCGTGATGACCCCGGAGATGGTCGGCGCCGAACGAGCGTTCGTCCTGGGCAAACACACGGGGACCCACAGCGTCCGCAAGCACCTGCGAGAGGCCGGATACGATCCGACTGACGAGCAGGTGCGCGAGGTGGTCGATCGGGTCAAATCGTACGGCGCAACCGAGGGCGACGTCCCCCAGGACGTCGTCGAGCGGTTCGCTCGCGAGGTGGACGCCGACCGACGACGCGTTCACGAGGGACCCATCTGATGGCCGTCCGGAGACGGGTGATCGCCACCCACCACCAGCCGGCCGCTCCACAGTCGGCACGACGTCGCCGGTCGGTCGACGCGGCACACCATCGACGATCGTTGCACCCGAGCGGTGACTGTCCGCGGTCGGTGGACACCGACAACGTGAGTTGTGGCGATCGTTGCAGGCGCCGACAGATATATAAAATCAGCCGTCGACTCAGCGGGTACAGTGCGACCGAACGCTCCCGCTCACGGCTTCGCTGCGGTCACGGGAGCTGTCGCTGCAATTCTCGGTGGTTCGATTATTGTAGGGGCCTAGTCCCCTACACACCCCTCTTCCCCGACCGGACGTATCGTCGACCGTCAGCCAGCCGTCTGGCACCTCGCTCGCACCGACCAGTGCCGACGAGGCTCGCGTTCGAATTGTCCTGCAGCAGCGACTGACAGTATGCCCACATGACCGACACGAAGACGACGTATCGAGAACACACAGACGACACAGCAGATCGAGGCACAGCACCAGGCTCGTCGCCGGACGCAACGACAACCGGAGACGAGACAACTACCGAACTGGGCGAACCCGCAACTGACGACACCGCGGACGAAACGGGGGATGCCACGACCGGCGCTGACGCCGTCGCCCGCGCACTCGAAGCGAGCGGCGTCGAGTTGGCCTTCGGCATACAGGGCGGGGCGATCATGCCGGTGTACGACGCACTCGCAGGGTCGTCGGTCCGGCACGTGACGATGGCCCACGAGCAAGCGGCCGCCCACGCAGCCGACGCGTACGGCCTCGTCGCGGGGAAACCGGGCGTCTGCCTGGCGACCTCGGGACCGGGCGCGACCAACCTCGTCACCGGCATCGCCGACGCGGACATGGATTCCGACGCGATGGTCGCCCTGACGGGACAGGTCCCGACCGACCTCGTCGGCAACGACGCGTTCCAGGAGACCGACACGATCGGCGTCACCCGACCGATCACGAAGTACAACGCGTTCGCGACCGACGCGACGACGGTCGGTTCGACCGTCGAGGAGGCCTACACGAGGGCGCAATCCGGTCGACACGGTCCGACGCTGGTCGACCTGCCGAAGGACGTTACGCTCGATGAAGCGGCTGAATCGGGCCGTGGAGCCGACGAGCGCGCATCGGCCACGGAGACCGGATCAGGGGCAGAGGAGGAAGCCGATTCACGACCCCAGGCAGCTCCGTCGGCCGTCGACGAAGCGGCGCGCGCGATCGAGTCGGCCGACCGCCCGGTGTGCCTGTTCGGCGGTGGTGTCGTCGCGGCGGATGCGAGCGACGTCGCGACGGCGTTCGCGCGCGCGAACGGGATTCCGGTGACGACGACGATGCCAGGCCTGGGTTCGTTCCCGGAGGACGACGACCTGTCGCTATCGTTCGCCGGCATGCACGGCACCGGCTACGCGAACATGGCGATCACGCACACCGACTGCCTGATCGCCGTGGGGACCCGGTTCGACGACCGGCTGACCGGCGGGATCGACACGTTCGCGCCCGAGGCCGAGGTGATCCACGTCGACATCGATCCGGCCGAGATCAGCAAGAACGTCCACGCCGATTATCCGCTGATCGGCGACGCGGGCGCCGTCATCGAACAGTTATCGGCGGCGGTCGAGTCGCCGCCGGCGGCTGCCGATTGGCGTACGCAGTGTGCGGAGTGGACGGAGACGTATCCGCTGACCTACGCCACGACCGACGACGGGCCGTTGAAACCGCAGTTCGTCGTGGAGGCGTTCGATGCGGCGACGGCCGACGACACGATCGTGACCACCGGCGTCGGCCAGCACCAGATGTGGGCCGCCCAGTTCTGGACGTTCGCCGAGCCGCGCACCTGGGTCTCGTCGCACGGACTCGGTGCGATGGGGTACGGACTTCCGGCGGCCATCGGGGCGCGACTCGCCGCGGACGAAGCGGGTGGGAACGACCGTACCGTCGTCTGTTTCGAGGGCGACGGCTCGTTCCTCATGACGATGCAGGAGCTGTCCGTCGCCGTGCGCGAGCAGCTGGACATCACGGTCGTGGTGCTCAACAACGAGCACATCGGCATGGTTCGCCAGTGGCAGGACGCCTTCTTCGAGGGACGGCGGATGGCCTCGGAGTACGACTGGGTGCCGGCGTTCGATACGCTCGCCGAGGCCTTCGGTGCACGCGGCTTCCGCGTCGACGATCCCGCCGAGGTGGCCGACACCGTCGAAGCGGCGCTCGACGACGACGGCCCCGCCGTGATCGACTGCCACGTCGACCCGGAAGCAAACGTGCTGCCGATGGTGCCGAGCGGCGGCGCGAACGGCCAATTCGCGCTCTCGGAGGAGCACCTATGAGCGACGAGGGTGCCCAACCTCGAAGCGACGGGCACGAGCGGAACGACGGACCCCCCGGCCCGGCCCCGTCGGACCGACCGCATCCCGAATCGCGCCGAACCACGGACGGGATTCGAATCGACCCGGTCGTCGAAGCCGAACACGATCGGCGACGAGCGGTCGTCTCCGCCCTAGTCGAACACGAACCGGGCGTGCTCGCGCGGGTGTCCGGCCTGGTCTCGCGCCGACAGTTCAACATCGAGAGCCTGACCGTCGGGCCGACGACCGTCGCGGGCCACGCCCGGATCACGATGGTCGTCGAGGAGACCGATCCCGGGGTCGACCAGCTCAAAAAACAGCTCCGGAAGCTCCCCGTCGTCATCGCCGCGGGCGAAATAGCCGGGGAGACCGTCTCTCGCGAGCTGGTCCTCGTCAAGGTCCGCGGCGACGAGCCCGAACGGGTCCACGCGATCACCGAGATGTACGACGGCGAGACGATCGCCGCCGACCCGCAGACGATCACCGTCGAACTCACCGGCGACGAGTCGCGAGTCGACGCCGCGATCGACGCCTACCGGCAGTTCGGCATCGTCGAGATCGCCCGCACGGGTCAGACCGCGCTCGCCCGCGGCGACGTGCCGACGACGCCCGGCGAAGCGCCCGCCCCGGGGTGCGAGGCCGCCCGGCGGGAGGCCTCGGATCAAGCGAGCAGAGACACTGCGAGCGGTGAGAGACAAAGCGAGGGAAACGGACCGACCGACGCGGGCGGAGACAGCCCGAGAACCGCGACGACGGAACGGACAGGCCGAACGGAGAAACACGGACAGCCACCGGCTGAGTGAGAGCATGACGAGAACACACCCACAACACGACACGACAACGACACACGCCACAGACAGCGGACGAACCAACCACGAACAGACGGTCGAGCGAATGGCCGAACGACGGGCCGAGCGGACGACCGTCACCGTGACTGGGAGAACGGCTGGCGAAACGGATCCAGACGACAGAACTGCCACCGACGAGGCAGTCGAGGCCTCGACCGAACGGACGAAGCGATGTCTCACCGACGGCGGGACGGACGTCGCCGACGAGTCGCCGTCGTTCGACGCGACGGTCTACTACGAGCGTGACGCCGACCGCCACGCCCTCGACGACGAGACAGTGGCCGTCCTGGGCTACGGCTCGCAGGGCCACGCACACGCCCAGAATTTAGCAGAGAGCGGCGTCGACGTCGTCGTCGGCCTCCGAGCGGATAGTTCCTCCTGGACGGCTGCGGAGGAAGACGGGCTGCGGGTCGCGACACCGGACGAGGCCGCGGCCCAGGCGTCGGTCGTGAGCGTCCTGCTCCCAGATACGGTCCAGCCCGCCGTCTACGAGGAAGCGATCGAGCCGACCCTCGAGCCCGGTGACACGCTGCAGTTCGCCCACGGGTTCAACGTTCACTACAACCAGATCCAGCCGCCCGAGGGTGTGGACGTAACGATGATCGCACCGAAGTCGCCGGGCCACCTCGTTCGGCGCAATTACGAGAACGGGCAGGGGACGCCCGGTCTGCTCGCGATCTACCAGGACGCCACCGGCGAGGCCCGCGAGCAAGCGCTGGCGTACGCCGACGCGCTCGGCTGTACGCGTGCCGGCGTCGTCGAGACGACGTTCCGCGAGGAGACCGAGACCGACCTCTTCGGCGAGCAGGCCGTCCTCTGTGGCGGCGTCACCGAACTCGTCAAGGCCGGCTTCGAGACGCTCGTCGACGCGGGGTACGCTCCCGAGATGGCCTACTTCGAGTGCCTGAACGAACTCAAGCTCATCGTCGACCTGCTGTACGAGGGTGGCCACATGGAGATGTGGAACTCCGTCTCCGATACCGCCGAGTATGGCGGCCTCACCCGCGGCGAGAGCGTCGTCGACCGCGAGGGGATGGATGAAATCCTGCAGAACGTCCAGAACGGCGAGTTCGCCCGCGAGTGGATCAGCGAAAATCAGGCGAACCGTCCGGCGTACACCCAGTACCGTCGAGCCGAGGAGACCCACGAGATCGAGCGCGTCGGCGCCGAGTTGCGGACGTTGTTCGCGTGGGACGAGGACGCGGAGGGCGAGCGATGAGCGACGATCGTCGGCGAGCACACGTCGAGTCCACCGCCGGAGCTGGTGGGCCGATCGATCACCGAACAGACCGGACCCGACGAGCACCGACGACGCACCGACCGATTCCGAACCGAACCCAGCACACCCAACCGACAGCATGACCGAACACGACACCGAACCCAGCCGAACGCGATCGCACCGAGACGAACACGCAGACCCGACCGATGCCGAAACCCGACCGGATACCGCGTCGGGGGCGGATGGGACCACCGACGGAAGGCACCCCCGACGCGTGAAAGACAGGGACCACACCTCGCCGGTCGAGGGCCCGGAACGAACGTTCGATCGCTACCACGAGGGGCGCTCGGCGCAAACGGACGGCGGCCGACGGCCGAACGACGAAGCGGACGGCGACGCGTCGGAGGCACCCGCGACCGACGATGACGCCCCGCGACGACGAGTGAAGGACAGAGACCACACGTCACCGGTCGACGGTCACGTCCGGACATTCGGCCGTGGCAGCGAAACCACCGATCGGTCGAAATGAGCGAGGGAACGCTCTACGACGCGGTCTGGGACGCCCACCGGGTGCGGACCCTCCCGACCGGGCAGGACCAGCTGTTCGTGGGCCTGCACCTGGTCCACGAGGTCACGAGCCCCCAGGCGTTCGGAATGATAGACGAGCGCGGCTACGAAGTGGCCTACCCCTCGCTCACGCACGCGACGGTCGATCACATCGTCCCGACGGCCGACCAGTCGCGACCGTTCGCGGACGACGCGGCCGAAGCGATGATGCAAGCGCTCGAGTCGAACGTCGCCGACGCCGGGATCGAGTTTTCGAGCCCGGAGACGGGCCGACAGGGCATCGTCCACGTCGTCGGCCCGGAACAGGGGCTGACCCAGCCCGGAACGACGATCGTCTGCGGCGACTCCCACACGGCAACCCACGGCGCGTTCGGCGCGCTCGCCTTCGGTATCGGCACCTCGCAGATCCGCGACGTGCTCGCGACCGGCTGCGTGGCGATGGCAAAACAGCGGGTGCGCAAGATCGAGCTCACGGGCGACCTCGACCCGGGCGTCACCGCCAAGGACGCCATCCTGGCGATCATCCGCGAGCTGGGAACCGACGGTGGCGTCGGCTACGTCTACGAGTACGCGGGCGACGCCGTCGAGTCGATGGGCATGGAGGGACGAATGACCCTCTGCAACATGTCGATCGAAGGCGGCGCCCGCGCGGGCTACGTCAACCCGGACGAGACCACCTACGAGTGGCTGGCGGAGACCCCCGAATTCACGGACGATCCGGACCGACTCGAGTCGTTGAAGCCCTACTGGGAGTCGATCCGTTCCGATCCCGACGCGACGTACGACGACGTCGTCCAGCTCGACGCCTCGGCGCTCGACCCGATGGTCACCTGGGGAACGACCCCGGGACAGGGCGTCGGCATCACCGAGCCGATCCCCGACCCGGCCGAGTTGCCCGACGACGAACAGGACGTCGCCCGGGAGGCCCAGGACCACATGGACGTTACGCCCGGCGAGACGATGGTCGGTTACGAAATCGACGTCGCCTTCCTCGGCTCCTGTACGAACGCCCGCCTGGCCGACCTGCGGGCCGCAGCCGACGTCGTGTCGGGCCGCGAGGTCCACCCGGACGTCCGCGCGATGGTCGTCCCCGGCAGTCAGCGGGTCAAGGCCGCCGCGGAACGCGAAGACCTCGACGACGTCTTCCGCGAGGCCGGCTTCGACTGGCGCGGCGCCGGCTGTTCGATGTGTCTGGGGATGAACGACGACCAGCTCGTCGGCGACGAAGTCTGTGCCTCCTCGTCGAATCGCAACTTCGTCGGCCGCCAGGGCAGTCCGGACGGGCGAACGGTCCTGATGAGCCCGCAGATGGTCGCCGCGGCGGCTGTAACTGGAACAGTGACTGACGTCCGTACGCTTCCGGAGGTGGTCGCATGAACGAAGCGAAGCGAGTTCATGCGATTACGCCAGAGCTCGCTCTGGAGGTGGTTGTATGAACGATTCTGACGGCGCCACGACCGGCCCGGAACCGGTCGAGCGCGTCCGCGGGACCGGGGTCCCGATCCGCGGCAACGAGATCGATACCGACCAGATCCTGCCGGCGCGCTTCCTGAAGGCGGTTACGTTCGAGGGTCTGGGCCAGTTCGCCTTCTTCGATCAGCGGTTTGATGAAGAGGACGAACCGCTCGAGCACCCGTTCAACGACGATCGGTTCGAGGGTGCGTCGGTCCTGGTCGTGAATTCGAACTTCGGCTGTGGCTCCTCGCGTGAACACGCCCCGCAGGCGCTCATGCGCTGGGGGATCGACGCCATCGTCGGCGAGAGCTTCGCCGAGATCTTCGCGGGCAACTGCCTCGGCCTGGGCATCCCGACGGTGACGGCCGGTCACGAGGAGATCGCGGCGCTGCAAGCGTGGGTCGAGACCAACCCCGACGACCCGGTCACGGTCTCCGTCGCGGACGAAGCCGTCACCTACGGTGAGACGACCCTCGACGTCACGGTGGACGAGGCCCAGCGGCGTGCGCTCGTCGACGGCAACTGGGACACGACGGCGCTGATGCGGCAGCATCCCGAAACCGTTCACGAGACGGCCGCATCGCTCCCCTACGCCGACCTCGAGGCCGGCGACGGTGTCGGTCGAACGGTCGACGCCGGGGTGACGAGCGATGAGTGACGCAACGCGCGCCGGCGGGGACGTCTCCGGCGGGAACGGTGGAACCGACGACGAGACGATCGTCGTGATCCCGGGCGACGGCATCGGCCAGGAAGTCGTGCCGGCCGCGGTCGAAGTTCTCGAATCCCTCGACGCCGGGTTCGACCTCGTGACGTACGAGGCAGGCGACCACGTCGCGGCCGAGCGGGGGACGCCGCTGCCCGCGGAGACCCGCGCGGCCGTCGAGACAGCGGACGCGACGCTGTTCGGCGCGGCGGGCGAAAGTGCCGCGGACGTGATCCTCCCGCTTCGACGTGCCGTCGACTCGTTCGTCAACGTCCGCCCAGCACGAGCGTATCCGGGGGTCGACGCCCTCCGGCCCGAGACGGACCTGGTCTTCCTCCGCGAGAACACCGAGGGCGTCTACGCCGGCCTGGGACGGCGGCTCACCGACGACGTGGCGACGGGAACGCGACTCACAACCCGCTCCGCGTCGGAACGGCTCGCCGAGTTCGCCTGTCGCTATCTCGCAGACGCCGCGGCCGACTCGTTCACCGTCGTCCACAAGGCGAACGTGATGGGCGAGACGGACGGGCTGTTTCGCGAGTCGGTCTTCGATGTCGCGGCCGACCACGGCGTCGAACCCGACGAGGCGCTCATGGACGCCTTCGCGACGCGCGTCTGTCTCGACCCCACCCAGTTCGACATCGTCGTCTGTCCGAACCTCGCTGGCGACGTACTCTCCGATCTGGCAGCCGGGCTCGTCGGTGGTCTCGGCCTCCTTCCCTCCGCAAATCTGGGGCCCGAACGCGGGCTGTTCGAACCCGTCCACGGAACGGCACCGGACATCGCCGGACAGGGCCTCTCGAACCCGAGCGCGACGATCCTGTCGGCCGCGATGCTTCTGGAATTCCTCGGGTACGACGAGGACGCGCGGGCGGTTCGCCGGGCCGTCGAGTCCGTGCTCGAATCGGGCCCGCGGACGCCCGACCTCGGCAGCGACGCGACGACGAGCGACGTCACCGCGACGATTATCGAGCGGATGTCGACCGATGAAGCACCGTAGACGGAAGCCGATCGAACCAACCAAAGTGACCCACTAATGACACAGAAACACGACGATATCAGCGACGACGGCCTGCGAACCGCCAAATCAACATCGTTACCGAGTTCCGACGTCACCGAGGGGGCCGATCGTGCGCCCCACCGGGCGATGTTCTACGCGATGGAGTACGACGAGGAGGACCTCGCCTCGCCGATGATCGGGATCGCGAACCCGGCCGCCGACGTCACGCCCTGTAACGTCCACCTGGACGAACTCGCCGAGGCGGCGTGGACCGGCGTCGATGACGCAGGCGGCATGCCGATCGAGTTCGGGACGATCACCATCTCCGACGCGATCTCGATGGGGACGGAGGGGATGAAGGCCTCGCTCGTCTCCCGCGAGGTGATCGCGGATTCGGTCGAGCTGGTGGCCTTCGGCGAGCGACTCGACGGACTGGTGACGCTCGCCGGCTGCGACAAGAACCTCCCAGGCATGATGATGGCGGCGATCCGAACCGACCTCCCGACCGTCTTCTGCTACGGCGGCACCATCCTCCCCGGCGAGTTCCACGGCGACGACGTCACCATTCAGGACGTCTTCGAGGGCGTCGGCGCCCACGCCGAGGGTGACCTCTCGCGCGAGGAACTCGACGAACTCGAACACGCCGCCTGCCCTGGCCCCGGGTCCTGCGCCGGCATGTACACCGCGAACACGATGGCCTCGATGAGCGAAGCGCTCGGGCTCGCTCCCCTGGGCTCCGCGACCGCACCCGCCGTTACGGACGAACGCGCCGAGATCGTCGCCGAGGCGGGCGCACTCGCACTCGAAGCGGTCGAGGCAGATCGGCGCCCCTCCGACATCCTCACCCGGGAGTCGTTCGAGAACGCCATCACGCTCGACGTCGCGATCGGTGGGTCGACGAACTCCGTCCTCCACCTCCTCGCGCTCGCGGCGGAGGCCGGTATCGACCTCGCGATCGAGGACTTCGACGAAATCTCCCGGCGGACGCCCCACATCGTCGACGTCCGCCCGGGCGGCACGCACGTGATGGCCGACCTCCACCAGCAGGGCGGCATTCCGGTCGTCCTCCGACGACTCTTGGACGCCGACTTGCTCCACGGCGACGCGATGACCGTGACCGGCCGAACGATCGAGGACGAACTCGACGCGCTGTCGCTGCCGGCCGACGACGACGTCGACCCGGCGGTCGTCCGGCCGATCGAGGACCCCATTCACGAGGAGGGCGCCCTCGTCATCCTCACCGGCAACCTCGCCCCCGACGGCTCGGTGTTGAAAGTGACTGGCGACGACGAGCTCTACCACCAGGGCCCGGCCCGCGTCTTCGAGCGTGAAGAGGACGCCATGGAGTGGGTCCAGTCGGGCGGGATCGAATCGGGCGACGTCGTCGTCATCCGGAACGAAGGGCCCCGCGGCGGTCCCGGCATGCGCGAGATGCTCGGCGTCACGGCAGCCGTCGTCGGCCAGGGCCACGAGGACGACGTCGCGCTGCTGACCGACGGTCGCTTCTCCGGCGCGACGCGCGGGCCGATGATCGGCCACGTCGCCCCGGAGGCGGCCGACGGCGGCCCGATCGCCGCCGTCGAAGACGGCGACATCGTGACGGTCGACATCCCGAATCGCGAACTCTCCGTCGCGCTCGACGACGCTGAACTCGAATCCAGACTGGACGCGAGAGACGAGCCCGAACCCGCGTACACGTCGGGTGTCCTCGCGAAGTACGGCCAGGCGTTCGGATCGGCGGCGACCGGCGCTGTGACGAATCCGGCGGCGAAACGCGACGACGACCGATAAGGCAGCCACTGCGTGGGGCCACGACGGATCGATCACTCCTCCTCGTCGTCCGACTCCGTGTTTCGAACGTGAATCCGGAGGCGATCGGCGATTTCGATCGTCGCGAGCGTACCGCCGAAGTAGACGAGCAGCAGGATGCCGGTACCGACGAAGACGACGGTCGGCTGGGCGTTCTTCAACACGACGAACGCGCCGAACGCGAGCGTCAGCACGGCAAACAATCGCGCGTCGGTTCTCGTGGGATCGTCGGAAGGCATGGGTCTGTAGGTCGCAGGGAGGCAGGTTGGTGCAATGGAGTCGGTGCAGGTGGTATCAGGTCGTGTGAGGTTCGCTGTGTGGGTGACGGCGAGGGGCGGTTGTGGGTGAACGTGCTATCGCGACCATGACCGGACGGGTGATCCTGTAGCCGCGGCGAGGCGGTAGTTTGACGGGAGTAGTATCACGTGATTGTGCTTTTCTACGTGTTTTCACATCTACGTGATTTCGCGTTATCTCCGCGCATGCACGCGTGGACCGTTTCCACACTCCAACACAGTGGGTCGGCGGTAATGAGTGGCACCGACGCCCTTCCAGTACTGCCCGGATCGGCAGTAGTGGCGTAATCAGTCCGTAGCGAAGCAACGCAGGCCTACAAGAGTTTCCAATACCCATTTCCGAAGCTGCAGACAGAGTGGATCGTTCGAAGACGACGAGTCGAATACTGACAGTCCGCGGCGGGCAGCGCCACTCGAAGCGGCGTCAGTGCGTCAACCGAGAGACGTTCTCCCGGATCGAGCGGAAGAATCCGTCCCCGGAGTGCGAATCGAGTGCACGCTGAAGCGTCGAGTTCTCGGGCTCGTCACGGATGACGACTTCGAGATAGGGTTCGAGCTGTTCGTAGTTCTCCGCGAGGATGACCGAGTGGTCGTTGGTATCGTGGTCGACGACGCCTGCCTCGGCGAGTTTCGGCACGTGACACTGGACCGACGAGACGTACACACTCTTGTAATCGTTCTTTGCCACTTCGTCGGGTGGGACGTCGTGTTCCCAGCCCGCGACGGTTTCGGCCAGACGGGACAGTTCGATGGGATCCGTTCGCCCCCTGAGTGCGTAGAGAAGATACCGGCGACGGCGGTTTGCCAGTAACTCGAGGATAGTATCCGCCGTCAGTGTGCCGGAATCCGCTTCTTCGGTAAGCGGTGCCATAACAATGTCTTACCCACTCGCGGGCAAAAGTGTGTCTTGAATATCAGCGAGGAAAATACACGTGATTCGGATACTCTCGACGGGTCACTGAACACGATCTCGATCGTACCCACCGCGTACCACCGACCCCCTTCGCCGACGCCATTCGAAATCCTTTTTTGTGCTATCGACGGAGAACAGTACAGGCCGCCTTAGCTCAGACTGGGAGAGCACTCGACTGAAGATCGAGCTGTCCCCGGTTCAAATCCGGGAGGCGGCATACTTTTGCGGCGAGCAACACCGCGAGCCGCAAATATGTGATCCGACCGGATTTGATCTATACCGGAAAGGCGCAGCGAACCGAGCATTTACGGACGTAGTTCACAATCCGGGAGGCGGCATTTCTATTGCGGATAGACGGGGAATCGGGTCTGAGAGCGGCAGATCACCTGAAACAGCCGATCGAATTTGTATGAGACGAGCTGGGTGCAGGGGTTCAAATTGGGATGCGGCCGGTTCGTATGAGAGACTGCCGCTCAAAGCGGAGTTCAGTTGACGGGCTCTCACAAGAATACGTCAGGGGGCGAAGTCGAGAGAGAGAGAGGCGTGTTGCGCTGCAGGAAAACGGCTATTCGTCTGCGAGTGCGTCGTAAACGTCCCGGTGTTCGTCACGTCCTTTTTTCGCTAGCGACCGAAGAATATCTCGGCGAGCGTCGTGCAGTATCGCTTCCGGCGGTTCTTCGCCGTGTTCCTCTACGTATCGCTCACGAAAGTCCGCTAGCAGCGTCTCGAGTAGATTCTCCTTGCCGTTAAAAGCGGCTTCGTCAGCTGCCATTCTCCTGTGTGCCTTTGTCCTCGTCGATGTTAACGGTTCCGTCGTATATCGTTGTGAGTCCCCACCCCTCCCGAACACGGGCCTCGTCGTAGTCGTCGGGTAGATACTCATCAGGGTCAACATCCAGATACTGAATGAGTGCGGCGACGAGAAGAACACCGAGAGCGGTCCAGGGGTCGATGTCCTCTTCAATATCGATTGGCGTCGCCTGATCGGACAAATAGAGAGGGCCGATAGAACGATCGATCAGCGATTCTCTTACGGAAAGTAATTTGAGCATCGAACGGATGTCCTCTCCGTAACTTAGTTCGTATCCGTTGACGAGATAGAAGAGTTCGGTGGTATTGAGGGCAGTCCGCTTGTTACCGTCGACGAACCAGTGATTCGACGCAAGTAACCGCATCAGGTGAAACGCCTTTTCGTGGATCGTATTCGGGACCTCGCCGAAGTGACCGTGTTTGACGTAATTGATCGCAAATTCGATTCGGTCCGGGTTGGTTACGCCAGGGCTAGCCTCACCGTCTTCGGAGACAATGTCTTCATGAAGCAGCAGGATATCGTCGACTGACGGATACCACAATTCATCTTCGTTATTGTCCGTCGACATCAGGTAGTGGGAAGTATGGGAGAAGGTTGCGTAAGTACTCCGGTATTGCCCGTACTCTACAGTTCAAATCCGGGATGCACCACTTCCGTTTCTACCCGGTGAGCGGAGCGGCCGCGTGAGAGTTCGGTGTGCTATCTGGCGCGGCGAGTACCGAAATCGAGGGCCTGAGCAGCGCGAATCAAGAGCGCTCCCAACTGGATCGGCACACGGGCGGTCACCATGGAACTCGGAGCCCGACCGAGTGAGAGTCGTCGACGATGTCGTATCCGTGCGCCGCGTATAACCGATCGACCGTCGATCCCAAGAGCATCATCATGAGCAGGGACAGTGCATGAACGTCGGTTCGCTCGACCGTCAACGTGACCCGCGTTCCGGTTTCGACTGATTCGACCGAAGCGCGTGCCGTGACGATCGAGCGCTTGTCCCGTGAGATCGTCAGTACGATCGTCTCGTCCGGTCGCTCCGTCGCGACCAGCCGATACTGTTTCGACGTGAGGCCGAGCGGCCCGTTGCGCCGGAAGTGGACCGCTCCGGCGTCAGAGTCTGTCTCGATCTGGGCGGCATCCGTGAGCCACAGCGACGTCAGTGGGTTCGCGACCGACGAGAGCTCGTCACAAACCGTCGCGACTGACTCGTCGGTTCGTGCTCGCATGTTTCCTATCAGCGTGAACAGCGGGGCGTGAATCAGCAGATGTCCAGCCAGGGCGACAGCGGTCGCGGTCGGGAACCCAAACAATCGAAGGAGACCGAGAAAGGCGATGATCAGCAGCGCAAGATAGGCATACAGGAATCGATTGAACGAGCGCATCGCATCGGCCGTCGCAGTTGCAGACTCCGTGTCGACGTCGCCCGTCATCGCACTGACGTTCTCGAAACGCTACTAAATAGGTTCGGTCTGTTGATGAGTGGGAAATCCTCGAGAGGGGCTCTGTTGCAAACCGCGACCAAAGTGAGTCTGAAACTGCCCTCACCGGATTTGAACTATACCGAGTTTCTGTGACCGAAGCGAACACCCCGGACTGTCTCGGCGGAGTACAGATTACGGACACTGCACAGGAAGGGAACAGAGGTATTTCCGTTCTCGACCTGCATACCCTATGAGACTGGGCCATGTGACCGTGCTGGAAGACTTCGGAACGCGCTCGCTGTTAATTCACGGCATCATGGTGGTAGTCTTCGCCAACGCGATTCTGGTGGGGCTTCTCGTCGAGGGGTTCGTCGGTGTCGGCACGTTCGTCGCCTTGCTCAGCTTCACTGCTGGGTTGTGGATCGCTCATTCGATCAATTCGCTCGGGAATGCCGTTAGCGAGGATGGATACGAGGGAATTCTGAACGAACTCGTTCCGTCTGACGGTTCCGGGGTCGATTTCGGCCTTGGTCGGTTCGGTCGCCTGCTTGCACTCATCGCATCGGTAACTGCGATCGCGCTTCTCACCTCCGCACAGGTGTTGTCCGGACCGCTCGTCGCCATCGTTGTCGTGGCTATCGGCGCCGTTGCGGTGGTGACCGCCATTGTCGGGTTCCTCATTGCGCTCGGACACTCGTACGACGCTTCCCAAGATCGAACGATGGCAGCGATCGAACGGAACCAATCTGCGTCAGACACCGACGAGGAGACGGTAAGCGATAGGTAGGACGGGGCAGCCAACAGCTCCTTTCACCCGTAGGGACAAATCGAGGTGGCGTGTTCTCCAATCAGAACCCGGCAAACGGCACTTCTCGCGACGCGTCAAACGGCGAGCGGCGAAGTCCGCCTGCCGTCTATTCCCCCAGCAGCTGTCGCTGCAGACTGTGTTCGGCCCTCAGCGTCACACTGCGGGGACGATGCGAAAGAGCCCACCGTCCTCGGAGCCGGTTCCGAGAACGTACACCTCGCCCCGGTCGTCCCGACCGAACGAGAGGATACGGGTGAGTTTCCCCGCGTCGTCGAGTTCGATGGCGGCAGTCGACCACAGTTCGTCATCGTTGTCCGACGGCGTGGCGACGAACAGTCGTCCATCCGGGATGAAATCGCCGAAGACGTAGCGCTCGTGCAGGTCCGGGAGTGCCGACCCGCGGTAGACGTACCCGCCCATGACCGAGACGCCGCTCACCGAGCCACCCTCGTGTGGGTACTCGATGATCGGATCGACGAGCGGTTCGCCACCCCGCACGTGGTCGGGCGTCTCGTCCGGACAGTCCTCGGCCTTGAAACAATGCGTGCCTTCCTTCACGTTCCAGCCGTAGTTACCGCCGTTTTCGACGAGGTTCACTTCCTCGTAGCTGCTCTGGCCGACGTCTGCGACGTACAGGTCGTCGCCGTCGAACGAGAGGCGCCAGGGATTTCGGAACCCCCACGCGAAGTGTTCGTCCAGGCCGTCCCGACCGACGAGCGGATTGTCGTCCGGAATGGCGTACCCCCGTCCGTCCTGGCCACCTCGTCCGTCGTCCGCAGCGTTCCGGTTCCCGGACGAGGGTTCGTCGACGTCCAGCCGCAGGATGCTGCCGAGGAGGTTCTCGGTCACGTCCTGGCCGTTGCCGCCGCCCCCGGGCCCGTGCCAGCCCTCCTCGGGGGCGGCACCGCTGTCACCGACAGAGACGTAGAGAAAGCCGTCGGGTCCGAACGCGAGGTCCCCACCGTTGTGGAGATCACGTGGTTCCGGAATTTCGAGGATCCGCCGTTCGGTGTCACGCGGCGCTCGCGTTCCGTCCGCGGTCACCTCGAACTCGGCCAGGACGAACGTGTGACTGTAGTCCGCCGGCATCCCCTCGCGGAGCGGACCGCTGTAGCGGACGAACAGCCGCCGATTGTCGGCAAAGTTCGGATGCACGGCCATGCCGAGCAGTCCCTTCTCCCCCTCCGGTTCGACCGTCTCGCGGAGATCGAGCACAGGGTCGTCCTGCAGGCCGTCCGATCCGTGGCGGAGGATGCGGCCGTCGCGTTCCGCGACGTACCGGGACGCTGCATCGGGAACGAACGAAACGGCGAGCGGCGCGTCCAGTCCGTCGACGACCGTCTCGAGACCGACCGCCTCGGGAACGGATTCGACCTCGGTCGGGACGGCATCCGAGTCCGTGGTGTCGAGAGAAAACTCCCCTGCACAGCCGGCGAGTCCTGTCGCGGCACCGACGGCGGCACACGTCAGGAACCGCCGGCGACCAGTGTGTGGCACCATAGCACAGTCGTATGCCAGCGAGCGGGAAATACGCCTATTCCGGCGACGATGGATGCCACGCCAATCAGACTGTCAATCGCTCCGGTAAGGGGTCCTATCGGATCGTGACTGGGTGACTCGCCCGGATGTCTCGTGAGGAACTGCCAGCGAGGATCGTGTACTCGCCCGGGTCGACCACCCAGTCGGCCAGCGAGTCGTCGTAGTAGGCGAAGTCGTCGGCCGAAAGCGTCAGTTCGACCACGGACCGTTCACCGGGTGCGAGCGTCACCGTCTCGAACGCGCGAAGTTCTTTCGGCGGGCGAGGGACGCTCGGTCCCATCGGCGCGACGTACACCTGGACGACCTCGCGCCCGGGCCGATCCCCGGTGTTCTCGACCGGGATAGCGACGGAGATCGGTCGGCTGAGCGCTGTTTCCGCGGGTGACACCGACAGCTCGCCGTAGTCGAACGTGGTGTAGGACTCGCCGTGACCGAAGGGAAACAGCGGATCGATATCGTGGGCGTCGAAGTGGCGGTAGCCGACGAAGACGCCCTCCGCGTAGGTGACCGTGTTGGCGACGCCTGGGTACTGTTCGGGAGTGGAGACCGGGTAGTCGTCGAACCGCTCGCCGAACGTGATCGGCAGTTTCCCGCCGGGGTCGACGTCGCCGAAGACGATGTCCGCCGTCGCCCGCCCGTCTTCCATCCCCGGATACCACAGTTCGCAAACCGCCGGAACCGACGCCACCCACGGCATCGTGACGGGGCCGCCGGTGTCGAGGACCACCGCGACGCGGTCGTTCGCCTCGGCGACGGCCGACACGACCTCGTCCTGTGTCCCGTGAAGCGCCATGTCGTATCGATCAACGCCCTCGGTAGCGGCGTCGTGGACGAAGATCAGCGCACATTCGACGGATTCGGCGACGTCGACCGCCCGGTCGATGCCGTTCGTCGGGTCCGCGGTGACGATCCGCACGTCCGCACCCAGTCGGGTTTCGATCCCTGCAAGCGGACTCACGGTGTAGGGTGGAGAGACAGCGGAGGAGCCACCGCCACCGACCGTCGCCGTGTCGATTGCATCGCCGATGACCGCGAGCGAGTCGATCCGGTCGGGGTCGATCGGCAGGAGGGGATCGCCGTCACCGATCGGCTCGTTTTTCAGCAACACCGCACCGTGGGCGGCCGTCTCGCGCGCCAGTCGCTGGTGTTCGGCCGTGTTCGCCACGCCGGGCGGACCCACCCGCTCGCCCTGCAAGATACCGAATCGCTCCATCTGTCCGAGCGTCCGTTCGATCATCCCGTCGATGGTAGCTTCGTCGACGCTTCCCAGCGTGAGCCCCAGCCGGAGCGGAAGACCGTAGAAGAGCCCGTAGGGCATCTCGAGATCCAGCCCGGCCTCGATCGAGCCGTCCCGACTCTTGACGCCGAGAAGCCAGTCAGAGACGGTGAACCCGTCGAATCCCCACTCATCCTCTAGCACGTCGAACAGGGGTGCGTTCTCCGAAGCGTAGTCGCCGTTGACGCTGTTGTAGGCCGTCATCACCGCCCCGACGTCGGCCGCTTCGACGGCAGCCCGGAACGCGGGCAGGTAGAGCTCTCGGAGTGCACGCTCGCTTACCTGCGAGTCGACCACGAAGCGCGATCCACGCTGGAGGACCGATCTGAGGACGGGAACGTCCGAACCGGTCCGGAAGCGAGGCTTGCCTTCCTGATTGTTCGCGACGAAGTGTTTCGCGGTCGCGATCGTGCCCGCGTCCTGAATCCCCCGGATCGTGGCCACCGCACCACGGGCGGCGAGGGACGGATCCTCGCCGAAGTACTCGAACGTCCGGCCGCCCGTGGGGACCCGAACGATGTTGATCGCCGGGGCGAGGAGAACGTCCTGCTCCGCAGCCTTCGCCTCGCGACCCATCGCGTGACCGACGGCGTACAGTCGATCACAGTCCCAGGTCGAGATCTGACTCACGCCCGCCGGAAAGGCGGTCGCCGGACCGTGGCGAACGCCGTGTGGCCCGTCGGTCAGTTTCAGCGGTGGAATATCGAGTTCGGGAACGGGTGCTACGTAGCCCGTCTGGCGGCGATCGAAGGGGTTTCGATCGAACGCGTGACCGTGGGTGAGCGCCGTCTTCTGTCCGAGATCCAGTTCGTCGATCAGTTCGGCGGGCGATCGGTCGGTCCCCAGCTCGGTCTCTGACTCGTCACCACCCCCGATCGTGCTGGCAACGAGCGCTCCGATTGCCAGCCCAGCGGCCAGCACGGACGACAGCCGGCAGGTTGTCGCTGGCACTCTGGACATACCACGCGTCGTCGCCGCCGTCGTCGATTACTAGGCACCACAATCCCGTCAGTAACGGCAGGTTACGACATCGCACGCCGAAGAGACGAAGTGGTGCTGGCAGTCGCTTCTCGCCCACTGGCGGAACGGTCGCTTGGGTTCACCCGCAGTCAGTCGGCTCTCGACTCGTCGGTGGCCGCTTACTCGTCGCTGTCCTCGCCAACGACTTCTAGCGGGCGCATCATGGCGTTGTCTTCGTGTTCTAAGTTGTGACAGTGGAACGGATAGGTGCCCGCGTGGTCGTCGAACGCGACCGTGAGCTTGACGTTCTGGTTCGGCATGACCATGACAGTGTCCTTGCCGCTTCGCTCGTTCGGACGCGGATCCTCGAACTCGTCGGCGCCGAGGTCCTTGCGCCCCTCGACCCAGAACCGGACCAGGTGGAGGTGGATCGGATGGGACTGCATCGTGTCGTTTTTGAGTTCCCAGGTCTCGGTCGAGCCGAGCTGGGGCCTGATGGCGACGTCGTCGAACGGGCCCCGATCGTTGAGCGTGTGGAACATCGGCGCTTCGTTCATGTCCATCTGCATGGTGATCTCTCGGGTCTCGACGGCGTCCGCCGGATCCGGTCGCTCGGGCGTCGGGAACTCGATCTCGTGCGGATCGCGCGACGGATCGTCGACGCGATCGCGCGAGACGCGAAACTGCATGACTTCGTCCAGATCGGGCGCCGGACTGCTCGTGTTCGGATTGTGGTGGTCGCCGTGCGGATAGGGGAAGAGGGCGTGATTGGTGACGGTGAACGTCTCGCCGGGGAAGTCAGCGAAGTCGATGACGACTTCCGCGCGTTCGAACGGCGAGAGCAAGAGTGTGCCGAGGTCGCCGTACGGACCGACCCCGACGACCTCGTCTAAGTAGCCGTGACCGGCGGAGAGCTGCGTCATCTCGGGGACCTCCTCGCTATCGTCCGCCTCGTTTCTGAGTCGGAGTCCCCAGGTGCGCCCGTTCGACGGATTGAGAATGCGAAAGCGGTATCGACGTGGCTCGACCTCCATGTACGGCCAGATCGCCCCGTTGACCGTGGCTTTCTCGCCGCCGAACATGGGGACGAACTCGTCGGGATAGTACAGTGCGCCGTCGTCGGTGACCGATCGGTCGGCCAGGACGAGCGTGACGTCGTACTCACCGGTTGGGAGGCCGAGTTGCCGTTCGGACCCGTCTCGAACGAGGTACGGACCGATGACTCCAGCGTAGTTGTTCAGTCGGCTGATGGCACGCGTGTGGTCGTGGTAGGTCGTCGAGAGGCGGGGCTGTTGATTGGGGATCACTTGTACGTCCCTGCTCCGGCGAGGCCCAGTGACGCCGTCCGGTGACACCCACATGTCCGCCTGTCCGTCTGACGCGGCCTGCACGGCGAGTCCGTGGAAGTGAATCGAGTTGCGTACCTCGGGAACGGGGCCGTCGTGACCGGGGTAGTTCGCCGTCGTGGTCCCCGCGATTCGCTCGTCGACCGAGAGCAGGTGTTCGTCGGGCAACCCGCTGTTGTCCACCTCGACCGCGAGCTGGAGGCCACGAAATCCGGGGATGATCGGCCCGGGGAACTGGCCGTCGAACCCCCAGAGTGTCGTCTCCGGCAGATCGGGATGGAGCTGCTGGGTGAACTCCGTGATCTCGAGATTGTGGTACTGACCGATCCCAACCCAGTCGTCGGGGTCGCGTTCGTCGAGGATCGGCAACGGCTGCACGTACTTCTCGAGTTCCGGCCCCTCGTGGTCCTGCAATCGGTCGTCCGAATTCGACCGGCCGACGACTCCGGCCGACGCGAGGCCGGCCAACCCGGTGGCACCGCCAAGCTGGAGGAGTCGACGCCTGGATACCGGCCGCATCAGTTCCACCCCCGGACCGGACCTGCAGTGCGTCCGGCGACAGTCGCTCGATACGTCCGTTCTGATACCGTGCTCTCGGATACCATATCCCCCACAAACACAGACAGCAGAAATTAATCTTTTTATTATAGTAGCTTCAATTATATATTTCCGGTTTTGTGAGCGACGGGTGACGCAGGAGGCAGGGAGGAACCTGCAGAAGCAGATCGGGTCAACGAACGACCACACACAACCGTTACCCGACGCAGTCGATCAAAAGACTAAACGGTTTTAGTACCCCGTCCAAATACTCCGACAATGAGTGGGGCCGACGAGACGTCCGTAACACGTGAACCCGACGGACAAGACGAATCAGACGTCCCGACGAGTGGCGAAGTCGTCCCCGAGCGATTCTCCTCCGACGAACTGTTCCAGCGGATCATCGCCGACGCGGACCACGAGATCACCTCTGGAACGCGCGAACTCTTCTTCAGCGCCGTGGCCGGCGGACTCGCGATTTCGATTACGTTTCTCGTCTACGCGTCGCTCTACCCCCAGGCCGACGGCGGGATCGCACGCGTGTTGCTGTACCCGCTCGGATTCATCTACATCATCATCGGCGGCTACCAGCTCTACACGGAGAACACCCTTCCCCCGGTCGCGCTGACGCTCGAACGACTGGCGTCCGTGCCCTCGCTCCTTCGCCACTGGCTGATCGTCCTCCTCGGTAACTTCGCGGGCGGGGCGATCGGTGCGATCGTCCTCGCCTACGGCGGCGTGTTCGAGCAGCCGGCCGTCGACGCGGCGATCATGTTCGCCGAAGACGGGGTCGCCACCGCCCGGTGGGACCTGTTCTTCAAGGGTGCGTTCGCCGGACTCGTCGTCGCCGGCCTCGTCTGGGTCGACTTCGCGGCCCGCGATACGATCTCTCGGGTCGTCCTCATCTACATCGCCTTCCTGACGATCCCCCTCGGGAATCTCTTCCACGTCGTCGTCTCCTTCACGGAGGTCGTCTTCGCGATGTTGGTCACCGACCAGATCGCGTTCATCCCTGGAATGACCGACTTCGTGATCCCGGTGTTGCTCGGGAACACGATCGGCGGCGTCGTGCTCCTCACGGTCGTCAACTACTATCAGACGAGCGAGCACCGCCTCGAATCCGGTCGATTCGCCGACGCGAGAAAGCTCTCGGTGCGCGAGTGGCTCGCCGGTGGCCTCGCCGGACGGACGTACGTCCCGGTCGTAGACACGATCGAAGAGATCGTCAGGGACACGGATTCCTACCGCGTACTCGTCCCGATTTCGAACCCCCGAACCGAACGGGACCTGGTCAAACTGGCGTGTACCCTCGCCGGGTCGCGAAAGACCGGCGCCGTCCACGTCGTCCACTTCGTGCAGGCACCCGAACACGGCGCCTTCCACGGCGACCCCGAGCAGCACGATCGGATTGTCGAAGCGTCCGAGCGCCAACTGGAAACCTTCGAACCGATGGGTGAACACCACGACATCGAGTTCCAGACGTCGACCGTCGTCACGCCCCGGTCCTTCGAAGACGTGTTCGACACGGCGAACCGGCTGAGTCCCGACCTCGTCCTCATGGGCTGGGGCCGTGATACGGTCTGGTCGTCGGCACGAGCCGAACGACCGCTCGACGAACTCACCAACCAGTTGCCGACCGACTTCCTGATCGTCAGAGATCGCGGCCTCGAACCCGACGAGATCCTCCTCCCGACGGCAGGCGGGCCGAACGCGGGTCTCGGCGCCGAGATCGCCGGAATACTGCAGACCACTGCAGACATCGAGGTCACCCTGCTACACGTCGTCGACGGGCCGGCAGAACGCGAGGCAGGCGAACGATTCCTCCACAAACTGGCCGACGACTACGACCTCGACGAGCCGAATCTCGTCGTCGACACGTCCGGCGACATCGAGCGAGCGATCTGCGATGCGGCCCACAATCGAGCGATGGTCATCATCGGCGCCAGCGAGCGCGGTTTGCTCTCCCGGCTCGTCACCGATTCGTTGCACCTCTCGATCCTGGACGACGTCGAGGGGTCGATGCTCCTCGCCGAGCGACCTTCCGAACGGACGTTCATCGAACGGCTGATCGGTGCGGGGAGTCGTGAGAACAGACGTGAGTGACGGTTCCCGGGGACACTCGTAGAACGAACGGTCCCCAACGGAACTGCCTGGTTCGATCGGTGGAACGGACGATCGAACTGGAAAGACATATAGGATTTCTGTGACTGTGACACGGCAATGATCGAGCGGATCGCGAGCATCGACGTCGGCCGGGCCGTCGCGATCGGCTTCGTCGTCGTCCTCCACGCCGAAGTGTTTCGCGGCATGGGCGTGGCCGGCAACGCCGTCTACTTCGCGACGGACGCGGTCGGTCGGTTCGCCGTCCCGTTTTTCTTCCTGACGTCGGGCTACCTCTTCGCGAGGAATACCGACCGAAGCCCGGCCGAGAACTACGTCCGCTCGTACGTCACTCGCGTGGCGAGTATCTACGGATACGCCGTGGCAATCTACCTGCCACTCGCGGTGGTGACCGCCGGCGCGCTCGCCAGTCAGTCCGGGGCGTCGGTCGGGCAGGCGGTGATCGAATCGCTGGCCTCGGGTCTCGACCCGCTCGGACTGGCCTACTACGGCGACTCGATCATCTACCACCTCTGGTTCCTCCCCGCCCTGCTCTTCTCGATCGCCTTCCTCTACGCGTTCGTCGCGACGGGACTGATCCGGTTCGCCCTGCCGATCGCCGCGTGTCTGCACGTGATCGGCCTGCTCGCCGAGAGCTACACGATGGGACCGACACTTTCGATCCAGGCCAGGGACGCCCTGTTCTTCGGGGCGTTCTACACGACGCTCGGCTACAGCATGCACACGTGGTCGTGGCAACCGGATCCGGACCGCCGCAACCGATATCTGGGACTGGCAGCGCTCGGGGCGGTCGGACACTTCGCCGAACACTACGTCCTCGGATACGTTCTCACCGACGAAACGCTGCGAACGACGGCCTACACGCCGGAATTCAGTCTTCTCACAATATTTTATTCGACGGCGCTGTTCTGCTACGTCCTCGCCACGCCGTCACTCGGTCGCGAGACGCCCGTGCCGACGATCGGCCGATACGCCGTCGGGGTCTACGTCTATCACCCGATCGTGCTCTTTGCCCTCGACGGGATCGCCGCGTTCTTCGGCGTGGCGAACGCCGGAATACTCCCCGTAATCGGCTGGGAGTTACTGGTCCCGGTCGTCGCGTACGCCGTCTCGCTCGCGGGGTATCGACGCATGAAAGAACGAGATGCAAGTGATCGTCTCCGCCGAGCCATCGTCGCAGCGATATCAACAAGAACGACCAGCGAGCGGTAAGGCAGCCAATTTTCGGTCCGGGAACGCAATCGGTGCCGCCGACCGTCGATCAGTCGAACCGGGCGGGCGTCGTCCGGTCGGCGTTCTCGATTCGCTCACGGGCGAACGCGTCCGCCGCGTCCAGAACCGTCGTTCCTTCGTCCTCCGCTCGTTCCATCATCCGGGAGAGTCGGTCACCGATGGCGGTAGCCTTCTCGAATGCGGCGTCGCGCGTCCCGCCGCGGTACTCCTCGGCGACCGTGATGAGGCCGCCGGCGTTGATGACGTAGTCGGGCGCGTACCAGATGCCGCGATCCGCCAGCTCGTCGGCGTGTCGGCGTTCGGCGAGCGGATTGTTCGCTCCGCCCGCGACGATGTCGCAGTCGAGGCGCGGAACCGTCTCGTCGTTGATGACGCCGCCGATCGCACACGGCGCGAAGACGTCACAGGGTTCGTCGTAAATGTCGTCGGGGGCGACCAGTTCGGCGTCGTGGTCCGCGAGGAACCGTTCGATGTTGTCCTCGCTCACGTCCGAGACGGTGACGGACGCGCCGCGCTCGATGAGGCCGCTCGCGAGGGCCGAGCCGACCTTGCCGAGCCCCTGGACGACGACGTCGATCCCCTCGAACGAGTCGGTGCCGTACTCGTACTCGACGGCCGCTTCGAGGCCGGAGAGCACGCCCGTCGCGGTGATCGGCGACGGATCGCCGAGGCCGTCCTCGCGACCGACGACGTGGTCGGTCTCGGTCGCGATGACCTCCATGTCCGCGACCGAGGAGTTGACGTCGACGGACGTGATGTAGCGCCCGCCCATGCAGTCGACGGCGCGGCCGTAGGCTTCCAGCAACTCCGTCGTCTTCAGCGATTCGTGGTCGCCGACGATAACCGCCTTCGCCCCGCCGAGATCGAGATCCGCCGCGGCGGCCTTCTTCGTCATCGCCTTCGAGAGCCTGAGCACGTCGTCTAACGCGTCGGCTTCGGTCTCGTAATCGAGCATCCGGGTGCCACCGAGACCCGGCCCGAGTGTCGTGTCGTGGACCGCGATGATCGCCTCCAGCCCCGTCTCCGGGTCGGAGAAGTACGATACCTGCTCGTGTTCCCCTTCGGCGAGCGAGTCGAATACCATACCGAACGGTTCGGGTTCTACGTGAAAACACTACTGACATGCGCCTCGCTCAAGCACGACTCACGCCCGTTATGTGCCGTTGGCAATTGTTGCGTGTCGGATCGAACGAGGTCCGACCAGTCTAGATCGACCTGACTCACCGATCACCGTCGTCGATGGAAACGAGTTCCTCGACGCTGGGAACGTCCGCAGCGGCATCGGCGATCTGGGTGAGGCGCTGTCCGTGCTTTTCCATCGCGTATGTGGCGAGTTCGCCCGGCTTGAGCCCGACGGGTTCCTCGTCGGGGGCAAAGCGGTCGTCTTCGGTGATTCCCTGGACCAGTGGAAGGAGTTCGGCGACGGTGTCTTCGATCAGCGACGGCGCGATCTCGCCCGCTTCGACGAGGGCTTCGAGCTGATTCATCCCGAAGCCGACGTGGCGGCCCTCGTCGCTTCGGATCCGGTCGAACCCTTCCACGAGGCCGGGGAGGTGGGGCAGGTCGTCGAACTCGCCGCCGAACGACCGACTCATGCCGTAGTAACCGGTCTGGGCGAGGATGCCCTCGACCGTGAGATGGTAGTGACAGTACGCGAGCGCCCGGTTCTCGGGCGTGTCGTCCTCGAGAAGCCGGTGCATGGCCCGTCGATTCCGCTCGAACAGTTCGAGGTAGGCGTCGTCGAACCACCGATCGGCCCGCGGACTCGTCCGCTCCCAGCCCAGATAGTCCTCGACGCCCCAGACCACCGTCCGCCAGTAACGGTCGAAGAAGTCGGCGTGCTTGGCCTCCTCGTAGAGCTGCGTGGTGAGGAACAACTGGTCGTCGATATCGTCGAGGACGACGGCGAGCGGCGCCAGATCCTCGGTCACGGCGTCCTCGCCGGCGCCGAACTTGGCGATGCCGGTGACGATCGCGTCCAGTTCCGCCCGATCGAAGTCGTCAGCGTCGTCGGCGTAGGCACGGAGGTTCTCGAGATCCGTCTCCAGCTCGATCTCGGCGGGATCCCAGTGGCGCTCGACTGCGTTTCGGTAGTAGCGGTTCGGCCGCGAGCCTCGATCCATCAACTCGGTGGGACTGTACTCGCTTTCCATGAGCGAGCTTCGCCGGGCACACCATTAATCGTGGTGACGAATATGCCGACCCCAGCCTGAGGAGAAAAGTTTTCTCAGTAGAAAGCCCAACTAGAGATATGAGCACCTCGGTCAAGGTAACGGACGAGACGAAGTCCCGACTCGAAGAACTTCAGGCTGAAATACGTCTGGAGACGGGTCGTACGGTCACACAACAGGAGTTGCTCGAACGGATAGTGACGAGCACGCACACCTCCAAGAGTGAACTTGTCGAGGCGTTTCGTGACGAATTCGAGGGACTCTCCGAACAACAGATCGAACGGTGGCTGTCCGGTACGATCAATTCCGGCGTTGAAACGCGAGAAGACGACATTGACGACATCGTATACGGCGGATGAGTGTCTTTATCGACACGGGTGTCTTTTTCGCCCAGCATGACGAAGCAGCCCCGCGACACCCAAAAGCGACCGAAGCGATGAGTAGCGTTCTCGGCGGTACATTCGGACAGCCCTACACGAGCGACTACGTAATCGACGAGACCATTACGCTGACGCGGAAACGGAGTGGAAGCTACGAGGCTGCGTTGACCGCCGGCCAACGAATTCTCGGACTCGAGGGCTACCCGGATCACATCCAGACGATTCAGATAACCACGGAACTCTTCGAACACTCACTGAAGACGTTCCGGCAGTACAGCGATCATGAACTGAGTTTCACCGACGCTTGTACCATCGCGGTGGTCGAGAAGTACGATATCGATTCCGTTCTTAGTTTCGACGACGACTTCGACGGAATCGTCGAGCGAATCGACCCGAGTACAGTATAGCTGTCTCAGTCCGCGGCCGCAATCTCGACGTTGGCCTCGTCGGCTTTTCCGATCGCCTCGACCAGCAGTTCCGCGACGTCGACGATCTCGATGTCGTCCTCGAAGCCACCGGTCTTGCGGCCGTCCTCGTACATCGTCATGCACATCGGGCAGGCGACGACGAACTTCTCGACGGCGGCACCGGCGTCGGTATCCTCCAGGGCCTCCCGCAGGCGCTCTTCGCTCGGTTTCGGCTCTTCCTCGAAGTCCATCCAGAGACCGCCGCCACCGCCGCCACAGCAGAACGAGTCGGCGCGGTTGCGCGGCATCTCGTACAGGTCGGCGCCGGTCGCGCGAATGAGTTCGCGCGGGGCCTCGTACTCGTCGTTGTACCGGCCGAGGTGACACGGATCGTGGTAGGTGACGGTGTAGTCGAGTTCGGTTCCGGTGAGGTCGAGTTTGCCCTCGGTGACGAGTTCCTCGATGGCCTGCGTCCAGTGGTAGACGTCGATCTCGCCGTCGGCGTTCCACTCGTCGGTGTACTCGAACGGCATCATCGGGTCGTCGGCGAACTCCTCGAAGTCGAGTTCCGGATACTCGTTCTCGAACGTGTTGTAGGAGTGTGGGTCGGTGCAGACGATCTTGTCGAAGTCGCAGTCCTCCCAGGTCTCGACGTGGTGACCTGCGAGTTCGACGTAGAGGAACTCCTCGCCGACACGGCGGATGTCGTTGCCGTCGTACTTCTCGTCCTCGAAGAGGATGCCGAAGCTGACGTCGGCTTCCTGCAGGATCGTCGCGAGCGAGCGGGCGACCTGCTTGTTTCGCTCGTCGTAGCTCGGGTAGTCGCCGACGTACCAGAGGTAGTCGACCGACTCTTCGCGGGCGTCGGTCAGGTCGAACTCGAGTTCCTCGGCCCAGGCGGCCCGGTCGCGCGGGCTGTCGCCGAAGGTGTTGCCGTCTTGCATGACGTTCTGGAAGACGTCTTGCATCGACGAGCGGACGTCGCCCTGGTCGGTCAGCTGGCGGTTGAGCTTGGTGAAGCTCTTCAAGTGCTCGATCTCGACCGGGCAGGCATCCATACAGGCCATGCAGGCCATGCACGACTCCATCGTCTCGCTATCGATGACTGACGTGCCGCCGTCGGCGATGATCGGTTGCTCCTCCGTCTCGCCGGCGTCGAGTGACTCCCGGTACTTCTTCAGGTCCAAAATGACGTTTCGGGGGTCGAGTGGGCGATCGGACGCCTTCGCCGGGCAGGCGGCCGAACACCGGCCGCACTTCGTACAGGCGTCTTGATCGAGCATCTCCTTCCAGGTGAAGTCCTCGATGGTCTCGGCGTTCGTCGCGTCGAGGTCGGCGGGGACGTTCGGCAGTCGCTTGCCAGCCTGCTCGTCGCGCGTGATGACGTTCGCGAACGACGAAAGCATGTGGAACGGCTTGGCGTAGGGAATCCACGCGATGAAGAAGAACGCGTTCAGCGAGTGGAGCCACCAGATTGCCCAGTGGAGGTTCTCGACGTTGAAGCCGCTCGTGTTGAAGCCAGCCGCCTCAGGTCCGAGTGACGCCAGGCCCATTCCGTCGAACGCGAGCGCGAGTGCATAGCCGACGAAACTGACGCGCTCGAACTCGGGAATACCCATCGAGTAGATACGCAGCCCTTCGAGCAGAAAGCCGCCGACCCCGAGAGCGAACAGCGACCAGATGAAGAGGTCGTCCTCGAACGACGTGTGGCGGTCGAGCAAGCGATGGTTGCCGACCCAGTAGCGGCGGTAGAGCGCCATGCCGATGCCGACGACGAACAGCAGCCCCATCGCGTCCACGACGAACTGGTAGGAGAGATAGAAGTCGCCGATCCAGACCGACGGCTGGTGCAAGATCTTCTGGACGGCGTACTCGTCCACCGCGATGATCGTCGTCGCGATGAGCAGCGTCAGAAAGCCCCACATGATAAAGGAGTGCATCAACCCGCCGTAGAGGTCGCGGTTGAACTGCTTCTCGTTCGAGAGCACGGTCTTCGTCCCACTGACGACCCGACTTGCGAGTTCGTCCACGCGCGGGAACGGGTCATCCGAGGCTCGCGCGTAGCGGGCGACCCGGCTGAAAGCGCCGTAGGCGAAGACGAGAATGGCGATCGTCGCGAAGAGGTAGAAGGTTGCGTACTCGGTACTCGTGAGACCCCAGTACGTCTCGCGTGTCGCCTCGCTCGTCGCGAGGGGAACGGCACCGTCGAGAGGCCTGAACATGCCCTAGTGCCCGGAGTAAACCACCTTAACTCTTGTCACACTCGATCGACCCACCCGACTCACGTCCCGCACGAATTCACACCTGGTTTAGAATTGTCGAGCAGTATCGCGTGGCTACTCTGGGGGCGTTCGCAGGACGGCGCGGGTGTGTGGTGGCATCCAATGAGAGCGGCGATCGATCGCCACCGGCATCCAGCAACTCTCGTCCGTCATGTCGTCGGCGTCAGCGAACCGAACAATTAGGGTCGCTGGCTCGGAAGGGACGACAATGGCCGTCTCGAAAACGCTCGTCGGCATCGGTCTCGCCGTCGCGCTCGGACTCGGGTATCTGCTACGCAGTGTCGATCTCGGGCGCTGGAGACGGCGACTGTCCAGCCGCCTGATCTTCGGCGTTCCGTGGGGGACGGCAGTCACGGTGAGCGTCCTCGTCGCCTTCTACCTCTTCGCCCAGCACGGATTCGCACACTGGGAGCGACCGGTTACCTACCCCTACATCTCGTGGTCGTACTTCTACCCGACCGGCTGGCTCACCGCCGGGATCGCACACGGATCGCCGGCACACCTCGTCTCGAACACGACGGCGACGGTCGTCTTCGGCGTCATCGCGGAGTACACCTGGGGGCACTACCCGCCGTCGGAGCGCGAGCGGACCGACGAGCCCGATCGGGCACCCGACCACCAGGACGGTGGATCAGCCGGACCAGGGAGACGGGTCGGACCAGCCGACGCAGAGAGACGAGCTGGACCAGCCGAACGGGTCGGACCATCGCCCCGATCGGGCGGATGGCTGTCGAATCCGTGGGTTCGCGCACTGGTGGCCTTCCCCGGTACGCTCTTCGCCATCGCCCTGCTCACGTCCGCCTTCTCGCTCGGCCCGGGACTCGGCTTCTCCGGTGCCGTCTACGCCATCGTCGCGTTCACGCTCCTCGTCGCACCCCGCCTCGCCGTCGGCGGCGTCGTCGCGAGTGCAGCACTCGGCGTCCTCTACGACGCCCTCGCGAATCCGATCGTCACCGCGGGGATCGAATCGGGTGCCCCCTCGCCGCCGGGCTGGGCCGGCGTCGGTTTCCAGGCGCACTTGCTCGGGTTCCTCGTTGGCGCCATCGTCGCGATCGCCGTCCTCCGCACACGCGAACGGACACCCGCCACTGGTGCGATATTCGGGGCGCTCGTCCTCGTCGGACTCGCCCAGTCTGTCTGGTTGCTCGTCTGGCCCGGCGGAAGCGATACCTACACCCTCTATCGTGGAGTCGGCGTCACGTTCCTGCTCGTCCTCGCCGTCGTCGTCTCCGTCGCCGCGACCGGACCGACCCGGCGACTGCCACGTCCGTTCGCCACGGTCCCGCGAATGCCGAGTCGGAAACGCCTCGCCATCGTCTGGGTCGGCCTCCTCACCGTCGTGCTCGGCCTCTTCGTGGCCGCGCCCCTCGCGATGGGGGAGGCCTCCGGATTCGTCGTCGGGATCTTCCTCGTCGCGTACGCCTTGCTCGTCATCCCGGCCATCCCGCCGCTGCTTCCCGACCGACTCACCGACGGCCCCATCGACTATCGGCAGGCCGCGCTCGTCACGCTCTGTGTCCTGGCCGCCGTCGTCGCCGTCGTCGGCGTTCCGTACGGCTTCACCCTGATCGACGGAGAGCCGACCGGAAGCGGCGCCGTCGATGTCGGTGAGTACACCGTCACGTACGAGGAGAACGCGAGTATCGATCGGACGATGCTCGGATTCCCCGAGGAGGCCCAGTCGAACGCCACCTACGACGGGTTGCTCGTCGCCAGTGACGACCACGAGGTGTTTACGATCGGCGAACGAGCGGACGTCATCGCCTACGACGGCGAAGCGACCGTCGCCGTCGGCGGCCCGGGCGAGTACGAAACGGTTCACGCGGAGCGCACCGGCTGGGAGGTGCTCGGAAACGAGACCGTCTACGCGGTCGATCTCGTCGTCGACAGCGAGCGGACCCGCTCGTACGTCACCGAGCCGGTCGAGACCGGTGTGCAGTTCGACGAGACGCAGGTTCTCCTCGCGCCGACGGCCGACGGATTCGAGGTCCGCTTCGAACAGGACGGTGAGACGACGGCGGTACCCGTCCCCGAGGTGAATCAGACGCAGTCTGTCGGCCCCTTCGTCGTGCGGAAAGAATCCGGCGAGGACACCGATCGGATTACCGTCTCCCGCGACGGTGTGACGACACCAATCGCCGAACGGGAGACGTATCCGGGATCGAAGTAGTCCGATATTACCCGTCATCTGCCACCGATTGAGCGAGTCAACGAGGGATTTCGGAAATGACTATCGGTACCAGTTATGCTGTTACTCACCGACGAACCGGAGCCGTTTTAGGACCGCTTCCAGTGCGTGAGTGCAATGACGGGGGACCTTGGGGTCGAGATTGTCAGCGAAATCGCCGACCGCGAAGACGTCGACGCGACAGCGCTCACACCGCCACTACACGACGTCATCGACACTGATGCACTGGAATCGTTGTTCGAGCCGACCGCGACGACCGACAGAGTGGGGCCCGGAACGGTCTCCTTTCTGTACCACGGCTACGACGTGACTGTCACCGCCACCGGCGACGTCCGTGTTCGGGCAACCGACACGACGCCGTCGAACACCAATGCGACTCGCGAAATGACCCTCGACTAGGCGATGTCCGCCGACTGGACGCTGGCCGAGGCACACTACTGACGCCCTGCGCGTCCACGAACGTCGGTAGCGGCCGCTCTGGTACGAGTACCGGAGACCATGATCGAACGCGACTGCAGATAACCTACGCCCGAGAACCTGCTTGCGTCGCTCCCAGACCCTCGGTCTGATTCAAACCGCTTGTTTCCACGCTCCGCTCCTCACATCCGTTCGTCGCGGAGAAATGCGAGCGCGCGGATTGTGAACCACGCCGAGACGGTCGCTCGCCACGCGCACGGGTACACCGTTCGCATCGCGGTTCTCACTTCGTTCACGGGTCGTTTCACTCCCCGTTCACACAAACGAGGCCTCGCGTACGCTCGGCCTCGCACTCGTTCCGAACCGCGCTACGCTCGCGCTGCGACTCGTCTCCTTCAAATCGCGCTCGTCACGTGCTCGCCGCTCGCGAGTTTGCTCGCGGCGAGAGAAGTGGGACCGCGCGGATTTGAACCGCGGTCACGGGCACCCAAGGCCCGAAGTATACCAGACTAACCCACGGTCCCGTACACCTCCTTTTTCGGGCAGGGCGTAAAGGGTTTCGTTCTGTCGCGGGCGGTTACCCACCCAGCACCTGTTCGACGTCCTCGTCCGTCGCCTCGGAGATTTGACCGGTTTCCCAGGGGTACGTGGGCGAGTCAGGTTCGGCCTCGATGTCTGCCAGCAACGATGCGACGTCGTCGTCGGTGGCCTCTGGAATCGATCCGGTCGCACTGTCGTCGATCACGATCTCGTCGAAGATTTCGCCAAACGCGGCGACGATGCGGTCTTCGTGTCGAGACGTGTCCAGATGGAAGTGCGCCATCGCGTCGACGGTCTCGAGTCGGCGGTTGAGATAGTAGATGAACTCGAAGATCGGTTCCGGGTCGCGCTGGCGAAGTAACGCATCGAGCGAACTGAAACAGACGCCCACCTGTTCGTCAGCCCAGTGTTCACAAAAGCGGCTGATCGACACCCCGATCGCCGACAGGTCCGTCGGATCCGCCACGGTGTCGACGGCGACGGGGCCGGAAAAGTCCGGCTCGTCGCTCGACTCGCCAGCCCTGATGACGTCGCCGACGGAGAGTACCCCGACGCGGGCGTCCGTCGCACCGAGCGGCGGTTCCTCACACGACTCGCCACCGAACGAGACTCGCAGGATTGCCGTTCGGTCCGCTCCACAGCAGAGCGACTCACAATCGGGTAGCTGTGCCTGCGAATCGTGCAGGAGGAGGACGTTTGCCGGCGGGGAGATAGCATCGAGCGGCGTAGATTCCATCGTTGGTCACTCGGACTGGGGGTCCGCGTTGAATTGCTATTCGGACAACACGACCTTTACCTTTCCGGCCGGTCAAATCGTGCACTCCCGTCTTGGGCCTTGCACATCCGGCACACGGACGGGTCACGACACACGGACAGGTTCGAGACACCAAAAAGTGCGTTAGAGGTCCTGATCCCGTAACTCGATATCCGCGATCAGGTCGAACGGCGTCGCATCCTTGCGGATGCCGTCGAGCAGGGCGAACGCTTCGTCCGGGTCGAGGAAGTGTTCGGTGACCACCCGACCCAGTGGCGTCGGCTCGAAGCCGTCGATGAAGTCGTATTCGAGGAGCTTCCCGATCGCGTGTTTCGTCGGGACGTCGCCCAGCATACGGTCGTTGAGTCGCTTCGCGTCACGACCACCCACCGTGACGTTCGCCAGCGTCTCCTCGATCGCCGCCCCCTCGTCGTAGGGGGTCGTCACAGGTTCCATCTCGCCCTTGAGGAGTTTGAACGCGATCTCGTCCTCGGTGCCCTCCATCGAGTTGTGGTACGTGGTGTCGGGTTCGACGAGGACGTACACCTTCCCCTCGTCGTGGTAGTCCGGTCGACCCGCCCGACCGAGCATCTGGTGGAACTCCTGGACAGAGAGCCACTCGATCCCCATCGCCAGCGTATCGAAGACGACCTGTGAGGCGGGGAAGTCGACCCCCGCCGCGAGCGCCGCCGTCGTGACGACGGCAGCCAGCTCCTGGTCGCCGAACTTCTGCTCGACGGTCTTGCGTCGCCTGTAGTCGAGCCCGGCGTGATATGGCGCGGCGTCGTACTCGAGCTTCCGGGAGATCTCGTGACAGCGCCGTCGCGAGTTCGTGAAGATGATCGTCTGGCCGCGATAGCCTTTCGACGATTTCGTGTCGAACTCGCGCTTGACGAGCTTGTTCGCCACGCGCACCTTCTCCTGGCCGTCGGCGAACGTGACGTGGCGCTCGATCGGCACCGGCCGCTCCTCGAACTCGATCACGGTGGCCTCCAGTGCCTTCCCGAGATGCTCGGGGTTGCCGACGGTCGCCGAGAGGTACACCCACTGTGCACCGTCGTATCCGCTTCGCTCCGAAGCGCGCTGTTCCGTCGCGTACTTCAGCCGGGAGATGAGTCCGTCCAGGCGGTGGCCCCGATCGGCTTCCTTGAGCGTGTGGACCTCGTCGATGACGACGGTTCCGATGTCGCCCATGTCTTTGCCCGTCCGCAGGGCGTGGTCGATCCCCTCGTAGGTGCCGACGATGACGTCCGCGTGGGGGTCGAAGCGGTTGCCCGAGTCCGCGATTCGACTCGCCCCGACGCGGATCGAGACGTCGACGAGGTGGCCGTACTCGTCCTCGAAGTCCTCGTGCTTCTGGTTGGCCAGCGCGACGAGGGGGACCAGAAAGAGCAGCTTCCCCTTGCCCTTTAGCGCGCGGTCGATCCCAGCGAGTTCGCCGACCAGCGTCTTCCCGGTCGCCGTTGCACTCACGACAAGCTGGTCCTGCCAGCCCGCTCGCGGGTCCGACCCGCTCGCGTCGTCCGCGGCCCGGTGGGCCGCGCTCTCCAGCAATCCGTTCTCGACCGCCAGACTCTGGACCGGGAGCAAGGTGTCGAACCGGTCCTCGAGCAGCCCCTGCAGGTCGTCGTGCAGATCGAGCGAGTCGACCGGTGCGAGGTCGACCTCGTCGGTCGTCGCGCTGATCGTATCGAACTTCGTCAGGTCCGGGTCGAGCTGGCCCTTCAGGAGGTTGACGATGCGCTGGAGGTCCTGAACCTCCATCATGAGCTCTTCGAGGCGCTCTTTGGCTGCACCTGTCACGCCGCCGCTGAAGGACAGCTGGCGCTCGAGTTCCTGTCGTGCACAGTCCCGACAGATCCAGTCGCGATCGTCTTTGACGGCAGTCTCCGTCGTCACCGGCGAGTAGCGACCCTCTGACGCGCAGTACCGGCAGGTCCGAACCGCCTTCGCCTTGTCGTCGAGCTGGTAGCCCGCGAGCATCTCCAGCAGTTCCGCTCGTTTCGCGGCGGACGTCTGCTCGGAGATCCGAATGCGGTCGGCCCGGCGAGCGATCTCGACGAACTCGTCGGGCTGTCTCGGCTCCTCGCTCGATCCTTGCTTCAGGCGGAACTTCGTCGGGCGCGGCCCGGCCGAGGTCTCCGACAGGCTCAGCTTGGCACGGAACAACCGGTCGTCGTCCCGGATGGGAACCACGAGGTAGTCGTCACCGATCTGGTGGGCGAAGAGGGTATCCACCGCCTGAAGCTGCTGCGACACGAACATCGATACGCGGCCGGATTTTAAGAGTTGTTCGTCTCGGCTCGGTGCCGCCATTGCGCTACGACGTCTTGTCAAAGACCGAAACCACTAACTTGGTTTTAGGATAGCCTAAATCAATGGTCGACGAACTGGCGACACCCGGATGCGCGGTGACCGAACGGCAACACGGCTGGGTCGACCGGCGGTTCGTCGTGGGGAGCACCGATGAGTGACCCGGACACCGTAACGTCCGACACCGCTTGCGGGGAAGCCGCCGACGGATCGGCCGACGACAAGCCCCGCCCAACCGACTACGACGTGGTCATCGTGGGCGGCGGCCCGGCCGGTTGCGCGGCCGGCGTCTTCACCGCACGGTACGGCCTCGACACCGTCATCTTCGACCGGGGAAACTCCTCGCTCCAGCGGTGTGCATTCCTCGAAAACTACCTCGGCTTTCCCGCGGGGATCGACGTCGGGACGTTCACCGACCTGATCCACGACCACGCGAGGGAAGCGGGGTGCGAACTCGTCGACGACATGGTTGCGAGTGTTAGGCGAACAGCCGACGCCGAGGGTGACAGTGATACCGCAGGCCGCAAACCGATCGAGAACGTACACTCCCCACGCTTCGTCGTCGAGACGCAGGACGGTCGCCAGGCCACGCCAGCGCACGTCCTCACAGCGACACGCTACGGCGGCGAGTATCTTCGGCCGCTCGACGACGGCGGTGCGATGTTTCGGACGTTCGAGCGAGACGGCGAGTCGACCGAGTACTTCGATCCGGCGTACGCGGACGCAGACGGGCGGACGCCGATCGATGGCCTGTACGTCGCCTCGCCGAGCGGCGATCGCGACACGCAGGTCGTCACCGCTGCTGGCCAGGGTGGCCACGTAGCCAGATCGCTCATTAGGGATCGTCGCCGTGAGCAGGGCTATCCCGAACCTGTCGCCGACTACTGGGACTGGTTCCGGCGTGCTGCGGAACTCCCTGCGGACGAACGTGAGGAGCACTGGCGCTCGTACTTCGACGAACGGGTGCCCGACGATCACGGACTCGGGGAAGCGGAACTCGCGGCCCTCCGCGCGACCGACGTCGACCGGCTCTCGCAGGCGTACTGCGACCCGGCAGCCGTCGACGAGCGAACCCAGCGAGGCTACGACCGGCTCCTGGATCACGTCGGCGAGGAACGGATTCGAGCCTATCTGAACGAATCGGACGCACAGTAACGCGCTCGACAACCGGTCGATCGTCGGCGTCGACGAGCTACTCTTCGCCGCCAACGCCGAGCAGCTCGAAGACGAACGTCCACCTGTCCAGTTGCTGTTCGATCTGGATGGAGGTCGCGGTCCCGGCACCGTGCCCCGTCCCTTCGTCGCCGCGGAAGCAAATCGGGGCGTCGCCAGTCGTGGCGTGCTGAACGCGGGCGGTCATCTTCCGGGCGTGTGATGGGTGGACCCGCGTATCACCGGCGGCCGTCTGGAAGAGCGTCGCCGGGTACGCCGTCTCAGAGACGTTGTGGTACGGCGAGTACTCGCGGAGCCACGCGAACTCCTCGGGGTCGTCCGGCGAGCCGTACTCCGGCGTCCAGGTCGCCCCGAGCAGGAACTCGTGGAAGCGGAGCATGTCGAGCAGCGGGACGGCACAGATGGCAGCGCCGAAGAGTTCGGGTCGGCGCGTGATCGCTGCACCGACGAGCAGGCCCCCGTTGGAGCCACCCCAGGCGGCCAGCCGATCCGAGTTCGTGTACCCCTCCTCGATCAGCGCCTCGCCCGCGGCTTCGAAGTCGTCGAAGGTGTGCGTCTTCTGCGCGCGATGGCCGGCCTCGTGCCACTCCTCGCCGAACTCGAGGCCGCCGCGCAGGCAGGCCACGGCGAAGACGCCACCAGCTGCCAGGAACGGCAGCCGGTACGCGTCGAAGCCGGGCAGGAGCGGGATCCGGAAGCCGCCGTAACCGTACAGGATCGTCGGCGCGTCACCGTCGGGTTCGAGATCAGCACGATGGACCACGTACACCGGGACCGTCGCCCCGTCCGTGGAGTCGACCCAGAGACGCTCGACAGTGAGATCGAGTTCCGCCCGCGGGTCGAGTTCCGTCGGGAGGTCGGGTTCCTGAACGACGGTCCAGTCGTCGGGCCCCGCCCCGGATCCAGCGTCGGCGTGGACGATGCTCGACGGCCGGTCGAACGTCTGGAGCGCGAGGAACGCCTCGTCCGTATCCGAGCTGCCGCCGAGGGCGCCGCGACCGACGCCGGTGTACTCGGGCAGGGCCAGTTCGTGGCGTTCGGTGCCATCCGCATCGTGAAGCGAGACGACCGATCGGGCGTCACGGATGCGGTGGACGGCCAGTCCGTCGCCGGCCGGCGCGACGTCGAACAGGACGTCGTCACTCTCGGGAACGACGGGCTCGAACGCGTCGAGGGCGGCCGCATCGGACGAGAGTTCGGCGGCATCCCCGTCGGCGAGAGTCGCGGCGTCGATACCGAGCAGTCGGAATCGCGGCGCGTCGTGGTTCGTCAGGAGGAAGACTCGCCCCTCGTGTGCCAGCAGCTCGAGCGACGCGTCGACATCGGTGACCAGCGGGACCAGTTCGCCGTCCTCGAGAACGTACAACTCCGTGTCCGAAGCCAGTTCGCCAAGCGAGACCAGAACCAGCCCGGTCTCGCGGTCGACCTGGACCTGCGGCCAGCGACGTTCCGGAATGGCCTCGGTGACGAGGCGATCCGCACCGTCGTCGCCGATCTCGTGGTACCGAATGGCCTTCTCGAGCAGTTCGTCGTCCGCCGCGCTCCCGGTCTGCTGGTAGTAGAAGCCGTTCCCCTGCCACGCGACCGAGAACTCGCCGCAGCGCCCGACGTCGTCGACCCGGTCGATCACCTCGCCGCGTTCGACGTCGAGCACGCGCAAGTCGAACTCTTCGGTTCCGCCGTCCATCAGCCCGTAGACGACGCGTTCGCCGTCCGGGTCCGGGACGAACCAGCCCAGCGAGACCGTCTCGCCGAACTCGGTCGGGTCGACCAGCGTCCGCGGCTCGGCGTCCCGTTCGGTGCGCACGGTGAGCCGGGGCTGATCGGCGTCCGCTGCCTCGATCAGCTGGAAGTACCGCCCGCCGCGGGCGACCGGCAACTGGTAGGTCGCGTGCTCGGCGACGCGCTCGAACTGCGGCCGGAGGCCCTCGCGGCGCTCGGTCTCGACAAACTGGTCGGTGTAGGCGTTCTGGGCATCTTCCCACTCGTCGACGGCTTCGCCGTCGCCTTCGAGCCAGCGGTAGGGATCGGCGATCTCCTCGCCGTGCAGTTCTTCGATAACGGGGTCCCGCTCGGTCGCCGGCGGATCGGAACCTGTCGGGTTGCTCATGTTCCTGGGTGGGAGAGACGACTCAAGAAGGCTCGGAATGCGGCCGTTGTTCGTGGGTTCCTGACCAGTGACCCGCATTTCACCTCAGTTCGATCCGTTGTCGCAGTCATTAGCACCGGCCCGTGCGGTCCTAATTTGGGAGCACCGACTCGGACGGCGCCGTTCGGGAGCATCGGGTCGTGCAGCCCCAATTCGAAAGCACCATCTCGGTCGAGCGAGGCTCGTCCGGCAGAAATAGTCACAAACCGATAGGTATGCGACCGAAAGTTCATAGGGAATTACGGCATCTCTCCCATAGAATGCTAGATTCGACACCCAGTGAGTCCCCCGACCGGGTCGTCGAGATCGAACTTGGTCTCCGGGACCAGTCGTACCCCTTCGTCGGCATCTCCGACGCGGCCTCGTGCGGCGTCGTTCTGACCAAGATGCTCCCACGTCCCGACGGACGGTACGCCGAGTATTTCACCGTCAGCGACGATGCCGGTGACAGGATCGAGACGGCGGTCACCCAGCGCGAGACGGTGTCGGCGACGCGATTACGGGCGAAGGATGGGCGCTGCCTCTACGAATTTCTCGTTTCCGGCGACTGTCCTGCCGTCTACCTGGCCGAGCGCGGTGCACTGCCCCGTCGGGTGCGCGGCGAGGAGGGACGAGGTCGGATCGTCGCGGAGGTACCCGCGCGCTACGACGCCAGCGCGATCGTCGCGGACTTTCTTGACGCCCATCCCGACGCGACACCCATTTCGAAGCGAGAGAAGGCGTCGATCGACCCGCTCTTCGCGCGGACGGCGTTTCATCGACTCTTGCGGACCAACCTGACGAATCGCCAGCGCGAGGTCCTCCAGACGGCCTTCGAGATGGGATACTACGACTGGCCGCGCCGGCACACTGGAAGCGAAATCGCCGACCGACTCGAGATCAGTTCCGCGACGTTCTCCGAGCATATCAGCGCTGCCGAGCGAAAGCTCCTCACCGCTATCTTCCAGGGAGCCGGCTCGGAACCCGCTCACTGACGGGGATCGACGAACGAATCGGTCGCGTCACGTTCGGCGACCGGTTCGACGACCACCCGACCATCGGCGTACAGGGTGACTTCACACGACTCGTATCGAAACGACAGTTCGAACTGCTCGCCGTCGGTGCGTTGGCCACCGTCCATCAGTCGAGCGAGCGCATCGGGATCGACAGCCTCGTACAGCGGTGACAGCCGGAGGGGGTCGACGTTTAGTGCACACGCGACACCCCTGATGACGCTCATATCGGCTCGCTCGCCGGGCGACCGATCGTAGGTAACGGTGACCCGGTCACCATCATCGCGACAGGGGTCTCGAGAGGTGTCCGTTTTCATGAGGGGGATCAGTCCGTTCACTGAAGACGCACGTGCGTCCGCGACTTAGGAACCCACCCTTGACTTCGAGGGTTCTAGGGGCCGGTGCTGGCCCCGTCACGCCAGGGGACGGTCGTGTCGCACCCCCTCCGACCCCGCAGTCGATTCGCCCAGGGTCCGAACCCGCTCGTGCTCGCCGACACCCGGAGTATTTTGAGGGTAGAAGCGATAGCTCGTGCATGGAGTACACTACCCTCGGCTCGACGGGCGTGGAGGTTAGCCGACTGTGCCTGGGCTGTATGAGCTTCGGGACGAGCGACTGGCGGGAGTGGGTCCTCGGTGAGGAGGAGTCCCGCGAGATCATTGAGCGAGCGATCGACCTGGGAATCACCTTCTTCGACACCGCGAACATGTACTCCGATGGGGAGTCCGAGCGTGTACTCGGGGACGTCCTCGCGGAGTACGACCGCGACCAGCAGGTCGTCGCGTCGAAGTGCTACTTCCAGATGGACGAGTCGAATCCGAACTCCGGCGGGCTCTCCCGGAAGGCGATCGAGCAGGAACTCGAGCGCTCGCTGGAACGCCTGGGGATGGACACGATCGACCTCTACCAGATCCACCGCTGGGACGACGACACCCCCATCGAGGAGACGCTCCGGGCACTCGACGACGCCGTCCGACGCGGGCAGATCCGCTACGCCGGTGCGTCCTCGATGTGGACCTACCAGTTCGCCGACGCACTCCACGCGAGCGACCGGCTGGGGCTGGAGCACTTCCAGACGATGCAGAACCACTACAACCTCGTCTACCGCGAGGAAGAACGGGAGATGCTGCCCCTCTGCGAGCGAGAAGACGTCGGCGTCATGCCCTGGAGCCCCCTTGCCCGGGGCTATCTCACCCGACCACACGAGGAGATTGACGCAACCACACGCGGCGAGACGGAAGAGCACATGTACGAACACCCCTATCGCGAGGGCGGCGGGACGGAGATCAACGAGCGCGTCGCGGAGTTGGCCGCCGAGAAGGGTGTGACGATGGCCCAGATCGCGCTGGCGTGGCTGCTCCACCAGGACGCCGTCGACGCGCCGATCGTCGGGACGACGAGCGTCGAGCACCTAGAGCAGGCCGTCGAAGCGCTCGAGATCGACCTCTCGGCGAGCGACCAGGCGTACCTGGAAGAACCCTACGAACCCGTACCGGTCTCCGGGCACGACTGATCGACAAAAGTCACGAAGTGGTCGCTGACGACGTGACCCGACGGATCCCGGCCACCCATCCGCGCAGCTCGGCGACAGCGCCTCGGGATCGAGACGGGAAATCAGTAGCAGGCCGAGGGTACCCAGCGATACCACGATGCGTTGTCGGCGTGGACGATCCACGTCTCGCGTCGCTCCTGCTCACTCGATCAGTTCGATCGCGTCGTCACCGTTTGGAACCGCACAGAGGAACGCGCCGTCGTGGTCACCCTCGTTCCGGTACCAGTGCGGGACGCCAGCCGGAATCAGCAACGAATCACCGGCCGAGACGGTGTGTTCCTCGTCCCCGATACCGACGACGTACTCGCCAGCGAGGACGTACTGCTCGTGCTCGACGTCGTTCGTGTGTTTTGGCACCTCGGCGCCCGCGTCGAGGGTGAATCGGCGGATCGCGAAATTCGGCGCACCGTGGTCCTCGGCGATCAGGACGCCCTTCGCAAGGCCGTCAGCAGCGTCGACCGATTCGTACTCGATGTCGTCCGCACCGCGGATGACCGGCTCGCTCATATGTGGGCGTCGGTGGCCACCGTCAAAAGATCGATCGATTTCGCGGGCTGTCCGATGGGATCACAGGGCCGTGGCAGTGGGTGGTGGGCAGCACAGGGGGACGGCCGTGGCTCGGTGGGTGGTTCGTCGCCACAGAGGACAGCCGTTGCTCGGAAGGGTAAGTGCTGCAGTCAAGAGTCGATACCTCAGCGAATTCGCCTTACAGGCGCTCGACGTTCGTTGCGCGCGGGCCCTTGGGGGCCTGCTCGATCTCGAACTCGAGTTCCTGTCCTTCCTCAAGGTCCGGGCCGCCGATGTCTTCCATGTGGAAGAACACGTCGTCGTCCGCGTCCTCAGTCTCGATGAATCCGTAGCCGCCAGTGTCGTTGAAGAAATCAACGGTTCCTTTCGCCATTGCTTCTGAATAGACGGGGGCGCCACTGATAACTGTTCCGACTTCCAGTATCGTAGGTGATCGGACTCCAGAGGCCCTCATCTTTCGATTTTCTACGAAACGACGCTGCCACCGATCACGACGCGTCGATGTCGTCGGGGACCATTCGGTAGATGACCATCGCGGTCACGTACGAGACCATGAACAGGCCGAAGCCGACGACGAAGCCACCCAGTTCTCTCGTCCCGATGCCGCCGGGGTTGATGGCCGCCAGGATAGCCAGCCCGACGAGGAAGAGTGCGGTGGTGAACGCACCGACCGCGGCGTAAAACACCAGATCCGAGTCGAAGAGACGGCGCATTTGACATGGGATGATAGGCGAGACGGCGTGATAACCGTGGCGACCGAGCGGCACGGTGTGGCGATTTTCTGACAGCGTTCGACCCACCGAGCGATCCGTGCCGGTTACAGGAGCGTCGCGACGGCGTCGTGATACGAGGCTGAAAGCGAGTCGCGAATCGAGGCCGGATCGGTCGCGCCGTCGACGTTGACGAGGCGCGTCCGGCCGAGTTCCGGCCCGTACGTGCCGTGGAAATCGTAGACGAACCCGTAGACGGAGACGTCGTCCAGAATCTCCGGTGCATCGAGCAGGAAGTCGATCTGGGTGTGGACGTTGTACTCGACCAGTTGATCGCGAACGGTCGACTCGTCGACCCCATCGGCCGGCGTCCCGTCGGTGGCCGCATCGACTCGCTCGTCCGTCAGCCCGGCCTCGACGACGGGAACGAGTAGTTCGACGAGCTTCGAGACACCGAGCGGGCGCGGCGCCGGTTCACCGCGGACGACGTCGTACGCCGCAGTCACCGCACCGCAGCCGGTGTGGCCCACGACCGCCACCGCCTCCGTCCCGCAGTGGTGAATCGGGTACAGGACGCTCCCGTTGACGATCCGTTCGCCGACGTCGGCGTCCCAGACCTGGTTGCCGATGTTGCTCGCCGTGAAGTGTTCCCCAGGCCTGTCGACGTTCCACATGCCCTCCTGGGAGACCCGCGAATCCGAACAACAGACGGAGACGACGTCGGGTTCCTGCCCGTCCTGCACCGCCTCGAACGTTCCATCGGGGACCTGTTCGACGTGCTCGTCGTTGCCGTCGAGCAACGCGGCGAGATGTTCGTCCATAGCGGAGGGATGGACGGGGGAGCCCAATAACGATTCGGCTCGGCACGATCGGTCCCACGAGACTCCGTGGGCTCAACATTCGTCCGAGCGGTGACAGCCGGGGCGACATCGATCGCGGCTCGCGCACGCGTCACGCGTTCCGATACGATTTAGGCGAGGCGTCCGGAACCACCACACAACGAATGCTCGATCGGACCTACGTGCGCGAACACCCCGAAGAAGTACGGACAGCGCTGGCGAACAAGGGGGTCGATCTCGATCTCGATCGCCTGCTCGCAGTCGACGAGGAGTGGCGCGAGCTCAAAGCCCGCGGCGACGACCTCCGCCACGATCGCAACCAGGTGAGCCAGCGGATCGGCGAACTCAAACGCGACGGCAAAGACGAAGAAGCGCAAGACGCCATCGAGCGCTCGAACGAACTCAAAGCCGAACTCGAGGAGGTAGAGCAGCGAGCGGACGTCCTCGAAGCCGAGCTCGAAGAAGGGCTCCTCCGGCTCCCCCAGATCCCCGCCGACGAGGTTCCCGTCGGCGCGGACGAAAGCGAGAACGTCGAACGTCGGCGCGAAGGCTTCGACGACCTGCGCGACCTGCCAGACGAGATCACGCCCCACTACGACATCGGCGAAGACCTGGAACTGATCGACTTCGAGCGCGGCGCAAAGGTCTCGGGCGGCGGCTTCCAGTTCCTCAGAGGGGACGGCGCCCGACTGGAGCACGCGCTGATCCAGTTCTTCCTCGATGTCCACCGCGAGAACGGCTACGTCGACGTGCTCCCACCGATTCCGGTCAACTCGGCCTCGATGCGTGGGACCGGCCAGTTCCCGAAGTTCACCGAGGACGCCTACCGCCTCGGCGCTGACAACGACGAGCCGTACGACGACGATGACCTCTGGTTGCTCCCGACCGCGGAGGTACCGGTCACCAACATGCACCGCGACGAGATCTTCGTCGACGAGGACCTCCCGCTGAAGTACGCCGCCTACTCGCCGAACTTCCGACGCGAGGCCGGCGAACACGGCACCGAGACTCGCGGCTACGTCCGCGTCCACCAGTTCAACAAGGTCGAACTCGTCAATTTCGTCCGCCCGGAGGAGAGTGACGACCGCTTCGAGGGGCTCGTTGCGGAAGCCGAGGAGGTCCTCCGCCGGCTCGAACTACCCTATCGCATCCTCGAGATGTGCACCGGCGACCTCGGCTTCACCCAGGCGAAAAAGTACGACATCGAGGTCTGGGCGCCGGGCGACGACATGGACGACGGTCCCGCGGAGGGCGGGCGCTGGCTCGAGGTCTCGTCGGTCTCGAACTTCGAAGACTTCCAGGCCCGCCGCGCGGGCATCCAGTACCGCCCCGAACGCCACGAGTCGGCCGAGTACGTCCACACCCTGAACGGCTCCGGCGTCGCCGTCCCGCGCGTGATGGTCGCCATCATGGAGTACTACCAGAACGACGACGGCACGATCACCGTTCCCGAGGCCCTGCGCCCCTACATGGGCGGACAGGAGGTCATCGAGGGGCACGACTCGGTTGGCGAGAGTGCGTTAGGCGAGAGCGACGACTGAGCGCAGCGAAGGAGTCGGTCTCGGAATGGCGAGCGGGGAACGAAGTGACCCGTGAGCGGCGAGGATTGAGCGAGTGCGAGGTTCTCACGTCCGTTCGAACCTCGGCGGTGCGAACGGGGAGGTACGACCCGTGAGCGAAGCGAAATCCTCGAGGCGGAGCGGCGACCGCCGGGAGCCGCGGAGTGGGCGAGAGCGGCGACTGAGTGGAACGAAGGAGTCGGTCTCGGAACGGCGAACGGGGAACGAAGTGACCCGTGAGCGGCGAGGCCGAGTGAGTGCGAGATTCGGAACGAAGGCGAGCCGGAGCGGCGACCACCGGGACCCGCGGAGCGGGCGAGAGCGGCGACTGAGCATAGCGAGAGGGTCGATTGTACGGATACCGACATCGGGTTAGGTACTGATCAGAACCCAACGTCTCGGTGGTATCGAAACGCTATACCCTACTACCGATCCGGTCTCCCTCGCAGCATCTCACTCCGACTGGTCGTTCTTTGCGACTTCGGTGACGATCACGTCCCAGTCAGGGTGTTCGACTCCGTTCCGGCACTCGAATCCGCCTTTCACGTCGATTCCATTCTTATAGGCCCCGATAAGGAGCGTTTGTAGCGCCGCGTTCAATTCCGCTTTCGACGTGGGCGGCGTTTCCTCAGACATCGTCTTCCCACTTCCTCTCGTGTTCCGCCGCTACTAGTTCGGGCGTTGGTGTGACGGTAACCACGCCGTAGCTATGTACAGTTATTTCGTGATCCTCGTGGGAGAATGTAACGTGGACATCTCCGTCCGTCCCGTTTCGAACGCAGACGAGTGTATCCAACGCCTCTGGGTCAACAGTAGCGTGTAGCGGGTCTAGTTCAACCGGGTCAACGCCCATCACGTCCGCCAGCGTTGCGATAACAGCCACGCTTGCGGGTGTTTTCGCCTGGTCAAACTGCGTACGGACGGTCACAGGTTCCTGATGATACTCGACCGCTTCTACTCCAACCCCAGCCACCATCGTGTCCATATTGACCTATTTTAGTGGTCTGAATCGGTTTAAGATCCCCACTGATTATACAGTGGGTTTAAGTGAAGAGCCACCAGGAAGCTCACGACGAACTGACGAGAGTCGCTCCAATGAGGCGTCGATGGCCGCGGCGGAGCCGTGACGAAAGCGATTGCTGGGTAATGCCAAGTTCTGCTGCGATCTCTTCGAGTGAGGCCTCGCGTGGGGTGTCGAAGTAGCCACGCTCGTATGCCAATACCAGTGCCTCACGCTGGGTTTCGGTCAGTTCGTACCCCTCCCCCTGGATTGGAAGCATGGCGTGGACAGCGGTGATCTCTATCGGAATATCATTGTTCTGACAGTCATCTCGAAACGCAGCGATCGCTTCCTGACCTTCGCCGCGGACCTCGAAGCGCCACTCGTCTTTCGTTCCGATCCCAGTGAGCAAGACGACGTTAGCCTTAGCAAGCGCACTCAGCACGCCGAAGTACTCTTGCTCCCACTCTGCACGCATGAGATACTCGGCCTCGACGCTATCAACAAGGCGAATGTTGCTCACGCCAGCGTGTGCTTCGAACGCGGCCTCGATGTCTTCCGCTTTGGCACCACGCACCCAAAAGTACGGTATGATTAGCGTCTCGTGTGGAATCAATCGCTCCAGTTCGACTGTCACCCCCGGCAAGTTCTCGAACACCGTTCCCAGTGGAAACTCCGCTGTCGGACTCGTAAACTCCATGACGGTCGCCATGCGGGAGCGTTCATCAGGCAGGCAGATAATCGATGAGGGTGGTGGACCATGGCACGGACCCAGGCAAACAGGGCGAGTGGCCAGCATAGTGCGTTCTCCCGGCGAGTAGAACGGTTGGAAATCCGGATAGCATGGTGTACCATGTCATTTCCTTTTGTACCACCCGGGGCAATCTAGTCGTACCACCGAGCATGAGTGTGATAGCGGAGGTTCGAATACCACCCGATGACTTCGAGCTCGGGCAGATTCTCGATCTCGATGAAACGTCGGCCATCGAACTCGAAACGCTCGTCCCGAGTGGGGACGTTACTGTGCCACTCTTCTGGGTCTACGAACCGGTCGAAAACGGCTTTCTCGAAGCCGTCGAGCGCTATCCGACTGTCAATAGCGTCACGGAGGTGGACGTGTTCGAAGACAGAACCCTATTCAGGCTCGATTGGGATGCGAGCCAGGACCATCTCTTTAAATGCATCTTGGGCAACGATGGACAGATACTGGGCGCCACCGGAACGTCCAAAAAGTGGGATTTCGAGATTCGATTCCCCCACCGAGAAGTGTTGAGCCAGTGTCAAACCTGCTGTGAGGACGCGCACATCTCACTGGAGTTCGTTCGCGTATACAACCCTGCGGGCCCAGAGTCTGGTCCGTGGTACGGATTGAGCGATCCACAACGCGAAGCGCTTTCGCTCGCCGTTCGACTGGGATACTACGACATTCCACGAGGCTGTACGACCGAAGAGCTCGCGGACGAACTCGGGATTTCAGATCAAGCAGTGACGGAGCGTCTGCGTCGTGCCATCGGGGCGTTCGTTCGGCATTCACTCCTCACCCCCGAATCCGAGGAGTAAGTGGATCGGCTTGTTCCTTTGTGCACCATGGAATAGACCCAGGCAGCAGTGGCTCCGTTATGTGGGTATGGACGAGAATGCAGAGCGAGACGGACATGGTCTCCAGCAGATCGACGGGCTCGCCAGTTCGGCGAATCGAGCGAGAGCGGTCTCCCCCGATCGGCTTGTGTCGGTAGTAGCGAACGGACATCGACGAGCGATCCTCAACTCACTGACTAGCGCATCCGATCAGACACTGGAATACGATGCGCTTGTAGACCGTGTTGCAGACAGGGTTCGGGACGAAGACACTGAGCGAGCAGCCGACGAACAGCACCAACGCGTCCGGATCGCGCTGACCCATACCCACCTCCCAAAACTGGAGGAGGTCCGACTAATCGACTACGAGACAGAAACGGGGCTCGTCCAGTTCGTTGGCGGTGAACTCGAACAAGAACTCCTGACGCTGCTTGCGTCGTACGGCGTCGACGAGTGACAGCATATCGGAGCGGTATTCCTCTCGTTCGAGCGAATTGACCTACCTCTCAAACAGCGGCTTCGGTGGTCGTTCCGGTGACTACGTGTCCTGCACCGAGCGGCCACCATCGTCGCAAAAAAGGCACATCTCGTCCGACAGTCGCGTCGTGTATCTCGCCCGAACTGACAGATATAACAAACATACAACATAATTTCCGGTGTTCGATACGGCCGGAACACGCCTATCCATCGGAACGACAGTACAGAAAGCCTATTGCGTCGTTATGGATCGAACCGATATGGAGACTGAACCACTCTCGGCGAAAGACGAAGCCCTCATCGACCGGATCACGGAGACGAACGAACGCACGTTCGATCCGGACTTCTTCGATGGCGCACACATCGTCGCTGCCTGCGTGCGGACGACGGACGGCTCGGTGTACGAGGGCGTGAGTTTACCGGCGAGCATCGGCCGCGCGTCGATGTGTGGCGAACCGGTCGCCGTCGGCGCCGCGATCGCCGATGGGTACAGTCACGACGAGATCGAAACCAGCGTCGCCGTCGCGTACCCGATGCCCGCTCACGATGCGGACGACGCACGGGTGATCCCGCCCTGTGGGTCCTGTCGGGAACTGCTGGCAGATTACAACGAGGAAATGCGCGTCATCGTCCCCGTCGACGGTGAGAATCGGGTCGTGCCTGCGATCGATCTCCTCCCGACACGGACGTGGTGATCGAGTCGACTGCACGGTTCGCACGACCGGGAACCGTCCGAGGGGAAAACTGATACAGAAATCGAGGGACGGACGACGAGAGTCACACGAGCGGACCGAGCGTTATCCACCGATCGTGAAAAGCGAGGCGCTCGTTCGGTCGGGTCAGCGACGATTCTGTACCGATCGAGAGGGTGATGGACGGCTCGGACCCGAGCGACCAGACGGCTCCGACAGTGGCTCGAGCGTGGATCCGGGTATCATCGAACGCCCGTAGCGCGCCACCAGAACGGTGGCGAGCAGCCACCACGCGCCCGAGCCGACGAGGAACGCGAGCGGTACCACCCCCTCTAAGACGCCGCCCGATCCAACCAGGACGGCTCCGACGTTGATCGCGGCGTGCATCCCCACCGCCGGGAGCACGCCGCCGTCGGTGGCGTTGACGAGTGCACCGAGTACGGTCGACGCGCCGACGACGAACGTCGTATACTGGAGGAGGACGGCCGGGTCGGCGGTGAAGTTCGGGTGGCCGAGGAACAGCGGGAGGTGCCACGCCCACCACAGGACGCCGACGGCGAGTCCCGCCGAAAGCACCGACAATCGGCCCTGAAACTGCCGCTGAAGGAATCCCCGCCAGCCGAACTCCTCGACGCCGCCGAAGAGGATCACGTTGAGCAGGAAGAATCCCAGTAGCAGGGACAGCGGGGCAGGTGGCGAGTAGCGTAGTGTGCCGCCGCCGAACGCGGCGAGCGCCGGTTGAACGTTGGTTACGAATACGGGAAGGACGAGCGCGCCAAGGTACAGACCAGGGTGGAATCGCCACTGGAGCACGCGGCCGAGCCACGCCCGTAGCGGGACGTCGCTCGCCCAGACGATCACCACGGCGCCGATCGGAAGCCCCCACTGTCGTGGGAACGTGTTGATGTAGACCGGCAGCGTCTCCCACCAGCCGAACGCGAGATAGACCGCGTCCCACCCCCAGGACCAGCCGTAGACGACGAGTAAGAAGGTACGAACGCGGTGGTGTTCGATTCGCGATCGGATCCCGGAGAGGTCGCGGACCATCGTCTCCTCTCGAGATACTCCCTCCCCGGGCCAAGTACCTTCTGAGTCGGTTCGCCAGGCGATAACCGCCTCAATCGGCCGAAGAGCCTCCTGCTCCAGTGCGGTCGAAATCGAAGTCGAGGCGCCGACGGAGCGACGCTCGGAATCTGACCGAGGTGCAGGCCAACCGACGAACGGAACCGATGCTCGATCCGCATGCCCGGCGACCGATCCACGATAGACGGACAACGACTTACGTCGCTCGGCGTGGTCCGCAGACCACATGGTCACCACGATCGCTCCCGACCGGTTGAAGCAGTTGCTGGACGACGGGGAGGAGTACACATTGCTCGATACGCGTCCCGAGGACAGCTACGAGGCCTGGCACGTTCGTGGGGCACAGAACTACCCTTTCGGGCCCGACGAAGCGGTCGATGGCCACCTCGAGGAAATCGAGGAGTTGGTCGGCGACCACGACCGCGTCGTCACGATCTGTGCGAAGGGGCTCTCCTCGGGCAACCTGGCCACCCAGCTCGCCGAGGAACTGGACGACCGGGAAGTGAACGCTGTCGACGGCGGGATGAAGGCCTGGAGCGGCGTCTACGACCACGTCGAGGTAGATATCGGCGAGTCCGCCCGCGCGGTCCAGCTCCAGCGCCGAGCCAAGGGCTGTCTCTCCTCCGTCGTCGGTTGCGCGGAGACGGGCGAGGCCGTGGCCGTCGACCCGACGGAGGACATAGACGAGGTGAAAGCCGCGGCCGCCGGGAGCGACCTGACGATCTCGGCCGTGATCGACACGCACGTCCACGCCGATCACGTCTCTGGCGGCCGCCGGCTGGCCGACGAACTCGACGTGCCGTACTACCTGGGCGAGCGGGCCACAGCACGCGACGTCGAGGTCGACTTCGATGGACTCGGGCGGAACGAGACGATCGAAGTCGGCGAACTCACGATGAAGGCGCTGTACACGCCGGGCCACACGAGCGAGATGATCTCTATCCTGGTCGGCGACGAAGCGGTTCTAACAGCGGACACGCTACACGTGAATTCCGTGGGCCGGACCGAACTGGAGTTTTCAGATGGCGACGGCGACGAAGGCGCCCGGATGCTCTACGAGTCGATCCACCGGACGCTGCTTTCCGAACCCGAATCCGTAACCGTACTCCCCGGCCACGTCACGGTCACCGGAGATGGGGAGTTCGAAGTCGGATCCCCCGGCGAGCCGATCACGACCAGCGTCGGCGACGCCCGGACCGGGATCGACGTCCTCCAGCTCGACGAGGAGGATTTCGTCGAGCGGCTGGCCGATCCGGGCGAGAAACCGGCCAACTACGAGGACATCATCGAGATCAATCGTGGCGTCCGTGATCCGGACCCCGAAGAACGGACGGAACTCGAGCTGGGCCCGAACAATTGTTCGGCGTGACCGACGATGCGTTCCTCAGCGGGTATAGGTGTCGAGACGGACGATTCGATCGGCTTCGAGTTGAAAGACGTCTGCGAATTCGAAAACGGGATCGTCGTCACCGTCGAGTAGACGGCCACGGACAGTTACGCGATCGTTGGCGCCGAACACCTCGATCAGGTCGTGACGCGTCTCGGTCATCGGCCTGTCCTCGCGCATGAACCGAACGAACGCGTCGCGACCCTCGAACGTCCGATCCGGGCGGTGCTGGACGAACGATTGGGCGAGAAGGTTCTCGAACGCGTCGTAGTCGTGGGTGTCGAGTGCGGCGTAGTAACCGCGAACGAGCGCAATCGGGTCTTCGGGCACGGAATGGTGTTTCGCGCGACGGAGCAAAAAGGCCCGTTTCGACGACCGTCAGTCGCCCGAGAGCTCCGCGGGTTCGTCGATCTGGCCGGCCTGGACGTTCCAGAGGGCAGCGTACCGGCCGCCCTCGTCGAGCAGTTCCTCGTGGTCGCCGCGCTCGACGACCGATCCGTCCTCGAGGACGAGAATCGTGTCCGCGTCGCGGATCGTCGACAGGCGGTGGGCGATGGCGAGCGTCGTCCGGTCCTCGGTCAGGCGCTCGATCGAGCGCTGGATGGCGAGTTCGGTCTCGGTGTCCACGGCGCTGGTCGCCTCGTCTAAGACCAGGATCGGCGGGTCCTGCAAGACGGTGCGTGCGATGGCGATTCGCTGGCGCTGCCCGCCGGAGAGCTTCACGCCCCGCTCACCCACGCGCGTATCGTATCCCTCGTCGAGTTCCTGGATGAACACGTGGGCTTCGGCGGCTTTCGCTGCCTCGCGCACCTCGTTCATCGGGGCGTCCTGGCTGCCGTAGCGGATGTTGTCAGCGATCGTCCCGTCGAAGAGGAAAGTCTCCTGGCCGACGTAGCCGGTGGCCTCACGGAGATCCTCGAGTGCGACGTCCCGGAGGTCGTGGCCGTCGACGCGGATCTCGCCCTCGTCGACGTCGTAGAGTCGCATGAGGAGTTTGAGCATCGTCGACTTGCCGGCACCCGTCGGGCCGACGAGCGCGACCATCTCGCCTGGGTCCGCGGCGAAGGAGACGTCGTCGATCACGGTCTCGGCCTCGTGGTCCTCGTCGGCCATGATGTCGTCGTAGGCGAAGGAGACGCCGTCGTACTCGACGCGTCCGTCGGGGTTCGTGAGGGCCACGGGCGCTTCGTCGTCCTGAATCGCGACCGGGATGTCCATCAGCCCGAAGATGCGCTCGCTGGAGGCCTTGGCGTTCTCGTACTGGTCGACGATGTTCGAGACCTCTGCCAGCGGCGCGACGATGCGCTGGGTCAGCATCAAGAAGACGACGAAGTCACCGACCGAGAGGCTCCCGGAGAGCGGACCGGGTGCCGTCCCGGTCGTGAGCCAGAGGCCGCCGACGAGGAAGGTGACGGCGAAGGAGACGCCGGCCAGCAGCTCCATCCCCGGCCGGTAGAGGTAGGTGAGTTTGAGGACGTCGATCGTCCGATCGAAGAGGTTCTTCGAGGCCTTTCGCACGCGTTCGACCTCGAAGGACTCGTTCGCCGTCGTCTTCGTCAGCTCCATCCCGGCGATGGAGTTCTCGAGACGGGTGTTGAGCCGGGCGACGGCCGACCGCTGGCGGACGTACCGCGGTTCGGCGACGCGCATGAACCAGAGAGTGAAGCCGACCATCAGCGGCACGGCGACCAGCGTGATGAGCGCGAGTTGCCAGTTGAGGTAGAAGAGGACGCCCGCGATGCCGGCGACCATCACGAGCAGGCGCAGCGAGTTCATCAGGGCGTTGTCCAGAAACATCTCAAGATTCTGGGTGTCGTTGTTGAGTACCGCCATGACCTCGCCGGTCTGCTTGTCGTCGAAGAACGTCTGGTCCAGCCGCTGCATCTTCTCGAAGCTATCGACCCGCACGGTGTGCATCACGCCGTGGGCGAAGAGGTTGGCCGTCACGCCGTAGATCCAGGTGAAGATCGCGGTCACCACGAACGCCAGCGCGATGGCCGTCACCGAGAACCAGAACTGCGGCAGCTGACCGACCGGCAACCACGCGTCGGGCACGATCGGGAGCGAAAACTCGCCAGCCTGCTCCGGGGCCGGAAAGACCGCGTCGATCGCCGTCCCGAGCACTAACGGCGCGACCAGACTGGCCATCCGCGCGACGAAGTTCGCGACCATCCCCGCCGAGAACCAGCCGAGACGGTCGGTCCCGTACTCCATGAACAACCGCGTCAACGGCCGATCGACGCGCTCGCGATAGGCGTCGAACGGCGTCTCCTCCTCGTCGTAAGCGCTCACTGACCCTCCAGTTCAGTTTCGAACCGTAAACGATCCACGGTATCGGCCGACAGTGCCGGAAATCGAGACTACCACAGATTTACGGCCAACAGCGCCACCGACCGATCCCCTTCCTCTGTGGCCGCGAGCGTGCCCGCAGGGCACGCGAGCACGGGGAAAGGCTGGTCTGTGTTAGGATCGAATGCCGCGAGCGAGGCCGGGCCGAGTGAGTGGGCCGACGACTGATGTGGATTGAGCGAAGCGAGTAGGTCCGAAGGAGAAGAGCTTTTAATCGATCTTTTACCGAGCATCGGCGCGCCGTGCGCCGAAGCCGCCGGCGCGAAACGAGCGCAGCGTAAAAGGTCGGTTTACTTCGCGGGAGCGAACGAGGGAACCTAGATCTTCGGCTCCGGATGCGAGGCACTTCCGGGACCTGGCGAACCCTGCCGGTTCATCTCGCCAGCCTGTGCGGAGGCCGAGGGTCCGCTCTGGTAGGTCAACACGCTCGACGAGACGCCAGGTGAAGTGGACTAATACACGATCCGCGGCAGCCTCGACATCTTTTTCCTCCAGAACCGCGAGAGTCCGGCGCTGGAGGGCGCTGAAAACGTCGAACTCGAAAGGCGAAACCACGACGCGACCAGCGAGAGCGGGGCGTCGCTCAGGCTGACCTACGAGTGGTTGCGGAGCTAATCCGCCGGCCCGCTCAGCCCGCGGTCGCCAACGTTGATACCATCGCCGCAATCGGCTCATTGAACGCGTGCTCGAGCGCGATCGAGGTGTTCTCGTCCGGGTCGAGCGCGACCAACTCTATTGGGTTCACCGCGTGAGACGCAACGACGACCGCCTCGTCGGTCGACGTTTCGAACGCCGCGTCGTTCTCCAAGAGCGCGGTGCAACCCCTAAGAGCAGCGCGATCCTCGTCGCCACCCACATCCAGGCCGAAATCAGCAAATGCCGTCACAAGGTCTTGGACACTGACGGCTACATTGCGTCGAATCAGATCAACACAGCTGTCGCCAACTTATTGCTGGGATGATGGAATTTTCCGACTGAATCACCGGGCCTCAGTCTGGTCGAGGGCTACTGGTAACGATTCAAGTTGGGCTGGAAAATCGTTATTCCGGTCGATCGACCAACTGCACGCTGATGCGTTCGTTGCGCTTGACACGACCTCACCGCACGAATCGAGCCGTGGTTTTCGCGGTGTGGTACAAAAACACACTTATTTATCCTAATATATTAACTATATATACATATTAAATTGACTATTTCGGTATTGGATAAACTTATATTTGGTAAACAGAATGGATGAAACGGAACATGGTGGTTCATTGATGGAGGTTGATTTGCCTAAATTGCGGAAACTAGCCAAATTGGAGGAGCTACTGATCTCGCACGACATATTTTATTTACAAAATACCTTCTCAAAGCAATTGAAACACCATTGTGAATATGCGCTCCGATCAGATGGCGAGCGTATCGACATAATCACATCTGATTTGATATCGGAGGACCGTGGGAGATCTAACGAGAGTTTAGGAATTATCGATTCGTATATAAATATCCTACTTCGTCGAGGGGTTGGAGTTGAAGATGTTGAGGCCACTTGTGAATTGGCCAAGTTAGCTCACGATAGAGTTTTAGTTAAACTACCCGTCGCAGGGAATGTCGAGTCTGGAGAATTATATGTTCAGGACTTGCGTGTGGCAGATGTAATAGAGTTCCATTCAGACCATGGAACGAGTTTTACCATAAAGTCACAATTAGAAGATATTGCAACGGGTTTAGAGTTGAGTAAATTGACAGGGTTGTCAGTCAAGCCAGGTACTGAACCCAACTACTCATGTATTTTCCAGATTAGAGATGACGATAAAATACGACCACAAGAGATAATGGATGTGCTTGGATATTCTTCCAAAGAAGTATCGATCGCTTCTGACCTCTATGATGCGTTCTATTCACATGATAAAGAAGGATATTACGCTTCAATCGGATTACACGGTAGTGAGAAGGACCCGGTTGTGAAATTCGATTATCCGAATATAGACATTCAAATTGCTACGGAAAAAATTAGCCAATTCATTAAAGATGATTCGTGTGAGCAGATACGTAATCAAGGATCCATACTTGGATACCGAATAATTGATTATTTTGGAACGGTTTTCTTCAAATCCGGGAGCATAGAAAGTCGCTCATATTATGATATGCGACATCACGTAGAGACGCGGCAATAGCACTGACCGCAATAGGAAAAATATAAACTCTATTATGACCCAACCACTTCCAATGGACTAATGGTTCCTACGCTTATGCAAATGCCGCTATCAACAACAGTATTATACACCATATTTATTATTATTGGGGGCATAATTGTTAGCGATTTTATAATATATATTCGAACAGACTCCAGAGAAAATTTACCCGTTCATTTACTGATAGGGACGGGAGGTATTTCGATGGTACTGTTAGGAGGTGTCGGAATTCAAAAATTGGTAGTTGTGGGGAATAGAATCCAATATGATGTTCCAATTGTGTTATTAATTTTTATTGGTTTTGTAATGGTTCCGAGAATGTATATTGGAGTGAACCGAGGCCCAACTCTAAACCGGTGTGTGAAGGCAATTTATTTATTAGCTCAAAAGCTCCATAGATAAATCGATCTCAAACTCTTACAGGGTTCAGGAATCGGCTAACATACTCCCGTCATGATGAATTAGATACATCACAATGAACAAAGAGCGGTTGTTATGGTTAAAAGAAATTCAAGTATTTTCAACCCCCAGATTGGATAAAGCGTACCAATACAGGGCCTGGGAGGTGAGAGGTCCGTCAGAATTCAGCTACTTAGCTGAGTGCACGTCGTCGTTGACTGGTCGCGGTTGAGGAAGACCGGAGGAATACGGACGCGATTGACGAGCGCAATCCGAGTTGGTTACCTTCAAGGATTGGGATTATGTTCCGGAAGGGTACCCAATCCAACGACATTCTCTTACCCATGTGATCGGTACGCGATGCGGATCTGGGAGGCGCTGCTACGCGTCTCAGCCCGGCGAGACCAGAATCGGACGGCGCGTATTCGAGCGTGGGAACACTTCAAACGACGACCGGGCCGATCGATTCGAACGCTCAAATTGCGCTGCTGGCGAACACGAACTCCCTGGCCATCCGGGGCGAAGATTGCTCGATTACGCTGTGGTATAACGCTATTTCCGTTATGATCACATTCACAGGAATTCGAAGGAAATAGCGCCCAGACATCTGATCCGTTGTTCCTAAATTGGACGATACGATACGGGTGCCGGCCCGAGAGCAACGACCCGATCCCCTCGCGAAGCGGCTCAGCGCTTGACAAGCCCTTCACATCGTGCTGATCTGCTCAAACGGGTGCGACCAACGGGGACGACGAATCGCCTTTCACCCCGACAAACCGCCACTTTTCGCCGACGTACGCTCGCCCGAATGCTGTCATTTCGCGGGATGGTACTCGAATTTGCCGTCCGAAACATCTATCAAGGCAGGAAAACGTCATGGCTCCAACACCGTATTACCTCTTACAGAGTAGTTGCAGGCCCGATCAAGGAGAGGAATTCGCCTTTGGAACGACGCTCAACGTCAGCACTGTGTAACTTGGATTGAAATTTAAGTATTTAATAATATAATAATTCTGGAGTTTCCGCTGAATCCCGGTTGGTTGCCCTCAACTGATAGCGGGAAACGTAATGCATCGCGTGCTACAGAATCTTCCACTACCTCGCGAGAGAGTATATGCTCAGGTATATCCTGAAATTAAATATATTTACAAATTATTGTGAACCATAGTCACTGTCATAGAATACGACAGGGCCATCGAATGGGCCCCAAGAGATGTCATCGCAAGTGCCACCAGGAATTATTGCTCCACAGGTACTGTTGGTGGGGACTTCCGCCCACCGGAACCTGAAGTCTACGCCGTGACCGTTGTTGTAATGGTCAAAACGGCGAGATCTATTGTGGAGATAGAGAGCGCAGGCGGCTGCAAATGCAGCGACTTTTTGCGCATAGGCAATACCAGATACACCGACAACTATGGCCAAGATGGTCGCATAATCACCCATTTCTCCGAGAGCATACGAAATTTCTTCACTGAGGTCGCTATCAAATTTGACTCTGTGAGTCTGATAAGGGGTGCCCCAGGTGCTACGATCTCCCGAAAACGAGTTCTCCCCGTGGTGCATGGCGCCCACCCCATCATCCTCTGCAATTTGTTCCAAGCCAGACAAATGAGAGATGTCGAACTCGCCCTCATAAGTTCCCTCAATCATTATCGTGTCGTCTGAAAAGAGATCATTGATCCTTTCTGCAGATCGTTCAAGAGGGGAACCGACGTGGTCTGGTTTCACCCGAACTTCACCGTCGGAAATTTCAAATAGTGTTGATTCTGCGTGCTCCTGAGTATACTCATCAGAACGGTCCGATTCGTCAGTACTTCCCGCAGTCACTCCTGAAGCGCTTACTGATGCACCTCCGGCAATCGCCGTGTTTCTGAGTAACTTTCGCCTGTTTAACTGTTTGTTATTCACCATTGCAATCTGGACTTTATTTCAATTATATATAAATCTTTTTAATTTATATTATATAAAGAATTGTGAGTGTGGCACAGATATATTTCATGAAGTGTCCTACCAGCACCATATTATTAAACATTATGCATTCGTGAATTATTTAACCAAATCTTACATCATATAATGGTAGAAGGTGGTGCGGGAAGCACGAGCGAGGATACAATTCAGGCCGAGGAAATTGTCGACCACAACAAACAGCCACACCAACATTTTTCATTTAAAACAACGGTTTCCAACCTCGTCGAAGCGACATCGCCGACGCTGTTGATCCCGCGAAGGTCCTTATCGACTTCTTCGCCGTTTTTCAGGATGGGGGTTAACGACTCTCGGGGTCCGACGTCACTTCCCCTGATGAAGTTGTTCGGATCAAGGTCGTCCGCTATCCCATTCCGTTTCGTTCCGATCACGACCGCCCAATAGCCGCTATTTCCGATAGCGATACTGCCGCCCTCGAACTTTCCGAGCGACTCGACGAACTTGTCCTTAGTTTTAAGTCCATTGTCGAGTCGGTCATTGACATTTTTCATCTCCAGGTACCCTATTCGACCCGAGTCCCACTCTGAGAGAGCAACTTGTCAGCGTCGTCACCGAATCCACTGGCATCGAGCTGCTCGTATTTGCTACGAACGTCTTGGAGATTCGCTTCCGACAGTTCCCCGCCGTTCCAGAGGGCTTCGAGGGGTACCAGGGCACGCGAGCACGGGAACGGCTGGTCGACACTAGAATATCGAACCGCGAACGAACGCAGTGAGTGAGCGGGCCGACGACTGATGTGGAGGGCGCGGCGCGAAGCGCCGCGCCGGAACGGAAGGAGGAGTACTTTTGATCGACCTTTTACCGAGTGTCGTCGCGGCGTGGTGCGCCACTGGCGCACCCGCCGCGACACGAACGTGGTTCGAGAGGCGCGTTGCGCCTCTCGTCATCACGGAAGACGCAACGCGTCTTCCGAACGACAGTGTAAAAGGTCGGTTTACATCATGCCGCCCATGCCGCCGCCCATCCCGCCCATGCCGCCGCCGGGCGCGCCGCCCTGCTCGTCGTCACCTTTGTCGGTGGAGAGGTCGCCGGCGGAGATGATGTCGTCGATCTTGAGGACGAGGTTCGCGGCCTCGGAAGCGGAGGTCACAGCCTGCTCCTTGGCGTGGGCCGGTTCGACGATGCCGGCGTCGGCGGTGTTCTCGACGTCGCCGGTCCAGGCGTTGAGGCCGGCCTGGACGTCGCCCTCGTCGTGCGCGGAGCGCAGGTCGACGAGCGTGTCGATGGAGTCGAGGCCGGCGTTCTCGGCGAGGACGCGCGGGACGAGTTCGAGCGAGTCGGCGAAGGCCTCGACGGCGAGTTGTTCGCGTCCGGAGACGGAGTCGGCGTAGTCGCGCAGGCGCGAGGCGAGTTCGACCTCGATGGCGCCGCCGCCGGCGAGGACGCGGCCGTCGGAGACGGTCTGAGCGACGACGTCCAGCGCGTCGTTGATGCCGCGCTCGAGTTCGTCGACGACGTGGTCGGTGGAGCCGCGCAGGAGGAGGGTGACGCCGTGGGCGTCGTCACCCTCGACGTAGAACAGCTCGTCCGCCGCGTCACGGGTGACGTCACCGAAGCCGAGGTCGTCTTCGGTCGCGCTCTCCAGATCGGAGACGACGGCGGCGTCGACGACCTCCTGCAGGAACTCGAGGTCGGACTTCTTGGCGCGGCGCACGGCCAGGATGCCCTCCTTCGCGAGGTAGTGCTGGGCGAGGTCGTCGATACCCTTCTGGCAGAAGACGACGTCGGCGTCGAGGTCGACGATGTGCTCGACCTTCTCGCGAAGCTGTTTCTCCTCGCGGTCCAGGAACTGCTGGAGCTGGTCGGGGTCGGTGACCGAGACCTCGGTGTCGACGTCGGCCTCCTCGATCTCGATCGGATCGTTGAGCAGGAGGATGTCGGCGTCGATGGCCTCGGTCGGCATGTCGTCGTGGACGGGGTCCTTGTCGACGATGCCGCCCTCGAGGAGGTCGGATTCACCGGCGGAGCGGCCAGTCTGCGTCTCGATGTTGAGGAACTCGAGGTCGACGACGTTCTCGCCCTCGTCGGTCTCGACGGTGACCGCGCGGACGGCGTCGACGATCAGCTGGGAGAGGTGCTCTTTGTTGAGTTCGGCGCCCTTGCCGGTCATCGACGTTTCGGCGACCGAGCGCAGAAGGTCCTCGTCCTCGGTGTCGACGACCGTGGCGATATCGTCGACTTCCTCGCGAGCCTGTTCGGCGGCCATGTGGAAGCCCTTGATGATGGCCGTCGGGTGGATGTCCTGCTCGATGAGGTCCTCGGCGTTTTTGAGGAGTTCGCCCGCGATGGCGACGGCAGTCGTGGTGCCGTCACCGGCCTCGTCCTCCTGGGTTTCGGCGACCTCGATGATCATCTCGGCCGTCGGGTTGTCGATGTCCATCTCCTGCAGGATGGTGACGCCGTCGTTCGTGATGGTGACCGATCCCATCGAGTCGACGAGCATCTTGTCCATGCCCTTCGGGCCGAGTGTGGACTTGACCGACTCGGCGACCGCTCGCGCGGCACTGATGTTGTACTCCTGCGCGTTCTCGTCCTTGACGCGCTGGGAGTCCTCGCTCATGACGATCATCGGCTGTCCCTGTTGCATTCGCTGACTCATACTCAAAGATTCGTTGTTTGTCCTTCTACAAAAGTCTAACGCTCCTCGTGAGTCCCGATTCCGAATGGCGGCTGCCGTATCAATCGAAGAATCCCCAGACAGAGCGGCGACGGACAGCAATATTGTGAAGAGGTCGCATTCTACAGGCTGTGAGTCAGTCCCACCGGTCCGGGGGTTTAAGTTGGAACTGACTTGCTGAGTTCGTTCGCCAGCCGAAGCACACCGGAATCCAGAGAACAGCAGGATTATTTTCGGGACCCCCGACTGGTCGCGTATGCGTCTCTCCAGTGGACGGGTTCTCGTGACCGGCGGCGCAGGATTCATCGGCTCGCATCTGGTCGAACGACTGGTCGACGACGGTGCAGACGTCACCGTCGTCGACGACTGCTCGAACGGTGACGCGGACCGACTCCCCGACGCGGTCACGTTCGTCGAGGCCGATCTCCGCGAGCGCGATGCGCTCGATGGGCACCTCGACGGGATCGACCGGGTCGTCCACCTGGCGGCGTCGAAGCACGTCGACACCGACCAGCCGTACGCGCAGTTCGAGGACAACACTCGCATGACGCGAACGGTCCTCGAGGCGATGGCCGACGCCGGCGTGACCGAACTGCTCTACACCTCGTCGTCGACGGTCTACGGCGAGGCGCCCCGCCCGACACCCGAAGACTACGCACCGCTGGAACCGATCAGCGCGTACGGGGCGAGCAAACTCGCGGACGAAGGACTGCTCTCCGTGCGCGCTCACAGCCACGACCTCACCGTCTGGAACGTCCGGTTCGCCAACGTTGTCGGGCCACGCCTGCGCGGCGCAGTGATTCCCGACTTCGTCGAGAAGTTACGCGCCGATCCGGAGACGCTCACGATCCTCGGTGACGGCCGCCAGGAGAAGTCCTACCTCCACGTCGAGGACTGCCTCGACGCCATGTACCACGTGGTTGCTCACGCCGACGAGGAAATGAACACGTTCAATCTCGGTACGCGGACGACCACGTCGGTCGACCGGATCGCGTCGATCGTCGCCGACGAGATGGACCTCGATCCGGCCTTCGAGCACACCGGTGGTGACCGCGGCTGGACCGGCGACGTCCCCAAAATGGCCCTCTCGATCGAGAAGCTCGTCGCCCTCGGGTGGGAGCCAGCGCGATCGAGCGACGAGGCTGTCAGAGCGGCCACCCAGGAACTCCTCGCAGAAAACTGGTAACGGCCTGGACGGGCAGCCAGTGACGCGGGGGAGGTGACGCATGCAGGTGGCCGAACCGCACTGAGACGGGATCGGAAACCGGCACGGTAGCGTTTTAGGTGAGCTTAAATATTTGGACGCACCAGCGTCGGTATGGACGACGGTCCGCCCGAATCGAACGGAGAGACCGCTCGGTCGGACGCCGAGTGGTCGCTTTCGACAGCGGCACGTCGCTACGGACCGCTTTTCGGCACGTTACTCGTCGGTATCGGACTGGTGCTCGCCGCGCGGAACGTCGACGGCGGCGAGCTCCTCGCCACGATCTCGCTCGCCGATCCGGCAATTCTGGCGACCGCCGGCGCCCTGTACGCCGCCTCCTGGCCGCTCCGTGGACGCCGATACGGCGACGTGCTGTCGCCGATGGGCCACCGGGCGGGGACGACAGTGCTCACGGCCGCCGTCTTCGTCAGTCAATCGGCGAACCTCGTGTTCCCGGCACGGGCGGGCGACGCCGTTCGTGCGTACGTCGTGAACAGAAAGGAAGACGTTCCCTACAGCACGGGCGTCGCCTCGCTGGCCGTCGAACGGCTCTTCGACCTGGCGACGATCACGGTCCTCGCCGGGGTCGCGGTCGGATGGCTGCTCCTCGGCGGCACGGTCGAACCGGCGAGCACGTTCGCCGGCACCGGGGGATCGCAACCGGTCCTGCTCGCCGCCGCGACCGTGAGCACTGCGACGGTCGGAGCCTGTCTCGTCGTGATAACGGCGGCATGGACGCCGGCCGGTCGACGGATTTCGGCACGACTGCGGACGGCTGCTGAACACTCCGCGCGCCTGGCACCTGTTCTCGCGTGGGTGCGCAAGGTTGGCCTCGACGTGGGACGCGTCGCGGGGAACCCGCGGTCGCTCCTGATCGTGGGATCGACGAGTCTGCTGATCTGGCTGGTCGACGTGGCCACCGCGATCATGGTGCTCGTCGCCCTCGACAGTGGCCTCGGGGGCGGTTCGTTGCTAGTCGTCGGAACACTGGCAGTCAGTGTCGGAAACCTGGCGAAGGTCTTACCGCTCACCCAGGGCGGCGTCGGCCTCTACGAGGCCGCGTTCACCGCACTCGTCGTCGGGCTCACACCAATCGGTGCAGGGACGGCGCTGGCCGCGGCCGTCCTCGACCACGCGCTGAAAAACGGAATCACGGTGGTCGGTGGTGGGGCCGCAGCGGCCGTCCTCGGCCTCTCGATCGGAGACGTTCGGGCAACTGCGGCAGCACCCGAGGACCGGCACACTTTTTAGGCTCGCCTAAAACAATGTGAGTGATGGAGACGGATACCTGCGTCATCGTCCCGACGATCCGAGAGTACGACTGTTTGCGATCCTACGTCGAGAACGCACGCACCTACGGGTTCGATCTCTCGCGGCTCCACTTCCTCCTCGTCACGGAGGACTTCTGCGACGCCGACGAGATGGAGGCGATGCTCGACGATCTCGAGGTCTCCGGCGAGGTCTTCGACGGCACCCGTCGCGAGGAGTGGTACGCCGACCACGACGTCGCGGAGTTCAGTCACGTCGTCCCCGCGGCGAGTCACGCGGAAACGAGCTTCGGCCTCCTGTACATGTGGGCAAACGAAGAGTTCGAGTACGGCTTTTTCATCGACGACGACACGCTCCCCCACGACGACGTGGATTTCTTCGGTACCCACATGGACAACCTCGCGTTCGCGGGCGAGATCGAGGAGGTCGCCTCCGACGAACAGTGGGTCAACGTCCTCTATCAGAACGCCGACGAACACGGTCTGTATCCCCGCGGCTACCCCTACGCCGCGATGGACGAGACGATCGAGACCGGAACGACGGAGATCGGTTCGGGCGAGGTCGTCGCCTCCCAGGGACTGTGGACCAACGTCCCGGACCTGGACGCCGTCAGGATCCTGATGGACGGCGATCTGGAGGGTCAGGCCGAGACGCGGACGAGCCGCGACGACTTCGGTGAGGACTTCGTCGCCGCGCGCGAAAACTACCTCACGGTCTGCTCGATGAACCTCGCGTTCCGCCGCGAGGTGATTCCCGCCTTCTACCAGCTGCCGATGGACGACAACGCGTGGGACGTGGGTCGGTTCGACGATATCTGGTCCGGCGTCTTCCTCAAACGGGCGTGCGACGTTCTCGGAACGCAAATCTACAACGGAGCGCCGCTGTGTGAGCACAACAAGGCTCCACGCAGCACGTTCGACGACCTGAACAACGAAGTCCCCGGCCTCGAACTCAACGAACACCTCTGGGAGCTAATCGACGAAGTCGGTGACGACGCCGACTCCTACGCCGAGGCGTTCGAGGCGATGGGGCGCGAACTCGCCCGCGGCGACTGGGACGAGTTCACGAACGGCGACTTCCTGACCCACGTCGGCGAGTACATGCTCGACTGGCTCGACTGCCTCGACGCGCTCGAAGCACGCCGGACCGCGACGGTCGATCGACGGGTATAAGTTTATTTAGGCAAACCTAAAACCATGACGAAACAACGGAAATTTGGCGGACGGCGCACCTTTCTCGCCAGTTCGGCAGTCCTCGGATCGGTCGGGCTGGCCGGCTGTACGGGACTGATCGGCGGGAACGATGACGAGGACGGCGACGACGACTTCTTCGGACAGATCGGCTCCGGGCGCGGCTTTCCCGAACCCGGCGGCACGCCGATGGACGACCTGCCGGAGCTTGCGGGGGAACTCGTCCTCTACAACGCCCGCGGACAGGCGCTCGTCGGCGAGTTACTCTCCCACCTCGAATCCCGGTACGACGACTTCACGGTCCAGGAGAATCCCGGCGGCTCGGCCGACCTCGTCAACCTGATCCTCGAGGAAGGGTCGGCGACGCCGGCCGACGTCTTCTTCACCGTCAACTCCGGGGCGCTCGGGACGCTCGCGGACGAGGGACGCACCCGATCGCTCTCGAGTGACGTGACCGAGATGGTCGCCAACGAGACGTTTGCCACCGACGAGTGGGTCGGGACCTCCGGACGGGCCCGAACGATCCCCTACAACACCGACGCCTACGACGAAAGCGAGATCCCGGACTCGATCGACGCCTTCGCGGGCGACTTCGACGGCCAGCTGGGCTGGGCACCCTCCTACGGCTCGTTCCAGGGCTTCGTCACGTCGATGCGGATCATCGAGGGCGACGAGGCGACGAAGGCGTGGCTCGAAGGCGTCCTCGATTCGGGCGTCCAGGAGTACAGCTACGAGTCCGAGGTCACCAGGGCGGTCGCCAGCGGCGAGATCGACGCCGGGTTTGCCAATCACTACTACATCCAGCGCCATCTGGCCGGGAACCCCGACGCGCCAGTGTCGACGGCGTTCACCGACGGCGACGCGGGCGCGACCTTCGACGTCGCCGGCGCCACGGTCATCGACCAGTCCAGCGACCCCGAACTCGCCGAGAATTTCGTCCGCCACCTCCTCTCGGGGGAGGCCCAGGCGTACTTCGCCGGCCGGACGTACGAGTATCCCGTCATCGAGGGGGTCGACCCCATCGGCGAACTCCCGAGCGCCGACGAACTGAACACTCCCGACGTCGACCCGACGCAACTCTCTGACGTCGAGGGGACGATCGAACTCATGCGCGACGCCGGCGTCCCGGTCTGAGCGAGCGCCACCCCCACACAATTCGTGTCCCCGCCCCGTTCCCCATCCCGGCCACTCCTCGACCGCGGCCGCCGGTCCGTCCGTCGGGGCCGCCGGTTCGGCCGCCGTCTCGTTGCGGGCGAACTGACGCCGACGGACCGCTACCGCCTGCTCGCGCTCGCCGTCTCCCTCCTCGCGGGACTGGCGGTGTTCGTCCTCGCCACGCGACTCTTTCCGTACCACTCGACCAACGACGACGAGGCCGTCTACCTGCTGCAGGCGGCGATGCTCCTGGAGGGGCAGGTGGAGCTCCAGGCGGGCCCACTCGCCGACGCCGTCCGCCCCTGGTTCTTCGTTCAGGACGGCGGCCGCCTCTACCCGAAGTACAATCCGGTTCCGTCGGGGATGTTCGCCGTCTCGATGGCGCTCTTCGGGGAGCCGCGAGTGA